>DASVWH010000038.1:0-7497 GCA_036389715.1 Pyrinomonadaceae bacterium | reverse complement strand
CGTCTGCGCGTCGTAGCGCTGCATGCGGTACATCCCTAGATTATGCTTGCCTGTCGCAGGGTGCTCCGTATAAACGAGCGGCAGGGTAAAGAAGGGGCCGCCGTCTTCCTGCCAGGTCGTCAGGACGGGCAGCTCATCGAGACGCGCGGGCCGCTCCATCATCTCCGTGACGGGCGCGCTCCTGACCTTGCGCGTTCCCAGGCGCAGGGCTTCGAGCGCGAGCGCGCGGTGCTGCCAGAGCTGGCGCGGGCGCGGCGGCAGCAGCGATTCAAAGACGTGCACGGCCTCGCGGACGAGGGCTTCGGGTTTCGGCCCGAAGGCCAGCTCGATGCGCCGCCCGGTCCCGAACATGTTCGTCACGACCGGATAGCGGCTGCCCCTGACGCGCTTGAAGAGCAGCGCGGGCCCGCCCCGCGCGATCACACGGCGATGCACTTCCGCCAGCTCCAGATTCGGGTCAACTTCCGCTTCGATAGTGACCAGCTCGTTTTCGCGTTCGAGCAGGTCGAGGAATGAGCGCAGGTTTCGGTGCATAGGTTCGAGAGAGAAGCGCGGTTGAAGCTTGACTCAGGGAGTGCCCGCCTCTTCCTTGCCGACCTGTCGCGGGCGCGTGGAGGTATTCTGTGCGGGCTGCCGGTCGAGGCGGCGGGTGATTTCACGCGCGGCGAACGCGGCCGCCTCTGCGACCTTCGGGTCGAAGGATTCCGCAAATGGTTTGAGACGTTCGAGCGTCCCGGCGTCGCCGATGCGCGCCAGAACTTCGAGCAGCATGGCCTGAGTGTTCCCGTTCATCTTGTCCAGAAAGTAGTAGAGCGGCTCCGGGTCGCCGAGCGCGGCCAGGTATTCGTGGGCCTGATTGTAGCGCTGGGAATCCAGGGCACGGATGACCGTCAAGAGCGCCTCCGCTTTCCCCATCCGAAAGAGCGCCCAATCGAGCGCCAGCCTGACGCGCGCATTCTTCTCCTGCAAGCGGTAGCCTTCGACCAACCTGCGCTGGCCGGTGGCCTCCAGGCGCGCCAGTTCCTCCGCGCCGCGCTGGCGCACGAGCGGGTCGCGGCTCGTCAACTGCTTGACGGCTGCGCTCTCGGCGGCGCCCGTGCCCTCTTCGTCCTGCGCCGCCTGCGCCCGCGCACTCGCACTCATCAGGCACAGGAGAGCCAGCGCCGGAACAACTGCCGTCAACTGCTTAAGCCTTCTCATACATGAAAACTCCTTCCCTTCCCAACTTAACACCGGGCGCTCTGCTGCGCACTCGAACCGCTGTCAGGGATGAACGCCGCGGGACGGGCTCAGGACGAGGCCTTCTGGATTCGTCGCGCGCCTCTTCGGCGTCCATGGCCCGAGGGGTCGCTTCAGTCAACGTCGAGCGGGTTGATGTAGGGCTTGTCCTTATCTTTCTCGGCGCGCTTCATGGCTTCGCGGAATTTTTCGTCGAGCAGGCGCTGGCGGTCTTTCTGCGAGCCCAGCTCCTGCTCGAACAACTGCTCGCGCATCTGCTTCTGCTTGTCGAGCCCCTTGAGCATCTCGTCGAAGGAGGCGACGGGCTTCGCTTTCTCTTCGTGAGAAATGAGCGCGCCCGTCAGCGCGTCAATCGTCAGCGTGGCTTCGCAGCAGGGGCAAATCAGGGTGAACCGGGTCTTGTCTGCCATGGACCGAACTCCTCTCTTGATTACAGAGATAACTGCCGGCCGCGAGCCATTGCTAGCGACGGCGGCCGGAGGCTGTGATTATAGCATTAAGAAGAGGCGGCGCGGCCTCTCTCGGCCGACGTTCGCGCTAGGGCTCGCGCACGCGCTCTGAAGCCTCTCGGGGCGGGCGCGTCTCTCATGAGAAAGGGGCGGCCGCTTCCATTAAGCGACCGCCCCTGACCCATTGCCCTGAAAATTTAGCCCGTAGAGTTAAGGCGTGATGGCATCCTTGATGGCACTGCCGGTCTTCTTCGCGCCCTCGACCGTCTTATTCCCGATGGCCTTTGCGCCGTCGGCCGTCTTGCTCCCGATAGTCTTCGCGCCTTCGACCGTCTTGCTGCCGACTGTCTTTGCGCCTTCAGCGGTCTTACTGCCGATGGTCTTCGCGCCGTCTACCGTCTTCTCCCCTATCGTCTCAGCGCCTTCCTTGGTAGCCCTGGCGGCGTCCTTGCTCTTATCGGCGACGAACCCGGCCGCGTCGGCGATGGCGTCTCCGCCCTTGCTCAACAGGTCGTCGAGATCATCGTTATCCCTCAGCTCTCGCTCTTCGCCGCTGGCCGAATAAACCCTCGCTGTACGCTTGCCGTCGCGCGTCGTGACGATGACTTTGGAGATGCGGCTGTTATTCCTGTAGGTCCGCGTCTCGGTCTTGACCCCGCCCGTCTCGGAAGTGGTCGTTTCATACTCGGTTGACGTGCCCGGCGTTTCAGCGTTCGTAGTGGCAGTGCTGGTCGTGGTCGTGACGTTGGAATTCGTTGTCCCCATATTAGCGTTAGCGGTCGTACTCGTATTGGTCGAATCGCCCGAACATCCCGCGGCCATCAACGCCAGTGCCATTAAACAGGCCCCGCCCATCAGCTTGATACGCACGATTATCTTCCTCCTTCAGCTATCTTAGAACGTCTGCATAACCGCAACCGACGTGCCACTCCGAGCCTCACTAAAAGCCCGGATTTCGGGCGAAAACGGTCAACAAGTGCGAAAAAAGCATACGCTCGCGCCCGCCTGCGTTTCTTTACGATACGCGGCCCATTTGCAAAAGCCCGGCACGAATCTTCAGAGATTGTGAAACGCTCGGACCGGCTAAGCTGTTCTCTTCGCCAGCTCTGCGGCCTTCCACCGGTCAAACTAATCTTCTCGGCCATCAGGGTATCGGGCTCGGGCGGCTGCGCTGAAATGGATTGGCCGCGGCCGGAAGGTGTGAGCGGGAAGAGTAAAATCGAAGCCAATAAAAATCGCCGCAGGTGAGCCCCTTTAAGCGGTAAAGAGTGAGGCTGCCGCTGGATGCAGCCGCGGCGACGGGGTGACAGGGGGCTGCGCACGCTTGAGATAAACGGAAGGCGGCTTAATCTTCCGCCAGAACGATGATTTTATCTCCTGTTCCGAAGCTGACCAGCTCGCTTTTCGGCGGATTGACGCGCACGCCGTAAGCGCGGGCGGCATCGTTGGCGTAGCGTTCCAGGCGGTAGCCGATGGCTGTCTCCCCGCGCCTGCGTGCCGATGCGGTGATGCTGTAAAAATCGACCTCCCGTTCGGGGACAACGTAATTCTGCGCCGGTTTGAGATAAATCTCCGAGCCTTCGGCGTTGAACAAATCCTCGAAGACTTCGAGCAGCTCGGCGTTCTCCGAAACCTGTGTCAGGAGCAGGCCGGTCAATTCGTCGCTGACGATGAAATCGTCGGCCTTGGCGACGGCCGCCAGCGCGCGGTTGCGCACATCTATCATCTCGCTGACGATGCTGTAAGCCTCGCCCTTCTTCTGCTCGATGTCGCGCAGGTGCAGCAGCGTAATCATCGTCTTGGCGTCGGCCGCCTGCGCGTCCAGCTGCTCGGCATAGCAGAGCAGGATGATGTGTTGAAAGGAGGTCAGGTCAAGATCGTCGAGCAATTTCCGGTCGGTCGTATCGCCCGCCTCAAACTCGATTGCCAGGCGGCGCAGGTTTTCGGCGATGCCGCTCTGCTCTATTTCGACTTCGGGCGTATCGGCGACGATCTTGAGGAAAGACCCGTCGGCCACGTAGTTATCCAGCTCGCGGACGATGGTTGCGCCGCGTTTATTCCAGCCCAGAATCAAGATTCGTTCGGGCTGTCGAAGGTCTTCGGCCGCCTGTCGAATCGCGCTCTCCTCGACTTTGGCATGGGAGAAACCGGAAAAGATAACCTTGTCGTCGTCCTCGGCAATGACGATGATTTTGTCGCCCTCCGCGATGACGGTCTCCATCGGCGGATTTACTTTAACGCTGCCCGCCGCTCGCCTGAGACCCATCACGGCGCAATGCTCATAAGCGAAGAGCGCCTCGCCGAATGTTTTGCCGACGAGCTGCGGCTCTTCCTGTAGATAAATCTCGTCGCCGTCATAATCGAGCAGCTCCGTGTAAACGATGCTGAGGCCCACTTGCAGGCAGGTCTGCACGGTGATGCGCGCGATGATGTCGCCCGACATAATCAGCTTCGCTTCGTTTTGGCCGACGATGCGTGCGACCTCCATGTTCTTTTCGGCGCGGATTTCGGCGACGATGTGATAGGGCTCCGCGCGGCGGTTCGGGTTGTTCGTGATCGCCAGAATCATCTTGATAACCTGCGCGTCCGCGTCGGGCGTATCGCCGGGCGAGAGAATGAGGATTGATTTGGCGGCGTGCGGGTTGACGATTTCGAGGTCTACGAGGTCAATCGGATTTCCCGAACGACAGACGATGCGTGTGTTCTTAGTGTCGCCCACCTTGGCACGGATTTCCTCCTCCATCTCGACCTTATCTTTGTCGGCGAGAATGACGACGCGCGGTCTCTTCTGGTTCTCGTTGGCGATGACCAGCTCGGAGATAATCAGAAAAATCCGCGTGGACCAACCGAGAATCAGCGTGTGATTCTCTTCGACGACGAACGAGCGCCCCTTGCGCAGTTCTTCGAGCTTGCCCTGCAAGCCGTTCGATAAGACGCTAATCAGCAAGCTGACGATGAAGATGCCGCCCGCCGTCACGAGGAGCATCAGCACGCGGTAGCGCCAGCCCGCATCGCCTGCGAGCGTGCCGGGGTCGAGCGCCCGCATCAAGCTCTGCCAGAGGGCTTCGAGGAAGTTCAGAGCCTGCGGCTCCTGCCCTTCCGGGGCTTCGGGCGTGATGCCCGTCAACAACAGAATCACGGTCGCCGTGACGACGATCAGGATGGACGCCAGGCCGAGCCAGCCGATCAGTGAAATCGTCCCGCCCGACAGACTTTTATCGAAGGCGTAACGCAGGCGCTCGCCGAAAGTAGCTTTTCTCATGTACCTGTAATCTACTGCGTTCTCTTGAATCGAGCGATGAAATTCGCTCAGCTTGCCGAAAATAGGGTTGGGTGGTCTAAAAACGCTTTCCGTCCGGCACTCCAAAGACTCACCCTCTGATGCGTCTGATGCGGCTTCTGAGGTCAAGGCCGGGACTAAGAAAAAGCGTAAGATGGCCGGAAAACATTGAATTATTTAGTAAAAAGCGGGCGACGAGACTCGAACTCGCAACCCTCAGCTTGGGAAGCTGATGCGCTACCATTGCGCCACACCCGCTCAAGAGCAAGTCGGAAGGATGAAGGCGACCGGCGGGAAAGCCCCGCGCCGCGCATCATCGCTGCGTTGATGCTTGAAAGATAATCAAGCCTGTGGCCGGGTGTCAACCGGGACGGGCGCAGGCATTCGATTCCGGGCCTGCCGCATCCCTAGCGGGCCGCATCGGCGACGACCTGCCGCGCCACTTCGCCGAGCCGCGCCGTGTCCTCCGGCTTACGCAGGCAGCCCTGCGCCCCGGCCTTGTAGGCTTCCGTTTCGTCGAGCAGCTCGGCGAAGGCCGTGTAGAAGACTATCGGCGTCTTCGGGTCGAAGCCGCGAATCTCTCGACAGAGTTCAAGGCCGTCCCTATCGGGCAGGCCGATGTCGAGCAGGATTAAGGCGAAGACTTGCGCGCGCGCCAACGCCAGGCCCTCGTCGGCCGTCTGCGCCGTCACGACCGTGAAGCCCTCCTGGCTCAAACTGAATTCGACCAGGTCGCGAGTGTCGGCAGTGTCTTCGACGAAAAGCACCTGGCGCGAGGCATCAACCATCTTCCCCTCCTTACAAACGAAGCTCTTCTTCAGGATGCGTAATGCTCAGGCCAAAGTCAAACGGCGCTGCTCGAATTGACGGCGACCGCGCTGCTGCGGTTCGGGCCGCTCTCATCACTTGCGAGAGTGACAGAGAGAGCGCGTGCGCGCTTTTCATCCCTTGAGATAGCGGCGCATCAATTCGGCCCAGTGTCCCTGCGCTTTCAGAATCAGCTCGGCCACTTCACGAACAGCGCCGAAGCCGCCCGGCAGTTGCGTCACATAGTCTGCGGCCGCGCGGGTCTCGGGGGTCGCGTCGGCCACGGCAAAGCCCAGCCCCGAGCGCTGCATCAGCGGGATGTCGGTCACATCGTCACCAATGAAGGCCACCGCCTGCTCTTCGAGCCCGGCCTCGGCGAGCAGCTCTTCGTAGTCCTTAATCTTATTCAATGCGCCCTGCCGGACGTAGCCGATGCCGAGATCGCGCGCGCGCCGCTCGACGGCCGTCGCCGTGCGCCCCGAGATAATGCCGGACATCAGGCCCGCGCGGTGCAGCAGCACCAGGCCGTGGCCGTCGCGCGTATGAAAGCTCTTCTGCTCGTCGCCGTTATCGAGCAGCGTGATGCGCCCGTCCGTCAAGACGCCGTCGCAATCCATCAGGAGCAGGCGCAGACGCCCGCAGCGTCGCTCGATTTCGGCAGCCTCTAACATGACTTATCCTATCGCACCTCGAAGTAGTCAATCGCCGCCAGTTTCCAGGCCCCGGCGATGCGGCGCAGCACCAGGACGGCCGTGCCTGATTGGTCGCGGCCAAACTGCCTGGCGTTGATGCTGACATCGGCGGCCAGCCGCGTGGCGTCTAGTTGCTCGGTGCGGAGGACGCGCGTTTGCCAGCTTTCCGGCTGGCTGCCGACTATGCCGCGGACGAAATCCGTCAGCTCTCCCGGCACGATGAGCGCATCCAGCTCAGTCTTCCTGCCGCTTTTGATGGCCTGGTCGAATTGGGCTATGAAGGCGCGGGCCGACTCGTCCGGCGCGGGCGCGGCGTTGGCGGCAGCTTCGGCCTTGATCCGGCCCAGCCGCGCCGCCAGCGTCGAAGCATAATCGGCGTCCGCCCGGACGGCCTCGTTGAAACGGCGCGCGGCTTCGGCAGCCTGTCCTTTGCGCAGGCCAAGCTCGGCGAGACCGATATTGGCCCAGGCCAGCGTGACCGGCAGCGGCAGTCGCTCATCCAGGGCCGCGCGAAACTCCTTCTCGGCTTCGTCGAGCCGGTTGAGCGCCAGCAGAGAGCGCGCCAGCAACAGACGCGCCTCCTGCATCCTCGGCGAACGCGCGAGCAGCTCGCGCGCGGTCGTCTCTACGCCCGCATAATTCTGGCGCGCGAAGAGCGCCGTCGCTTCGGCCAGCGCGTCTTCCGTCAGGCCCGAGCGCGGCGCAACGTCGTTCGTGTAATCAAGCTGCGGGTAGAGCTTGTCCGGGTCAACTTCGACGCGGGCCAGTTTGGACTGCGTCGTGAAGACGGCTTCGCCGAAATTGCGCGCGGGGATAGTCGCCTGCGCCGTCAGGCGTTCGCCGGTCGCGGTCACGGCCAGGACCGTCACGGCCGCGTCCACCGCACCCGTGTTGCGCAAAGCGACGACCCATTGCCCGCCTCTCTGCTGCGGCAATCCGACGAGCAGGTCCATGTCCGTCGGCTGGTCAAGTTGCTGGTCGAGCATGCTTTTGAGGCCCGCGCCGCCCCGTTCGGCCATCGCGGCCCGTA
>DASVWH010000037.1:0-13693 GCA_036389715.1 Pyrinomonadaceae bacterium | reverse complement strand
TCAAAGGCGCGGCTGAGGACGGGGCGCGGGCGAGCGCCGTCGGCCTGGCCGATGAAGCCTTCGCGCTCCATTATGTCTAGAATCGCGGCGGCGCGGCCGTAGCCGATGCGCAGGCGTCTCTGCAAGACGGAGGTCGAGGCGCGTTTCATCTCGACACAAATCCGCAGGGCGTCTTCAAACAGCTCGTCGCGCTCGCCCCCGCCGCCTTCGAGCCTGAGCGCCTCTTCCTCGGACTGCGTGATTGATTCGTCGTAGGCGGGCGCGCTCTGCTCTTTGATGTGCGAGACGATGCGGCCGATCTCCGCCTCGTCAACGTAAGCGCCGTGAACGCGGATCAGGCGCGATGTGCCCGGCGGGAGAAAGAGCATGTCGCCGCGCCCCAGCAACTGCTCGGCCCCGTTAGCATCGATGATAGTGCGCGAGTCTACTTTCGAGGAGACGCGAAAGGAGATGCGCGAAGGGAAGTTTGCCTTGATGAGTCCGGTGATGACATCAACGGACGGCCGCTGCGTCGCGAGCACCAGATGGATGCCGACGGCGCGCGCCATCTGCGCCAGGCGCGTGATGGATTCCTCCACCTCGTGGCCGGAGACCATCATCAGGTCGGCCAGCTCGTCTATGATGATGACGATGTAGGGCAGCGGCTTCCAGGGCTCGTTCGTCGTCTCGTCATAATCCTTGACGAGGTTACGCCGCGTCACTTCGGTGTTGAACCCGTCAATGTTGCGCACGCCCCACCCGGCCAGCTCCTTGTAGCGGCGCTCCATCTCCGAGACGGCCCACTTCAAAGAGATGGCCGCGCGCTTCGGGTCTGTGATGATGGGCGTCGCCAGGTGTGGGATGTCGGCGTACAGCCCCAGCTCCAGGCGCTTCGGGTCAACCATGATGAATTTGACTTCATCGGGGCGCGCTTTATAGAGAATGGAGACTATCAGCGAATTGACGCCGACGGATTTGCCAGCGCCCGTCGCGCCCGCAATCAAAAGATGCGGCATCTTGGCCAGGTCCGCGATGTAGTTGAGCCCGTCAATAGTCTTGCCGAGCGCAATCGTCAGCTTCGAGGCCGACTCGCGAAACTGGCGCGACTCGATGACTTCGCGCAGGTGTATCGTCTCGCGGTGCGGGCTCGGCACTTCGATGCCGACGTGAGCCTTGCCGGGCAACCGGTCAATACGGATGGACTCGGCCTTGAGCGCCAGGCAGAGGTCGTCTACGAGTCCCGTCACGCGCGAGTACTTGATGCCGGGGTCGGGCTTGAATTCGTAGGTCGTGACGACCGGGCCCGGACAGATGTGCTCGATCTTGCCCGTGACGTTGAACTCCTTGCACTTTTCCGCGAGCTTAGAGGCCAGCGCGTAGTATTCCTCGTCGGCATGTTCGAGGTGCGGCGGCGGCGCGTTGAGAAATTCGACGCCCGGTATCTTGTAGTCGTCGGGCGCTGCTACGGGCAGAGCCGCGCGGCGCGCCTGACGGGACGCGGCGGCAGATGCGCCCTTCTCTTCGTTAATCTCTGTCCGGACGACGGAGGCGGTCTTGACCATCTCCTCTATCTCCGCAGACTCGTCTGTCGGCGGCTCGCTGGCGCGGCGCGAAGCGGCAGCAGCGCGGCCCACCGGCGCAACGCTTTCCTGTCCCGCGCCCCTGACCCTGCTCTGCACTCCATCCCGAGCTGCCACGTCCTGTTCAGCCGCCGCTGCCGCCTGTGAGCGCACGGGCGGAGCAGCGATTTTGACTTCATCCTGTACATCTACATCGGAGGCCGGGACAATGGCGGGTTCGGAAAGGGCAGCCGCGCGCTTGATCGCTCCGGCCGCCGAAAGGTCCAGGCTCACGCCTTCCGCCATGAACTCTGCGACCCGCTCTTCCCTTGACTTCTGGCCCTGGCCCTTCTCGACCTGACGGACGGCGGCACGCTCTTCGCGGGCTGCGCGCCGCATGTTGATACGCAGTTGGGCCTGCTCGCGGCGCGCCGCACGCCAGGCCTGAAAGCGCTCCGGGAGTTTGCGGAAGAAGCCGAAGCGCTCGCCCGAAGCCGCCATTATCCATTCATAAGCGCGCACGAAAGAGAAGTTGGTGGCCAGCAGCAGCCCCGTCGCGGCCAGCGCCGAGAGCAGGACGGTCGCGCCGACCGTGTTCAATCCGCCGACGAGGATGCGCTTGATAAGCTCGCCCGCGCCTCCGCCCGGCGGGACGCTGCCGTCAAACAGCGGGCGAGTGATAAAGAGAGCGAAGAGCGCCGCGACAGCCATCAGCATGATGACGAGGCCGATGATTCTCGACAGCGGAGCGCGGATGCGCCGCGTGCGAAAGCGCCGCCAGGCGGCGGCGATCAGGAGCAGCGGCAAGAGGTATGCGGCGAGCCCCGCAAACTGAAAGAGCGCGGCGGCGATATTTGCTCCGAGCGGGCCGATCAGGTTGCGCGTCTCGGCCTGCCCGGCGGTATTCCAGGA
This sequence comes from Pyrinomonadaceae bacterium, assembly GCA_036389715.1. Classification (GTDB taxonomy): domain Bacteria; phylum Acidobacteriota; class Blastocatellia; order Pyrinomonadales; family Pyrinomonadaceae; genus DASVWH01. The sequence continues at coordinate 11,243 of DASVWH010000037.1, read as the reverse complement.
CGGGTCGTTCGGTTTATAGGAAAAGAGGCAGAGCGCCAGCAGCGCGCTCAGGGCGAACAGGGCAATGGCGATGATCTCGTTGCGCCGCGTATTCCTCGGCGCTGCCGCTTTAACCCGCGCTTCCGTTTGTGTTGTTGCCATAAACTCTCCAAAAAGCAGATGCCCGCTGACGGTTATTGGCCTCCGGCCTCTAACATCCGATGTTCGTCTCGCTATGCCGCCCGGCGCAAGAGAAGATACGCCTTGATGAAATCGTCTATGTCGCCGCCGAGCACGGCATCAACGTTGCCGCGCTCCAACTTCGTCCGCGCGTCCTTGACCAGGCGATAGGGCGCGAGCACGTAGTTGCGAATCTGCGAGCCGAAGGAAATCTCCTGCTTGTTGGCCTCAAGCTCGGCGGTCTCGGCGCGCCTCTTCTCGATCTCAAGCTCGTAGAGCCGCGAGCGCAGGACCTGCATCGCGACGGCGCGGTTCTGGTGCTGCGAGCGCTGGTTCTGGCACTGGACCACGATGCCGCTCGGGATGTGCGTAATGCGCACCGCCGAATCGGTCGTGTTGATGTGCTGGCCGCCCGCGCCCGTCGCGCGATACGTGTCAACGCGCAGGTCCTTGTCGTTAATCTCCACTTCGATGTTCTCGTCAATCTCTGGAGAGACGAAGAGGGAAGCGAACGAAGTATGGCGGCGCGCCGCCTGGTCGAAAGGAGAGATGCGGACCAGCCTGTGAACACCGGCTTCGGCCGACAGCAGCCCGTAGGCATATTCGCCGACGACTCTGAAGGTAACGCTTTTGATGCCCGCCTCTTCGCCCGGCTGGTAATCTATAATCTCCGTCTTGAAGCCGCGCTGCTCGGCCCATTTGAGGTACATGCGCAGCAGCATCTCGGCCCAGTCCTGCGACTCCGTGCCGCCCGCGCCGGGGTGAATCGTGCAGATGGCATTGAGCTGGTCGTTCTCGCCGGAAAGCAGCATCTCAGTTTCGGCGACGCCGATCTCGTGTTCGAGCCGCTCAATCAACTGGCGCAGCTCGCGCAGCGAATCCTCGTCCTCCTCGGCGAATTCAAAGAGCACTCCGGCGTCCGCGATGGCCGACTCGAAGGCCTCCTGCCGGAGGATGCCGCGCTCCAGGCGGCTGCGCTGCCCCATCAGATTCTGCGCCGCTTCCTGGTCGTTCCAGAAATCGGGCGCGGCCGCCAGCCCCTCGATGCGTTTTAACTCCGCGCGTTTGGCAGCAACATCAAAGAAACCTCCCGAGCTGCTCGACGCGCTTGCGCAAGTCCTCGTAAGAGTTTCGTAACTCCAGGATTGAGACAGTCTCTAACATGCTTGAACCTTCCTCTGAATAATCTACCGAATTCGAGCGCGGCCAGCGCCTGACGCCGGGCGCTGGCTCCAGGACGCGACGGCCAGCGCCAGGGCAAAGAGCGCGCATGAGCCGACAAAGAGGTCGCCGTACTGCGTGTAAAAAGTCTTTCCGGCGGTTGTCCGCCGCACGCTCCAGGCGCGCACCGCGGGCTCATAGCCTTTCGTCTCGTCCGTCACCCGGCCAAGCCCCGAGACGTGTGCCGTGATGCCCGTATTGGTCACGCGCAGGACGGGCCGGTTATTCTCCACCGCGCGAAAGATGGTGTTGGCCAGGTGCTGTCGCATCACCGGCGTCGGCCCCAGGTATCCGTCATTCGTGATGTTGACCAGCACGTCCGCGCCCGCCTGCACGAAATGGCGAGTGATGGATGGAAACGCCGACTCGAAACAGATGAAGACGCCCGCGCGTGCCTGGCCGAGCGGCATCAAGGGGTACTCCGCGCCCGGCGTAAAATCCCCGACCATCGTCGGAATCAGGCTCACTCCCGGCAGCCAGCGCGGCAGCGGCACGTACTCGCCAAACGGCAGCAGGCGAATCTTATCATACTGCGCGATGAGGCGGCCTTCTTCGTTGACCATGACGGCGGCATTGTACGTTCCATTAGCGGGCGCGGGCTCCTGCGAGTTGAAGAGTACGGACGTGTGATTCCTCCCGGCGAAACGCGCCAGCAGATCGCGGAACTCCGTGTCGCGCGCATAGCTGAAGTTCATCGGCGACTCGGGCCAGACGACGACCCGCGCCACATCCGGGCGCGATGGCGAGAGTCCTGCTCCAACAGCTTGAGCGCCGGGAGCAGAACTGTCGAGCCCTCGCACGCTCCTCTCCCACTCGGCCAGCGCGCCCTCGCTCAAAGTCAGGTGACGATTAATCAGGCTCTCCATTTCGGCAGCCGACTTGAAGCTCTCCATCGGGACGTTCGGTTGAACCGCGATGACGACCGCCTCCGGCCGTGCAGCATCGTCGGGCGCCGCTTCTGCGCCCTGCGCATCGCTGCGTGCGGCCAGGAATGTCGCCAGGAGAAGACAGGCCACCAGGGCGACGGCGATGGCCGAGCTTTTCAAGGCGCGCCCGCTTCTGAGCAGGAGCGCGTAGGCGAGCGCCGCGTTGACCGAGACGATCAAAAAGCCGACGGCATAGACGCCGCCCCAGCGCGCGGGCAGAATCAGCGTAGGGACATAAGCCTGCGAGTAGCCGACGGCGTTCCAGAGCTGGCCCGTCAATCCGAGCCGCCCCCATTCGAGCGCCACCCAGAAGAACGGCGCGGCCAATAACGCGCGCGGCCCCCAACGCGCAAGCGCACGCGCCAGCAGCAGGCAGCACGTCGCCGGGAAGAGCCCGACGACCACCACCACAGGGATCAGCAGCGGGTAGGCTATCCAGGCCGGAATCTCCCCGTAGCGCACCATCGCGTATGTCAGCCAGTAGCACGAGCCGTAAAAGAAGAGCGTGCCCGTGGCCCAGCCGAGCAGAAAGGCGCGCCCGCGTTCCGGCCTGCGCGCGACGGCGACGAAAAGCGGGACCAGACCCGCCCAGGCCAGGGGCCAGAGATCGAAATTCGGAAAGGAGAGAACGAGCAGCGCTGCCGACGCGACGCTTAATCCCCACTCGACGCGGGTCGGCGCACTGGCGCGCACACGGCTGCCCAGCCGTCTGAACCGCCCCGCCCGAGCCTGCGCGTTAAGCACCATCGCCTCGTCCATGCCGGTGAGTTTAACAAAGAAGCGACGCGCGATGAAATAAGAAGAAGAGAGCCGCTTACCCCTTCACACCTTCAAGCTCTTATCAAGGGCCCCTTCCCGCCGCTCCTCTTTCCCGGCCTTCGTCCTGCCGGTTTCAACCAAATGGTCTATCGCCGAGCGTCAAAAAGACAGAAAACGTCACCGGGGAGTGACAAATTTCGTCGGTTCGACTATCCGGGGAGCCCGTTACGTTCCCGCAGGGCGCGGCGCGGCGATGCATTACGCCCGGGCGGAAATTACACGCGGAGAGTGAAAATTGTGCCGGGACAGTAAATAAAGGCCGTAAACGTGGGAGAACCCGGTCATTTCTGACCGGGTTCACATTTCGGTAAGTTAAACTGTAGGGATGCTCGGCGGGCGGCTGGCGCAGCGGCAGGCGGCGCTCAGAGGGGTGTTGGCGGCGGGGGCACGTTTCATTGCGTGCTGGCCGACTAGAGATACAGCACGTCGCGTGCCAGACGAAAACTGTTTTCTGGAAACTGAAACTGATTGAGCGTCAGGGAGGAGTTTGGAAGCCTTGCGCGGACGGCGCGGGCTATCCGGTGAGAGGTGCTCCGCGGGAGCGAACTTTGCGGCAGAGAGCTTTTCAGTTACCGGAATCTTCGACAACCCTGACGTATTTCAAGCGCGGGTTGTTTGTCGCCAGCATCTGCTTGACGGCCTGGCGCGCCTCCTCCTGCGAGTAGCGTCCTACCAGGACAGAGTACCTGGGCTGCGGGTCGGACGCGCGCGGCCTGGTCGTGCGAACGTCCGCGTACCCGGCATCCTGCAAGCTCTTGATGATGGGCTGTGCCTTTTCGGGCGCGTCGTAGGTCGCTATCAGCACGGCGAAGCGTCTCTGCGCGGCGGCGCTGTTTCCCGCGGACGGATTAGGAGCGGCGGGCGCGGCCGCGTCTTGCGCACCCTGCGCGCCCGGTGCCGGGGTGGCGGCCGGACTGGCAACAGCGCCGGGCCGCGCGTCCCCGCCCGGATCACGCGCTGCGGTCCAGCGCCCGACCATGATGCCGATGGCGAAAAAGATGGCGGCGATGACGAGCGCGCCGAGCAGCAGCACGGCCGGGCGGCGCTCGTCGCGGCTAAACTCCTCAAGCGCCGAGTGGGGCGCTTCAAATTCGGAGCCATCCGCGTATTTGTGAGTATCAGTCGCCATGAGCGCGCCAGCCGGAAAGGAGCATCCGGCACTCGCTATGAAGAATGCTTTACAAGGTCTTCGACTTCGAGGAAGCAGCCGCTGGCCCCGACGATCCGAACCCTCTCTCCGCGCCTGACGGTCGCGCCCGTCCGTGAGCGTGCGCGCCACAGCTCACCGCGAATGAGCACGGAGCCCTCGGGCTCAAGCGTCGTTTCGACGGAGCCCTCGGACCCCATCAGGTCCAGCTCGCCCGCGGCAGACTTCTGATGCCGCGACGCCCCCGCCACCGCGCCGAGCACAATCATAACTGCGGCAATCAAGAGGGCTGCGAAAACCATCTGCGAAATAATCAGGCCCGCTGGAAGCGAGCGACAAAGTTACCCGGCGGGGGCGAATTTTAACACAAGGCGGCGGCGAAAGAAGGGAAAAGATGGAAGCAAAAAGAGGGAGCCGCCGCCCGGATTATTATGAAGACTGAGGGGCGGCAGGGTCTACGTGAAAGACCTGATGAGTCTCCGGCTCTTCTGTGAAATCTCGCGCCCCACGGCTTCAAAGCGCCTTCAGCTCGCGCCTGCGTGCGCCTCCTGACCCCTCCGACCGTCGCCGCGCTTCACTTACCGCCGGTCTCGACCTGCCGTTGGAGCGCGATGGCTTCCTGGTTGTTGGAATCAATCTGAACGGCGCTGCGCGCGTAGGTCATGGCCTGCGCGCGGTCGCCCAGCTCAAGAAAGATGCGCCCGAGCAGGATATGAGCGTCAATCGTTTTCGGTTCCCAGAAGATGGCCGTCTTGAGGGCGCTGATGGCGGCCTTCTGGTCGCCGAGCCGTTGATTGATGCGCCCGATCAGGAGAAACGCATCGGCGCTCGTCGGTTCGAGCGTCAGGACACGCCGCAACTGCGGCAGCGCCTCTTCATCGCGGCCTTCCTGGTAGAGCGCCTGCGCCTTGGCCAGCAGTTCCTGCGGGCTGCCCGGCCCGGCCGCGGGCGTGTCTATGTCGTTGATTGAAGACCGCACCAGATCGCTGCGGTCGAAGGCCTGGCGCATCCGCACCGTGACGCCCGGAGTGCCCTGCGATTTTTGCCACTCCGTCTGCCACTTGGCGTAAGCCGGGAGGAACCTGCGGGCCTGATCGTCGGCGGCGGCAGCCTGCTCCGGCTGTCCGGTCCGCTCCAGGGCTTTGGCCAGCAGAAAGTATGACTGGCCGTCCCTCGGGTCGGCGGCGATGATGGGGCGCAGCTGTTCGGCGGCCTCCGCGTACCTGCCCGAGAGGAAGAGCGCGTAGGCATAGTTGAAGCGGACTATCGAATCATCCGGCGGCGAAGACTCCGCCGCGCGCTTGAGAAACCTGGCGCCCTGTGCGAGCAGGTCTGTGCGCTCCTTGGCGTTCTTCTCATCGCGCGCGGCCTGCACGGCGATAGCGCCCGCGTTGTTGACGATGCTCGTCAGCGGCGTCTTGGAGTTCTCCGGCGTCAGCGGCATCAGCGTATCGAGGGCGCTGCGCAGGTTGCCCTGGTACATGTAGGCCAGCGCCGCATAGAAAGCAGCCTCCGTGTAATGAGCCTCATCTTTTTGCAGCCTGGAGAAATATTCCGCCGCCGACTTCCAGTCCTTGGCCTGGAAATAGTAGTGGCCCAGCTCGAAGGCCGCTTCCGGGTAGGCCGCGCCGCCCTTGGCGTCCGAGTAGATGCGCAGCGCATTCTTCAGATAGTTGATGCGCTTCTCTTTGTCCTCCGTCTGGATGCCTTTGAGGTAGGCCTCGAAGGCCAGCTGCGGCACTTTGGTCGCACGCTCGATCAGCTCGTTGCGGGTGAAGGGGAATGCCTTGTCGCGCGCATAGAGGATGTCGAAGGCGAGGCGTCCCTGCATCCTCTGTAAGAGCGTCAGCGGATCGCCGAAGTCGAAGACGCGCGAGGCCCAGCGCCCGTCCGGCATGACCTCGCCCATGACGCGCCCTTCGTTGACCTTGATGACGCGGGCCGCGCCCTGTAGCGTCACGGTCTGGCTGTCCCTGGACGAAATGACGCTGTAAGTGCCGAGCACGATCATCGTCGCCTTGGCCACGCGTCCGAGGTTGATGGCCGTGGCCAGCGAGGGCAGCGTCGTCAAAGGAAGCCCGAGCCGCTGGTAAGCTATCTCGCGTTCATCGCTTGAGAGCACGACGAGGCCCGGCACTCTCAGAAGTTCGGCCAGCGAATCCGAGAAGCTCTCGCCCACCCAGTTGTACTCCGGCAGGCTCGACGTGTTCTCAAACGGCAGAATCATCACCACGTCTTTGGTCGCAGAGCCCTGCGCGATGGCCTTGACGGACGGAAAAAGGGCGGACTGGAGGAAGAGGAGTGCCGCGAGGGCCGCATAGATTACGAAACGCTGTCTAAACATCAAATCAAATCCTTCAAAAATAACCGGCCAACTCGTCGGCCCGCACGGACGTGCCTGCGCGTCGGCTGTACCGGACTCAAACTCGCGGGGGCGAGTAACCTAGCTGAAAACAGTTTCCCGGGTACAAAAGCCTCTTCGGGGCTGCCGCCTTGAACCGGGTAGTGTGCCACATAGCGGAGAGCGTGTACAAACCGCCGCGGACCCTGCTCCCGACCGAGACGGGCCGCACACCGGACCGGCGACGCAAATCAGATGCGCGCCAGCCGCCCCCGGTTGGTCATCCGCGAGGGCCTTCAAATGTTAACGGACAAGAGTTTAAGCCTTGGACGAGGGCTCCCGGCCCGGAGCCTCGAAGATGAAAGCACGGCAGAGGCCAGACAAATCCGACGGGCCAAGAGCGCGGACCGGCAGCACCCCGGAGAGTCGAGCCCTCAAGAGAGTCGAACAGCCAGCGCCGCACTATTTTGCGTGCCGTCGGCCGCTGCGCGCAGAAACAGGTTTCTTGATGAGGTTGATCGTGCCGCGGCAGGAAGGGGCCTTGCAGCGACAACCTTCGTCGTCCGAGTGGTAGGAGGTAACGTAGTCAAGCGTGATCTCTTCGCCCGGATGAATGTCGCGCAGAGCGAAGAAGATGATGTGGCCGTGCATGATCCTGATGAAGCTGTTGGGTTGGCAGGAGTGGTTGATGTACTGCGAGCCGTTGCCGCCGCGGCTGCCGTCGATGCCCCAGTAGGAATCAATGCCGCAGATGTGAAGTCTCTTGCGCCCGCGCATTCTGCGCGCGGCCTCACGGCGGGCAATCCTCTCGCCCGTCAGCTCGACGATCTTGCGACCCTTCGGAAAGAGAGTGGCGGCAAAGCATCCCTTGCCGTCAATCTTCGATTTCCCGACCGTGATGCCCGGCGCGAGGTTTTGCTTCATCCGTCTTGCCTGGAGCCCCGGACAACAGAGGGGCGGTCTCCGGCCAAAGGCTTCGTCTATTTGAAAGCGCCCGCGTAATCGGCGGCAAAGCGCGAGACGCTAATCGGCTCGCTTCCCGCCACTTCTCGCACCGTCTCTGTAACGTGAGCCGCGCCGCCCATCCGGTAAAACTCGAACAGCTCGACCAGCGCGTCCGCCAGCCACTCGGGCATGCCCGCGCCCATCATGCCCTGGCGCGCGGCCTCCATCGGCACGTCAACATAGCGCACCTCCTTGCCGAGAACTGACGAGAGCGCGCCCGCTATCTCTCGATAAGAGAGAGACTCAGGCCCTGTCACCTCGTAAGCCTTGCCTTCGTGCCCGTCCTCCGTGAGGGTGGCCAGCGCCACTGCCGCGACATCGCGCGCGTCCACGTAGCTGACCTTCGTCTCTCCGAGCGACCCATAAAACGCGCCCTGCCCTCTAATCGTCGGCGCGAACATCAGGGCGTTCTGCATAAAACCGTTCGGGCGCAGGTGCGTGTACCGCATCCCGGAACGCTCTATCTCCTGCTCGGTCTGATAGTGCCAGCGACCCAGCGAGAAGGGGCTGTCGGGGCCTGTGCCAATCGCCGAGAGCTTGACGATGTGACGCACGCCCGCGCCTCTGGCCGCCTCGATCAGGTTGCCCTGCAACTCGACCTGCCTCTGGTCGGGCGCAGAGAGCAGGAAAACCTTCTCGACGCCGTCGAGCGCGGGCCGCAAAGTCTCCGGCGCGTCGAAGTCGCCGACGAAAGGCTCAAGGCCGAGCTGTTCGATGCGGGCCGCCTTTTCCCGGCTGCGGACCAGGGCGCGCGCTGGCACGCCCGCCCCGGCCAGTCTCTCTACGAGGAGGCTTCCGATCTGCCCGGTCGCACCCGTCACCAGAATCTTATCGCTCATCAATGGCTGCTCCTCTTTAACGCTAAGTGATAAGCCTCGTTCAACTTGCGGGCGCGGTGTCGGGCTGGCTGCCGGATTGACCATCGGGCGCGGCGGCGGGCTGGCTGTCGGGAACAGCGTAGCCCCAGAGCCGCTGAAGGTCTTCCAACTCGCCGTTGAACATGTCCCGGTCGCAGTTGCCGATGCCCGCGACCGAATGCGGCTCAGGCCCGACCGTCCCGTCCGTATATTGCCACATCGTCCAGGTCTGCCAGGCGGACGGCACTCTCGGCGTCGGCCCGTATTCCGAGAGCCAGAACCAGCAGAAGGCCAGCGCCGTCTCCTTGTTATTGCCGAGCAGTTCTCTTAAGTACGAGCCGCCGTAGAGGCCCGGCCAGCGCCCCGTCACGCTCTGGACATACTTGACGAACTCTTCGGCTCCGGCGAGCGTCATCTGCTCCTCCAGGTCGAGCACGAGCAGATCGTTCGGGCCGGGGCTGACCACCTGGATGAAGTGTTGAGCCTGTGCGACGGGATCGCTGCCGTCGGCGAAATGATACGCGCCCCACATCAGCCCCTCGGCCAGCGCTGCGGGACGCCGCACCGCGTAGTGCGAATCAACCGCGCCGGTCCCCTGGGTCGCCTTATGGATGACTCCGAGGATGCCGTCCGCTTTGACGGTCTGGAAACTGGTGACGGTGTTGTAGTGAGATAAATCCACGACGACGTTGATAGTCATTCGAGTACCTCCAAGGTAGTGTTGTTCAAGACGGAACGGACGCGCCCTGTGATCGGTGAACTGACGGGATACGGATTTGAAGTGCTTTGAAGAAGTGGCGTCCCGTACGGGAGTCGAACCCGTGTCGCCGCCGTGAAAGGGCGGTGTCCTAGGCCACTAGACGAACGGGACCTGTCTCCGGCTCTCACCAGCAAAGTTCGAGCAGAGAGGATGCCCGCAAAATCCCGGTCATGCGTCGCTGCGAAGTTTCGCTTGATGAAGTCGAGTAAAATTACCGTACATCATTGTGAGTGTCAACCGCGCAAAATTTCTCTCGTCAGGGGATGACCACCGGGCGGCGATTCGCGATAAGATGTGCGGCAGAGGAAGGGCTGATGCCCGCAAACGGCGGCCCTCTTTTCTTCATCTTCGTCCGGCGATTGAAAGGATCAAGCGATGAACAGCTTGCGCAGCATCACAGAGATCATCAGCGACCTCTCGAAACCGATTCCGCGCCGGTTGCTGAAAACCAAGACGGTCGGCGGTCAAAAGATTCAATTCCTGCCCTGGTACACGGCCGTCAAGTTTCTGGACCTGTACGCGCCGGGGTGGTCCTACGAGATTCGACACCTGGCGGGCATCGGCGGCAAGCTGGTGCTCGTCTCGCGCATCTCGGTCCCGTGCGCCGAAGGCGTGGTTTACCGCGAGGCGACGGGGCTCGAAGACGAGGACGTGGACAAGTTCGGCGACCCCAGCTCCAACGCCGAGAGCATGTCGCTCAGGCGCGCGGCCGCCAAGTTCGGCCTCGGCCTCGGGCTCTACGAAGGGCCGAAGCCTCCCGGCGCGAATGATTCGACCGTCCCTTGAAATAAAGGCTCGGCGAGGGGCTGAGACGGTTTGAAAGGCAAAGGCCCGTCCGTTCTGCGTCTGCGATGCTATGCGAGCGCTCGTTTTGTCCGCCGGGGATGGCCGGAGCTTTTCGTAGCGAGAGATTCGCTCTATAATCCGGTCCCGCACGGTTCGGCTTTCGCGCTGGCCCGTGCCCGGCATCGCCCGGCCCGCTGCAAAAGAAGTGAGAGTTACGAAGTTCGAGCGCCCGATGAGCGTCACGGCCGGAGGTCGCTCGCCCGAGAATTAGCAGTTTCCCTTTAACAGTCAATCCTTCATCTTAGAGGTTAAAAGAATGTCTGAAAAATCCCTCCTGTCTGTGCGCGCACTGTTGACGGCAACGATTCTGCTGGCGCTCTCGGCCGGTACTCTGCTGGCACAGGGCGGCGGCGCTGGCAGCGTCTCGCGTGACGGCGGAGCGCGCGCTTCGTCTGCGGACCTGGTCGGCGGCACGGCGCAGGCGACCGTCAAACGCACTATGGCACGTCGCCCGATCATCAAGGCCGCGACTCAGCCCGTCGTGCGCCGCCGTCCCGCCCGGCCCGCCGCGCCCGGCCGTCCGTCCCTAGACGCCGACGATTACAACGAGCAGGGCGACACCTTTCTCAACGCGGGCAAGTACACGGAGGCGATCAATGCCTACAGGCAGGCCCTGCGGCTCAAGCCCGGCCTGGCCGAGGCCCACTACAGTCTCGGGTGGATTTATAACGAGCAGGACCAATTCCCGCAGGCCGCCGCCTCGCTCCAGCAGGCCATCCGCCTCAAGCCGAACTACCCGGAAGCGCACAAGGAGCTGGGCTTCGCTTATCGCAGCATGAACCAGTATAACGAGGCGATCAGTGCTTACAAGCAGGCCATCGCGCTCAACGGGGACTACGCGCAGGCCTATTACGAGCTGGGCTGGACCTACAACGAGATGAAGCAGTACGCGCAGGCGCTCGTCCCGCTCAACCAGGCGCTGCTCAAGAAAAGCGACTACCCGGAGGCGCTCAACGAGCTGGGCTTCGCCTACCGCAAGCTCGAACGCTACAAGGAGGCCATCGAATCCTACAGGGAGGCCGTCAATCTCAAGAACGATTACTCGCTCGCCTACTTCGGCCTCGGCGATGTCTATTTCTACAACACGAACCAGTACCGCGAGGCGATTGAAGCCTACAAGCAGGCGCTGCGGCTCAAGCCGGACAACGCGACGGCGAACTAC
>DASVWH010000036.1:0-3337 GCA_036389715.1 Pyrinomonadaceae bacterium | reverse complement strand
GCTTTCAACCACGCAGCGCCGCGCACTGATGAGCGACTCGTGGGCCGGGCTGGCAGGCACGCCCGACCCCTACGTCGAGCTGCTGCGCGAGGGAGCTGCGAGCCTCGGTTCGCTGGAGCTGCTCGCGCGCGTCTCTTATGCAGAGGGGCGCACATACATGCACGACGTGCTCCTGAGGGACACGGACCAGTTGAGCATGGCGCACGGGTTGGAGGTCCGCGTGCCGCTGCTGGATCACAGGCTCGTCGAGTACCTGATGGGATTGCCCGACGCGCATAAACTCTCGAACGGAACACCGAAACGCCTTCTGGTCGAGAGCCTGGGAGAGCTTCTCCCGGCCGACATCGCCGGGCGACCGAAGCGCGGCTTCACGCTTCCCCTGGGCCTCTGGATGCGCGGGGGCCTGCGAGCCTTCTGCGCAGAGCGGCTCGGCCCGCCACGCATCGGAAGCCGCGGCATCTTTCAGGCCGCAGCCGTCGGCAGGCTCTGGCGGGGCTTCTTACGGGGCCGCCGCGATGTCTCATGGTCGCGTCTCTGGATTCTGGTCGCCCTCGAAGAATGGCTCGAACAGAACGGGATGTCCTGAGAGTATCGCGCCAGAGAGGTTTGCCGGAGAGAGTCCGGCGCGAGAGCGGCCTGCGCCTTTTCAAAACGGGGTGTGATACGATTAGGGCTACGGAGGGGCGAGGCGGAAACAGGGATTATCTCTCGCTCTCCGGCGATTGTTTGTCGGCAGACGCCGCGCAGAACTCTTGAGTCGCAAGTTCAGTCTCTTCCGCCAGGCCGTCCCGGAAAACCCATCACAGTGGAAAGCAGCGCAGGACTTAATGTCTCGGTCTTAATCGGCACGCTCTCGGCCAGCTACGGGGGGCCGTCGTATAGCGTGCGCCGTCTCTGGCAATCGGTCCTGGACCAGGGTATTGGAGTCACAATCCACTCGGCGGATGCTTTCAAGGTTCGTGAATCGGCGGACGATAGGGCGAGCTGGGAACCGCTCGATTGCCGACAGTGGCCCGCGGGCACAATCAGGGCGCTCGGCTATTCGGCGAGCATGGCTTCAGGGATCGCGGGTTGTCTGCGCGAGGGTTCTTCGGTCATCAGCCAGCACGGATTATGGCTGCACCAGGGCAGGCTGGCGCGAAAGATCGGAAACGAGCGGCGCGTGCCCGTCATCATTCACCCGCACGGGATGCTTGAGCCGTGGGCCCTGCGTCGCTCGCCCTGGAAGAAGCGATTGGTCGGGCGGCTCTGGGAATACGAGAATCTAAAGGAGGCTGCGTGCCTGCGCGTGACGGCGCGGGCGGAGCTGGAATCGGTGCGCGGCTTCGGCTTGAAAAACGCGGTCGCGTTGATTCCCAACGGGATAGACGTTGATGATTTCGCGAAGCTGCCGGACGTGGCCGAAGCCGGAGAGCGTTTTCCGGCTCTCGCGGGCAGGCGCGTCCTGCTCTTTCTCTCGCGCGTGCATCCGAAGAAGGGCCTGCCGCTGCTGCTCGAAGTCTGGAAGAAGCTGGGCGCTCTGCGCGCGGATTGGGTGCTCGCGATTGCCGGGCCGGACGAGGGCGGACACACCGCAAAGCTGCAAGGATTGGTCCTGGAATGGGGCCTTGAGGATTCCGTTAAGTTCCTCGGCCCGCTCTTCGGAGAAGATAAATTAGCCGCCTACTCCCTGGCGCAGCTCTTCGTCCTGCCGTCTTACAGTGAGAATTTCGGCGTCGCGGTCGCGGAGGCGCTGGCGGGCGCTGTCCCGGTCATCACGACATGCGGGACGCCCTGGGAGGGCTTGAAAGAGCACGGTTGCGGGTGGTGGGTCGAGGCGAACGGAGCGGCGCTCGGTGAAGCAGTCAGAGAGGCGCTGTCCCTGCCGGAGCGCGAGCTGGCGCTGATGGGAGAGAAGGGCAGACGCTGGATGAGCCTCGATTTCAACTGGGAGCGAATCGCGGCGCAGATGGTCAGGGTTTGCGAGTGGACGCTCGGCGGCGGCCAGCCTCCGGGCTGCGTCATTACCAACTAGGCGGAAACGCTTTTTTTTAGAAGTGGTAGCAGATGATCGTTCTGGGCATTAACGCTTATCACGGCGACGCGGCGGCCGCCATCATTCGCGACGGGCAGTTGCTGGCCGCCGTCGAAGAGGAACGCTTCAACCGTCACAAGCATTGCGCGGGATTTCCGGTGTCGGCTGTGCGGTACTGTCTCGCGGCGGCTGGCGTCTCCGCCGCAGACCTTGAGCACGTGGGTATCTCGCGCGACCCGTCGGCCCACCTGCATAAGAAGATACTTTTCGCCGCCGGGAGAGCCGCGAAGAGCATCGCGGGCTTTGAGCGTTCGGGCTCGGAGGTCGGCGAGAGGAGCGGGCGCGGGATCATCGGGGCGGTGACGGAGCGGCTGGCGAATGCGACCAGGGTGAGAGACCTGAAGGACGATCTGGCGAAGGCGCTGAATGTTCCGAAGGGCAGCCTGCGGGCCCGTTTCCATAACGTCGAACATCACCGTGCTCATCTGGCCAGCTCCTTCTTCGTTTCGCCCTTCAAGCGTGCGGCGCTGCTCTCGCTCGACGGCTTCGGTGATTTCATCTCGACGATGTGGGGCATCGGCGAAGACAATTCCATAGAGGTTCTGGGCCAGGTCGAATACCCGCACTCGACCGGCATCCTCTACACGGCGACGACGCAGTTCCTGGGCTTCCCGCACTACGGCGACGAGGGCAAAGTGATGGGCCTTGCTCCCTACGGCCGCCCGCGTTTCAGAGAGGAGTTCCGCGACCTCATCCGCGAGGAAGAGGGCGGGCGCTTTCGCTTGAACCTGGATTACTTTCGCCATCACGCCGAGGGCGTCGAGATGTCCTGGAACGAGGGCTCGCCCGTCATCGGGCGCATCTTCTCGGACGAGTACGCCAGGCGGTTCGGTCCGGCCAGAGAGCCCGGCGCGCCGCTCACGGAGCGCGAGCGGGACATCGCCGCGAGCCTTCAGGAGAGACTCGAAGAGATCGGCTTCCACGTGCTCAACCATCTTCACCGCGAGACCGGGCTGACGGAGCTGGGGCTTTCCGGGGGCGTCGCCTACAACTCCGTGATGAACGGAAAGATTCTCTCGAAGACTCCGTTTCGCAGCGTCTTCGTGCAGCCGGCGGCGGGCGACAGCGGGACCGCGGTCGGCGTCTGCTACCAGCTTTATCACGCGCTGCTCGGCAGGCCACGCTCGTTCGTGATGGACGGGGCCTACACCGGCCCCTCTTTTTCGGACCGGGAAATCCGCGCCGAGCTTGAGCATGACGGCATCAGCTATGAGACTTATTCGGCGCGCGAAGTGACGCGCCGCGCCGCCGCAGATATTGCCG
>DASVWH010000035.1:0-9825 GCA_036389715.1 Pyrinomonadaceae bacterium | reverse complement strand
ACTCAAGAGGACCGCCAGAGCGAGACCCAGGCCGGTAAGTTGTTTTGTAAATTTTGACGAGCACATCTTATTGATTCTCCTTAGGTAAGGGTTATTGGAAGACACCCTTCGGAGTCGAGAGTCGAGTTTCTCTGTGAAGCGCTCTGACTGCGTTGGGCGCAGAGGGTGCCCGGATGCCGTCCTCGTCGGAGCATCAATCGAAGTGAGTTGCAGGAGAGCCTGTTCACGACGAAGCCGTTGCCCGGCGAGACGTAGCCGACACCCGGACTTTCACGCACCGCAGGGAGGTCGCGTGAAATTGCGAAAAGCCGGTTATTTCATAGCGCTGGAGCGTTATCGCGGAGAAGATTCAGTCATCCCCAACGCTCTCGCTGATGTCGTCCGATAGTCTCTGGGCAAGTTGAAATGGCCGGTTGCAGACTCTAATACTTCGCAATCGGCCGCTTCGCAGTCATGCTTTAGCAACAATCAACTTCAATCTAATTTCCTGAGAAAATAAGTTTGCTTGATGCCGGAGATGCCGCTGAATGATTCGGTGAGAAATCTCCAGGGCCAGAGCTATTCTAGTTGGTTGACGGTAAAAGTCAATTGAAAGCGGCGCGGGCCCGGCGCGGGGGGCCGCACATCGCCGGTCGGGGCGGGGCGTTTCGAGCGCCCGATTTAAGGCCGGACGCGTGCCCTTGGAGGGTCCGTTATGCGGCGCTCCGGGCGTGCAGGCGGGCCAGTCCCGCTATAATAACTTTAATACACTTGCCTGGCGGACGGAGAGTCGTTAAAATCCCTGCGCGTGGTTCAGGCCCACTTATCTATGCGCTGCCCGGCGGCATGGAACATTCGATGCTCTCTCTGAAATTCGAGCCGCGCGCGCCGAGTCCAGACGAAAGACGCGCGCAGGAAGAGACGCTTGCCGTCGTTCTAAGGCACAGAGGCTGTCCCGATGCGCCAACCGCTCGCGAGAAGAATTGACGGGCCTCCTTTGGATCGAGCCGACTAATGAAAGAATGCCCAGCTTGCCGACGTTGTTTCCCCGATCACGTCAACCATTGTCCTAATGACGGCGATGCCACGACTCTCTCCATTGCGGGCGAGCCGGTCCTTGACGGTCGTTACCAACTGGAGCGGCGCATCGGTCAGGGCGGGATGGGCGTCGTCTTCCAGGCCCGGCACATCTTCCTTAAAACCGCGCACGCCATCAAAGTGATTCTGCCCGACCTGGTCGGCAACGACCCGATGCTCGTCACGCGCTTTCGCCAGGAGGCGCTCGCCGCGGCCGCCATCCGCCACCAGAACATCATCGCCGTGACGGACTTCGGCGTCGTGCGCGGGACGATGCCTTTCCTGGTCATGGAATTCGTCAGCGGCCAATCGCTCCATGACATTCTCGGGGCCGAAGGGGCGCTGCCGCCCGCGCGCGCTCTGGAAATCCTCGCGCCCGTCGGCTCGGGCGTCGCGGCCGCGCACCGCCAGAACATCGTCCACCGCGACCTCAAGCCCTTGAACATCATGATTCAGGACGGGATGCCCGTGGCCGAGGGCGTCAAGGTGCTCGACTTCGGGTTGGCCAAGATCAAGTCGGGCGAGCTGCTCGGCTCCTTCGTCCAGGCGAAGACGAGCGGGCTGATGGGCTCTCCCTTTTACATGGCTCCCGAACAGTGGTCGGACGAAGAGCCCGACGCCCGCGCAGACATCTACAGCCTCGGCGTCATCCTCTATCAAATGCTCGGCGGCGACGTGCCCTTCAAGGGGACGAGCATCCCTTCGATCATGAAGAAGCATTTGACGAACGAGCCGCCGAGCTTCTCGACGCTCGGCGTCCAGGTTCCGCCCGAGGTCGAGCGCGTCGTCCGTCACGCCCTGGAAAAAGAGGCCGACAATCGCCCGCCGTCCGTCGAAGCCTTCATCGGGGAGTTGAGGGAAGCCATCGCGGCGGCCTCCGCCTCGCTCAAGCGAACCTCGCTCGGCGGCTTTGGCGCGCCATCGGAAACAGACATTGCCGCGACCCCCGGCATGACCTCCATGCCTCCGCCCGGCGCGACCATGCTGCGCATCCAGACCAACCCGCCCGGCTCGCGCGTCTACATCAATAACGTCTCGGTCGGCATCACGGACGAAGCGGGCGAGCTGGTCGTGCCCGACATGATGCGCGGCAGGCACCGCGTGCACATCATGCGCGAAGGCTATGCCGAGTGGGAGCGGGAGGTGGAATGCAACGGCGGCGAGTGTCGCATCGAAGCGCAGCTCCAGGATTTGATGGCGACCAGCCTGCCGCCCGGCACTCCCGTCGTCCAGCACAGCCTCGGCGACCCGTTTGCGGGAACCATCAGCTCCGGCTCGCTGGACGAAGCAGCGCCCTACCAGAGCCAGGCCGCCATGGAGGCCCAGCGCCTCCGGCAACAGGCCGCAGCCCTCGATGAGCAGGCCAGGCAGGAGGACGCCGCGCGCCGGATGACGGGCGAGCTGGAGACTTCACAGGCACGCACCGAAAGGGAAGCCAGCCAGCGCGCCGAGACGGAAGCGTCCGAGCGGCGCGCCCTTGAAGAATCGCACAGAAGAGCCGCAGAAGAAGCCCACCGGAGGGCCGCAGAAGAAGCGCAGAGGCGAGCCGTAGAAGAGCAGAGACGAGCAGAAGAAGCGCAGAGACGAGCCGCAGAAGAGGCCGCGCGCCAGCGTGCTGCGCAGGAGCAGCAGGAACGGGAGGAGCGTGAGCGCCGGGAACAGGCGTCTGATTCCGTCTCCGCACAGGTCGCGCCCGAGAGCTTTGAATTGACGCAGCCGCAACGCAAGGGCGTTGTCACGCAGCAGGTCGCAGAGGGCGCTTCGTCCGCGAGCGGTCAGGCCGCGCCTGCGTGGCAGCAGCAGAGCGCAGGCGGCTTTGAGGCTTCGGCAACCGGCGCGGCCCAGTTTGCGCCGAAGAAGGGCGGCGTCCCGGCCACGCTGATCGCGGCCATTATCGGCGTCGTCTTGATCGGCGGAGGCTTCGGGGCCTGGTACATGCTCCGCTCCGCGGCGTCGTCGTCGCCCGCGCAGACAGCGCCGCCGGAAACACCACCCGTCCGCACGGGCGGGACCGGCGATGGGACGCCGAGCCAGCAGGCTGATTTCAAGCCCGAATTCATCTCCATTCCGGGCGGGACGTTTCAGATGGGGCGCGATGACGGGGCCGCGCCCGAAGCGCCCGTGCATACCGTGACCGTCGGCGCTTTCTCGCTTGAGAAGACGGAAGTGACCAACGCCGAGTACGCGGATTTCGTCCGCGAGACGGGGCACAAGCCGCCGGGCTACTGGTCCGGCGATAAGCCCTATGCGGGCAGCGAGCGGCTGCCCGTGACCGGCGTTTCGTTTGAAGACGCGACGAAGTTTGCGGCCTGGCGCTCGAAGCGCGACGGCGTCAAGTATCGCCTGCCGACGGAAGAGGAATGGGAGTACGCGGCCAGGGGCGGCGACCAGAACAATCTCTACCCGTGGGGCAACGAGTGGACGCAAGGCTACGCGGGGACGAAGGATTCGGGCGCAGCCGGGCCGAAGCCTGTCGGCTCCTACGCGCAGGACAAATCGCGCTGGGGCGTCTTGGACATGGCCGGGAACGTCTACGAATGGACGGCGACGAGGGCCGCTTATTATCCGGGCAGCAGACTGGCGGTCGCCCCGCAGACCAGGGGCTGGGTCGTCATCCGCGGCGGGGCCTACGTCACGGACTACAAGCAGAAATCGCCGACGACCTATCGCGACTGGTTCGATCCCGCGACTAAAGAGCCCGTCATCGGCTTTCGCCTGGTTCGCGTCGGCCCCTGAGCGGCCCAGGGCTTACGCAAGATGTTAACTGCCTCCTCGTCAGGCACAGAGGAATAAAAGACGGCACATGGTCGGAGTACACCCCCTGCTTGCAGACGACTGCCGGAGAGTCATCCCGCATCAAGCAATGCGGCTGCTGCTGGAGCGCCTTCAGCGCGCAGGGCTTCGAGGGCGGCCGCGTGACGCCCGCACAGTACCCACCTGAGCTTGTAAAGCCGTGCGACCTCTTTATCGTGCCCGGCGGAATCGGTCGTGCCAATCGAAGAACGGGCCTGCATGCTGCGGCGGCGCGCGTCGAGGCAGGCTCAACTCTGCGGGCGCTGCCCGCTTTGAGCGGCGTCTTTAGATGGTCAACAGGAACAGCGGACGATCTTTTGTTGAGAGGAACGATGATGAAACCTGACAGCATCTTGAACCGGGCCTTGAAGACGGCTGCGCTCGTTATCTGCCTCATGCTCGTGACCGGTGCGCCGGTGCGCGCGCAGGAGGCGGGCGGCGACCTGGGCGGCGGCGCGGGCATCTTCAGGCCGCGCAACCCGGAGACCAGCGGCAAGCGGCGAACGGGAGGAATCAAGCCGCCGACGACGCGCGGCAGTGCGCGTCCGCCGAGAAGCTCGGGCGCGGGCGGCACTGCGGCGCTGCCTCCGGCCGACGCCGAAGAGCGTTTCGAGGATGCCCTGGACGAAGCCAACACCGCGCGCGACGCACGCAAGTACGGCGAGGCCGAGAAGGCTTACCGCAGCGCGGGCCAGCTCAAGCCGCGCGACTGGCGCGGGTGGTACGGCCTCGGCAACGTCTACACGGACCAGCAGCGCTGGGACGAGGCCGAGAAGGCTTACAGGCAGGCGGCCGCCTCGGCGCAATTGAACCCGGACGTTTTCATCGCGCTCAGCTTCGTCCTCGTCCAGCCGCGCTCGGCCGGTAACAGCGCGAGCCGTTTGACGGACGCAGAGATTTTCGCGCGGCGTGCCATCCAGATGCAGTCTTCCAACGCGGTGGCCTACGACCGTCTCGGCGTCGCGCTCGAAGCGCGCGGCCTGACGGGCGCGGACACGGAGCAGGCTTACCGCCGCGCCATCGAGCTTGATTCGCAGTTCGCGGTGGCTTACGTTCATCTGGCGCGGCTGCTGAGAAAGACCGGCCGGGCGAGCGAGGCCGAGCCGCTCTATAGTCGTGCCGCCGAACTGGCCAAAGACGCGCCGACGCTCGTCCTGATCGCCGATGCTCTACAGTCCGAGCAGCGCTGGGACAATTCCGAGGCCGTGCTCAGGCGTGCGCTCGAACTCGACGCGCGCAACCCGTCGGCGCTCTTTCTGCTCGGACGGATGCTGGTCGTCAAGAAGCGCTTTGAAGAGGCCGAGACGAGGCTCAAGCAGGCCATCGAAGTCAGCCCGCGCAGCTTTTCGCCCTACTACGTGCTCGGCTCGGCTTATCTCGGGACCGAGCGCTTCGAGGACGCGGAGAAAATCTATAACCGCGCGGCGGACTTTGCCAACGCAGGCGAGCGCAAGCAGTTGGCCGGAGCGTTCGGCCTCGAAGGCGTCGGCGACGGTTACGTTAAGGGCGGGCGCGGCAGCGACGCGATGCGCGCCTACCAGCGCGCACTCCAACTCGATCCCGGCAACGCCAGGCTTCAGGCCAAAATCGCAAAAGGCAAGTAGGGAGAATTGATTCGTTGATTCATTGATTCACTGGCTCATTTGTTCATTTATTAAATGAATCGAATGAATCAATGACCAAATTCTTTCATCTCTTAGAATCGAGGCTCATAACAGCATGCAACGTTGTCCCAAATGCGGTCGCACTTATCAAGACGACACGCAGAAATTCTGCACTAACGATGGCGGGCGGCTGGAGCCCGATGCGACGCCGGCGAGCAGCCAGGCTCCGACCAGCTATGATTTGAATCCGACGATCAATATCAGCGACCAGTTTGACCCGGAGGCCACGGTCACGCGGATGCCAGAGCTGCCGGAGTCGGCGGACCTGAACAAGACGATGGCCTCTTTCCCGACGCCGACGACCGATATTCGTCGGCCCGACACGGGGCCGGTCAATCCGCCGCAGCCGCCTGCCGCGCCGCCGCCGGGCTATCCGCCGCCCGCGCCACAGCACCCGCAGGGCACGCCGACGCAGCCCTACCAGCCGCAGCAACAGCAGCCGCAGCCCTACTATCAACCGATGCCCCCCGCGGGAGCGCCGCCGCAGCCGCAGGGCCATTACCAGCAGAGGCCGCAGGGTGCGTACCAGCAGCCAGCGCCGAGCGCCGCGGCCGGGGCCAGGCGCAGCCGCCTGCCGCTCATCATCGGACTAATCGTCGTCGCCCTCCTCGGCAGCGCCGCCGCCTGGTACTTCCTCTTCTACAAGAAGGGCGAGGCTGGCACGTCTAACGCCAACGCGACGGCCAACGCGAACTCCAATGCGAACGCGAATGCGAACGCCAACGCGACGGCCAATACGGGCAACGCCAACGCGAACACGACCGCCGCTTCGACGCCAGCGCCCGCGAGTGTTCCAGAGCCGCCGCCGAACACGACCGGGTTCGTCAACTCCGCCGATAATCTAGACGGCAAGCTGGCGGACCATTACGTTGACTTTTCGTTCTACTACCCGAACACCTGGACCAGGGACCCGAAGGCAGGCGTGCCCGGGGCCAGCAACTTCGCCAAGGTCGAGCGGATGCTGCCGCCCAACTACACGCAGGAGAATTTCGCCGTCGGCTGGTACACCAGCAAGGGCACGTTCGAGGGCGACCGCGACACTTTTCCGAAGGTGGCCGAATCCTTGAGCAACAGCTTCTCGAAGAGTTTCCCCGAATACCGTAAGGTTTCGGAAGGGCCGACGAAGGTCAACTCGCTCGACGCCTACGAGCTGCGCTTCGAGAGCGTCTCGCGCGGGACCGACAAGGGCGACATCAAGCTCTGGGGGCGCGTCATCTTCCTGCCGCCGGGCGTCGAAGGCCAAAGAAACGGCGCGACGCTCCTGATGCTCGCCACCTCTCTCGCGCCCGAGCTCAAGAGCGCGGACGATGTCGGCGTCAAAGGCGAGTTGCCCGTAATTCTTAACTCGTTCAGAATCGGCAAAGAGTAAAAAAAAGGCCGGAAGGCCGTCTCGCGGCTCACAGGTCTAGGACCATGAATCTTAGGGAATCAGTATGAGAATAGTTCTAATCGAAGAGCGCCAGGGGCAAGCGCGCCCCGAGCGTGCTTTTGACCAGCAGACCGTCAGGATCGGACGTGACCCGGCGGAATGCCACATCGTTTTCAACCAGTCGGAGTATCCGATGGTCTCGCGCAAGCACGCCGAGTTTCGTTTCAAGGAAGGACGCTGCCTGCTCGCCGACATCAATTCCAGCTTCGGCACTTTTCTCAACGGCCAGCGCGTCATGCAGCCGACGGAGGTCCGGCCCGGCGCGCGCGTCCAGTTCGGCGCGGGCGGCCCCCTGATGGTCGTCGCCCGCATCGAAGCGACAACGCCGCCGCCCGCCCCCGTTGAGCTTTCTGAGATGGAGACGCACCGCGACCTGCCGCGCGCCACGAAGGGCGACGAAGCGGCCGCCGCTCCTCAGGGGCGTGCGCCGCAGTCTCCTTTCCAAGCGCCACCGCCGACGGCCCAGCCGCCCTTTCAACAGCCGCAGCAACCGCCCGCGCACGCCGCGCCGCCGCCCGCGCCGCCGACCCCGACCCGGCAGCCCTACGCGCCGCCTGCACAACCGCCGCCGCCGCAGCAGCAGCAACGCCCGCCCGCCCCGGCGCAGCCGCAGCGGCCTGCCGCCCAACAACAACGCCCCGCCCAGCCGCCGCCTGTGCCGCAACAGGCTGGTGCTCCTCCTGCGCCGCCGAAGCCCTCCGCCCCGGCCCAGGCTCCCGTCATCGAGGTGGTCAGGAGCGGGACGGGCAGCATCGAGCGCATCCTGATGACGAAGGACGTGATGCGGCTCGGGCGCGACCCCGGCATGGAGGTGGCCATCGAAGCCTCTTCGGCCGTCGTCTCGCGCCGCCACGCCGAGGTTCAGAGACGCGACGGCCAGTTCGTCCTCGTAGACCTCGGCAGCTTCAACGGGACGCTGCTCAACGAGCAGCGCATCACTTCGCCGACGCCGCTTTATCACGACGACCGGATTCAGCTCGGGCTGGGCGGCCCGGTCCTGCGCTTCGTTGACCCGTCGCGCCCGGCGCCCGCCGGTGCGCAGAATACAGGCCAGCGTTCGGTCGCCATTTCGAGCGGCGCATCGGCGCAGGCCCCGATTCCAGTGCCCGTGCCGCCCGTCTCCAGTCCGATGATGGACAACGCGCGCGGCCAGACGATGGTCTTCAAGGGCGGCTCAGGCGCGCTCAATCAACCGCCCGCCGCCGGTGGCGCACAGCCGCAGCTCTTGATGCAGTTGATGTTCGGCGGCAAGCCGCAGCTCTCCGTCGGGCGTGCGCCGGACAATGACATTCATCTCGACGGGCTGCAAATCTCCAATCATCACGCGCGCCTCCTGAACATCAACGGGAGCGTCTTCGTCGAAGACGTGGGCTCGACCAACGGCATCTACGTCAACGGCGCGCGCATCAGCGGCAGGCGGCAGCTCCAGGGCCAGGACATAGTGCAGATCGGCCCCTTCGTCATGCAGGTGGACGCGCAGCGCGGTGTCGCCGTCTTCGACACCCGCTCGAAGACGCGCATTGACGTGATTGATATTACGAAGGTCGTCCCGAACCGCTCGGGCGGCGGCATGATTAAGCTGCTCGACGACGTTGACCTGACGATTCAGCCCAACGAGTTCGTCGGGCTGCTCGGCCCCTCCGGCGCTGGCAAGTCAACGCTGATGGACTCCATGAACGGGATGCGTCCGGCGTCGAGCGGGCGCGTGCTGATTAATAACCTGGACCTCTACCAGCATCTGGATTCGCTCAAGCAGTCCATCGGCTACGTCCCGCAGGACGACATCATTCACCGCGAGCTGACCGTCTATCGCACGCTCTATTACGTGGCCCGGCTGCGTCTCTCGCGCGATGTCTCGGTCCAGGAGATAGACCAGATCGTCGGCGAGGTGATGGACGTGACGGGCCTTTCAGAGCGGCGCGACGTGCCGGTCGGGCAGCTTTCCGGCGGCCAGCGCAAGCGCGTCTCCATCGCCGTCGAACTCATCACCAAGCCCTCCGTCATCTTCCTCGACGAGCCGACATCGGGGCTCGACCCGGCGACCGAAGAGAAGATCATGCGTCTCTTCCGCCAGATCGCCGAGAGCGGGCGGACCGTTATCCTGACCACTCACGCGATGGAGAACGTCAGGCTCTTCGACAAGATCGTCGTCATGATGCGCGGCAAGCTCGTCTGGTACGGTGCGCCGAAGGAAGCCCTCGCGCATATCAAGGCCGACAGCTTCAAAGACCTCTACGATAAACTGGAAGCCCCGATTGAAGAGAAGACGGCCAAGCTCCAGCCGCTGCCGCCCGACGCGAGCAAGGAACAGAAGCAGGCCTTCAAGCTGCGCAAGGAGCAGATTGCCGAAGAGGTCGCGGAGGAATGGAAGCAGCGTTTCCAGAGAACGCCGCAGTACCAGCAGCACGTCCTGCAACCGCTGGCGGGCTTGAAAGGACAGCCGGCAGCCCCGCCGGTCCCGGCGCGCCGCCCGACCGTGACGGATTCCCTGCGCCAGTGGGGAACGCTCGCGCGCCGCTACATGGAGGTGCTCTCGCGCGACAAGTTCAACCTGGTGATTCTCTTCGGGCAGGCCCCGATCATCGCTTTTCTCACTTACCTCGTCGTCGGCCAGGACCAGCCGCGCGACTTTCCCTACTTCATGCTGGCGCTGGTGGCCATCTGGTTCGGAACCAGCGTCTCGGCCCGCGAGGTCATCAGGGAGCGGGCCGTCTACAACCGCGAGCGGATGGTCAATCTAGGGCTGCTCCCGTACATCGGCTCAAAGCTGCTGGTGCTCTCCGTCATCGTCGGCCTTCAGTGCCTGCTGCTCTACGGGACGCTCAAGTTCTTTGACCTGAGCGGGATGATGAAGCTGCCCGGCCCGATCCTTGAGCAGCTGCT
>DASVWH010000034.1:0-21051 GCA_036389715.1 Pyrinomonadaceae bacterium | reverse complement strand
TTCTGGTTCTTTTTAATCAGGGCGGCGACCTGCGTTTCGCTGAGCCCGACCATGTTGTCGCGCAGATAGTCGTTACGCTTCTTCTCAAGCTCGGTCGGCTCTTTCAAGAGCTCCGCGTTGTCGGAGAGCAGCCTGGCCTTTTCGTCCTTGAGATGATTGTAGAACTCTTCGAGCTGCTGGTAATCGAACTCGCGCCTGGTCGTCTTGCCCGAGCCGTCATCCTGCGGCAGCTCGACCTTGATCTTCTCCTGGCGGCGCTGCTGGACCTCCCGGCGCAGGCTCTCCTTTGCCGAGCCGTCCGCCTGCTCGACCTTGTAATTGATGACGGTGATTCTCCCGCGCGCATCCTGGAAGGGGTCCGTGACGGCGGCCAACTGCTCTTCGATGATCTTGATGCGGCGGTCGTTCTCCTGCTTCTGCGGGTTGATGCTCTCCCTGGCGGCCCTCGCCTCTGCATCCAGGCGCTGGTAGTCCTCGCTCTCCTTAATCTCCTTTTCGGTCGGGTTGCCGCGCTTCTTGAGACGGTTCAGGTATCGCCCGTAGCGCTGGGCGAACTCCTGCTGGGCCTGCTTCCAGGGGCGCTGCCCGTAGGCTTCGTCGTAGAGGGCCCAGGCCAGCACGCCGATCAGCAGCAGCGCGCTGATGAGCATAATGGCGCTCGTCGAGCGCGTCGTAATAGGATCGGCCGCGGGGCCGTCCGCTTCTCTTTTAGCTATCGCATCTGTCTCAGGAGAGTCAGCCACCTTCTGTCTTCCTCCGCGCTTTACTCGCTCAGACGTTGAACCAGGGAGTTACCAGAACGTACTTAATATTCAACAGCAAACGCAAAATAATCTTGACCGGCAGGGCGACCAGAATCGAGATTGCGAAGAACTGGAACGTGACGTATTGCAGCAGGCTGGTGCGCGCCAGAATCTTGCGCTCGAACTCGTTCCAGGTCGCCAGTTTGTGTATCAGGTATCCGGCCAGCAGATAGAAGAGCCCGATGACGATCACCCCGAAGATAATCTTCAAGCGCCAGTCCGTGATGTAGAAGAGGTCCGGCAGATCGCGGTTCTTATCAAAGACGACGGCGTTGTGGTCCCAGGTCTGCCCGGGCCAGAACCAAATCCAGCCGGGGCCGCGGATGAACGTCCCGATGATAATCAGCACGATCCAGGTAATCCAACCGATGCCGAACATCCCGACGGCAAAGCGCCGCTGCTTAATCGTGTAGTAGCCGTTGCCGAGCGGGTTGGAGTCCACGTAGGGAAAGACCATCAGTCCGACCATCATCAAGGATGGCATGACCACGCCCGCAATCCAGGGGTCGAAATAGACGAGCATCTCCTGCAAGCCTAGGAAGTACCAGGGGGCCTTCGAAGGGTTCATCGTCAGGTTCGGGTTGGCCGGTTCTTCGAGCGGCGCGTCGAGCGTAATGGACCAGACGAAGAGAATGATCGTGACGATCAGGGCGGCCAGAAATTCGACGCGCACTAAGTAAGGCCAGACGTGTATCTCCCGCGCCCAGCCCGGCCGCCAGGGCTCCGTCTTGCGATGATGCGTCTTGGCAAGCTGCGGCTCCCGCTCCAGCGTGTCAATCAAACGGTCGTTCTGCCGCGCCTGCTTGATGCCGAGCCACGTAAAGAAGGGGACGAGAAAGAGCATCCCGACAATCGGCACGTTGTCCGGCGCGGAAGTGATCTTCCAGAGCTGATGCCAGTCCTGCACCGACCAGATAAACAGCCCCACCAGCGCCACGCCCAGCACGACGAGCAGCAGCTTGATGGTCCGAGGGTTGAATCTGCGTTTCTCCATTCCTCACCTCACCACTCACTTAGAGCATCGCCCACGACTCCATCACTCATCACCTATCGCTCATCACCTGTCACTTCTTCTTAACCGCCTTAATCTCCGATTCGAGCATCACGGGCGCGGGGCCGGAGATGCCGCCGTCCTTGCGGATGCGCCAGAAATGCACTGCCATGAAGATCGAGGCGACGAGCGGGATGCCGATACAGTGCCAGATATAGGAACGCAGCAGCGCGTTCGCATCCACGATAGAGCCGCCGAGCAGTCCGAAGCGCACGTCGTTGAAGGGCGTCATCCCGAGCTGCGGGCCGAAGGGGCCTTCGCTGCCGAGCATCGGCGTGGCGCGCGCCATGTTCGTCCCGACCGTCACGGCCCAGAAGCCGAGCTGGTCGTCCGGCAAGAGATAACCCGTGAAAGAGAGCAGGAGCGTCAGGACCAGCAGGACGACGCCGACACACCAGTTAAATTCGCGCGGCCGTTTGTAGGAGCCCGTCAAAACGACGCGGAACATGTGCAGCCACGTCGTGATAATCATCAGGTGCGCCGCCCAGCGGTGCATGTTTCTCAAGAGCTTGCCGAAGGGAACGTCGTGCTCCAGGTAGAGAATGTCGCGGAAGGCCTGGACCTTCGTCGGGTGGTAGTAGAACATCAGCAGGACACCCGTGAAGGTCAGGACGATGAAGAGATAGAAGGTGATGCCGCCCATTCCCCAGGTGAAGCCGTAGCGCGTGGCGTCGCGGTTGACCTTCGCCGGATGGAGGTGCAGAAAGACGTTGGAGAGGACGGCCAGGCTGCGGTTGCGCGGGTCCGAGCGGTCGTGCGAGACGCGGAAGATGGATTTCCAGAGCTGCGTCTGCTGCGGGTCTTTGAGGGCCTTGGCCTCTTCGACGGCCTGGGCCTTGAGCGCCCTGGCGTCTTCGCGCACCTTCTCAAGCAGTCCGACATTCTTCTCACCCGTAGTGAGTTGACCCGGCTCTTTCCGGTCAGGACTTTCGGGCTCCATACCTGCTGTCTCCTCTGACGTGAGCTACCGCAGCATTTAGTTACCGGCCAACCCCTTGCTCGATTGGATATTTCAGACGACTTGACAAGTGCTTGCTCTTTACTCTTCCCCCTTGAACCGGCCACCGCGCGAACACGGCTTGCGTCGGCTTACAAATTGCGACCGATGGCTTACAAATTAATGAATGCGCCGGGGTCATCGAACTCCTTGCGCTCGCCCTTGGGCCACTTGTAAAGCTTGCCGATATCGACGACGATCTGCCCCTCCGCGTCCAGCTCGACGTGGGCGCGGTCCATCGGACGCGGCGCCGGTCCCTCGAAATTGACGCCCTCGCTATCGTAGCCGCTCCCGTGGCACGGGCATTTAAACTTATTCTCGCTGGCCTTCCAGTCCGGCGTGCAGCCCAGATGCGTGCAGCGCGCGTAGATGACAAAGAGGCGGTCGGAAGTTTTGTCCACCCAGATGCGGTATTGCTGCTGCCACTTGGTGTCAACGCCGAGGCCGTAATCGGTCGGAAAACCGATGCGAAAGACGCTCGACGGCTCAAAGATGGCGCGCGGCAGGAAAAAGCGCACGAACATCAGAAAAATGGCCGCGAGAAAGCCGCCGACGCTGGCCCAGACGATTCGCCGCCGCACTTTATTGACGGGAGGCTCGGAGGCGGGAGCGTTGACGGGCGCGGCCTGCCTGGCGTTGGCGGGCGTCGTCATGCCCCTGGCGACCGGCGCGGTCGGGGTTGAAGAGACTTTGGCAGCCCCCTCGGCGACACGGGTCGCGTCCGTCGTTCCCGAGGGAAACTCTCTGGTCGAAGGAGCATTCTGGGTGCTCCCGGCGGAAGGGTTTGAATCAGGTTTGCTATCCACGCCGCAGACCTCCATCTGCTTAACGGGGTGATGGTCCGATCATCGGGTCGGCCTGATGATAGACTGCTACCTTAGAGCTTGAGCGCAGATGAGGGAACTCCCTGGCTACAGGAAGGACACTTTCTGCGACGGGAACCCGGGCAACTTTGTATTAAAAAGAAGAGCGCCGCGCCAGATGAATGTATTATTGGCTCGGTGCGATATATATACTCTTTTCACAATTCTGTGGCAAGTTCTAATTTTTACTATGTAGTCTGAACGGGCGAAGCTGCGCTGCGCTCCCGGCCAAACGGCGGGGCGGCTCCCGAGAGCCCTCATTTCCCGGACGGAGGCCAAGGCCCTGGCGGATAAAGCACACGTCATTCTCTACACCCGGCCGGGCTGTCACCTCTGCGAAGAGGCCAGGCGCGAGATGCTGGCCGCCGGTTGCGACACCCTGTACACGCTCGAAGAGGTCAATATCGAGACGGACCCGGCGCTCATCGAGCGCTACGGGCTGGAGATTCCCGTCATCACCATCAACGGCACCAGGGCCTTCAAATATCGTCTCACGGCGCGCGAGTTCAAGGCCAGGCTGCGGCGCTCCGCTCCCCCCGAGGGCAGTGATTGACCGTCCCCGCAACAGGTTTACCCACACTGTAAGAGTCTCCGTTAATACAACTTGAGACTTCCCCTCCACCTGCCGGACGGATTCCGAACGCACCCTATATGGAGCACTGCATCCTAGATGAAGCGTGTTCGGCCCTAAATATACGTCTTTCTGCTGGTTAGGGAGACGGTACGGGTCTTGCTCTATCATTGCGCGACAGGGCCTTCCTTGAAGAATAGAAGCGACAAAGGGTAATGAAAATTAATGACTGAACCAATCGCGATGTTAATCTGCGGTATTAGTCTGGTGGCAGTTGCCGCCAGGCTGCGAAAGATAAGAATCGCCAGACGGAATCTGAGTCTCCGCGCATCAGCCTGAAGCGCGAATCGAAGACCGTAGCCGGATTAAGCGCACCTGGCTTTACCCGGCGAATCCACCGTTTAGCGAATCCGCGGATACTTAACCGAGCACAGAAGAGTTTTAGCGTGTCCGCGGAAGTTTATAGCCTGTCTCATCCAACTTGCGTCCGGCCTCTCCACCCGCCGACGTTATCGGACGCTTTCAGGCTTCGAAGTTCGAGGCCCGCGCCGTTTCCTCTATGGCGGCGAATAGTTGTTCGCGCTCGCGCGGGTCGGTCGCCTGCCTGTAGGCCGAAAGCAAATCCTTGAGCACGGCCAGGTCTTTGTAGACGCCCGCGTTCTCAATCGGCGGCGTCAGGTATGAAATCAGCTCTGCATAGGACCTGCGCTTGGCGATGGAGCCCTCGGAAGGATTGTTGACGCTGTAGATGTAGATGTTGGGCAGTTCTCCGATCAGACGGTCCGGCCAGCACTCGCCGGAGAGCCCGACCTGCTTGCCCGGCATAAATTCCAGAGCCCCGTGCGTCCCTATGTGGACCAGCGCATCGGCGCGAAAAACTTTTTCGAGAAAAGTATAGAGCGCCATGAAGCCGTGATGCGGAGCGCCGCTGCGGGCCATCAGGAGGCGCATCGGGTCGCCCTCATAACCGAAGGTCGGCTGGACGCCGAGAAAGAGGTTGCCGAGCTGCCTGCCCTGAATCAAGAGTTCGCCGCCGAAGGAGTTGATGGCGCCGGGCGCGCGTCCCCACTCCGCTTCTATCTCTTCGACGTAGGGGCAGAGGCGGCTGTACTCGTCAACGCTCATCCTGTAAGCCACGTTGGCGGTCGTGCCCAGCCGCTCAGAATTTCCGCCGAGCAGCAGCTCGCGCAGCTCGTCGGCCGTCGCAGGCACTTCGACCGCGTAGCCTTCCCGCTGCAAACGTCGCAGCATCTCCCAGGCGCTCGGGAAGACATCCAGGTCGGCCGCCGTCCCGACGTTGCCCTTGTTCGGCGGAAAGCAGAAGACGAGCATCGCCAGCCGAAGATTCTCGCGCGGCTCTGTTTGCAGGCGATTCCAGCGTTTGAGACGACGCGCCAGGCGGCGGCAGCGATCTTCGAGCGGCACGGGCTCGCTATCGCCCGCGGGCATCCCGCCGTAAACGAAGGGCTCAGTCGCCCCGTCCAGCTCCGGGATGGCGACCTGCATCCCGGCCTGCACAGGATTGAGCCCCGTCCCGGATTCCCGCCAGGACTCGATGGTCTGCATGTCCAGGCTGACCGCCGAATGAAACGGGAGATTGAGCCCGCGCAGGTATGCGGACGCGGCTTCAGAATCATTCATCGCCGGGCCGCCGACGAAGCTGAACCCGGTCAATGAAACCAACTGGCTGACACGCGCCCCGACCTTTCCCCCGGCACTTACACTAATCTTTTCCCCGTCACTCGCTCCGCTCTTCGCCCGTGCGCTGGCCCCGGCGTTGGCTCCGGCACTTTTCGTTCCAGGACCTCCGTGTCCGCCTTGCGCCTCTTCCGCTTTCACCTTCTTCCTCTCTTTGCCTTCTCCCTCGACGAAGAATTTCTCGCACGCCTGGCGGTTATCCATCAGCGTCGAGATGGCGGGCAGCACGGCCAGCCCTTCGGCTTCGATGGCGCGAATCAGCCCGTCGTAATGCTTGCGCGTGCGGCTGATGATCTGCGGGCGCATGAGCAGCAGTCCGATGGTCTGCGCCGGGTCCAGACGGGCCGGGCTATTCTTCGCGCCGCGCCGTTCGTACCACTTGCGGTAATCCCTGTAAGACTCGAAGAGCGACGGCGCATCCGGGTGATAGATGGCGACCGAAGGCATCGTCTCGGGCGGCGCGACCGTGATTTCAGCCTGCGAGACCAGCTCGCGCGGCACGTAATGCTTGATCGCGTAGAGCACCATCGAGCGGATGTTCGCGGGCGTCGGCTGAAGGAAGTAGCAGAAGAGGTAGAGGTAATGCTTGATGTCGCGCAATCTGCCCGCGCCCGGCACGAAGCGGAGGATGGACGGCAGGCGGTCTACGAGCTTGAGATACTGCGCGTGATTGCCTGGCTTCTTCGAGCGACGGGCGCGCGCCTGCTCGCCCATCCACGCGCCGACTCTACCCGCCAGACGCCTGCCGCGGCTCGCCCCCTTGTCTTCCCTTTCGTCCTGCGCCTGCTCGCCCGCCTGCTGGCCCCCGGCGGCGGCACTCTCCCGGCCCGTCTTCGCGCCGCCGAAGAGCCTGCCGAAGTCCAGCTTTCCCATCCGCGTGCGCCGCATCAGGTCCGGCATGCAGTTGATGACGATCACGGCATGATGCCGCGCCTGGTATCTCTCCAACACGCAGAGCAGCCGCGAAGCATTCTCGCCGTCCATCACGTGAATGACGAAAACGACATCCGCTGCACTCAAATCGCGCTCGATCTCCAGCCATTCCGGCTCGGAGAGCGACGCGCCCAGATTATGCGCGGCGACCCGCAGCCCGAGCGCGTAATCAAGATTGATCTCACGCTCGGCCTGCCTGAGCGGCGCCAGCAGGCTCGTACCCGTATAAAGTGTCGTGACGTTCAACTGCTCACCTATTTCCGTAGAATACCAGCGGCGGCGTTTCAGCAACTTCAGCGGCTGGCCCCGGAATATCGCAGAAACGGATACAACTTCAGCGCAGAAACAAATGTAACTTCAAGGTCGTCGCCCGGAGCCAGGCTTTCGGATTCAATCCGCGCGTTGACGGCCGGGGCCTTCAGCCGACGCCTTCGAGCTGGTCTTCGAGGCCCGTGATGATTTCGCGCAAACGTTCCAGGGTCTCGGCGTCCGCAGCCCAGAAGCCGCGCCCGGCCGCTTCCAGCAGCCGCCTGACCAGCGAGCGCGCAGAGTGCGGGTTAAGCAGGCTCAGACGCTTGAGCATCTCTTCATCCAGGACGTAGGTCTTGGCCACTTCCGTATAGACCCAATCGTCCACGCCGTCGGTCGTCGCGCTCCACCCGAAGGTGTTGGCGACATGGCTTTCGATCTCCGCAACGCCGCGAAAGCCGTGCTTGAGCATCCCTTCGTACCACTTCGGATTGAGCGTCTTGGCGCGCGTCTCAAGGCGGACGGTCTCTTCGATGGAGCGAACCTTGACCTCGTTGGAGAGGGAGTCCGAGAGGTAGATCGAGGGCCGCGCCTGCGCACGCTTCTCGATGGCCTTCGAGACGCCGCCGAGGTACTCGAAATAATGGTCCACGTCCGTGATGCCGATCTCGAAGGTATCTATGTTCTGGTAGGCCGCTTCGACCCTGGAGAGCGCGCGGTCCATCGCGGCGCGGGCCTCGCGCCCTTCGACCATCCGGCCCGCGGCGTCGCGCCCGTAAGCGAAGCACTTGCGCGTCACGAAGAGATCGCCGAGCGCGTCGGGCTGCTCCCACTGCGAATCCAGGACCATGAAGTTGACGTTCGTGCCGTAGTTGCCCGGCGCGTTGGAGAAGACGCGCACCGCAGCCTCGTCGAAGTCGCAGCCCTCCTCTGCCATCTGCTCCGCCACGTGCTGGCGCACACGGTTTAGCTCCGACGGTTCGTCCAGCACTGCGACGGCGCGCACGGCCTTGTCCAGCAGGTTCATCGTCGCGCCGAAAAGGTCACGGAAGATGCCGGAAACGGTCATCACCACGTCAATGCGGGGGCGGCCGAGCTGTGCGAGCGGGATGACTTTGACTTCCGTCACGCGGTTCAGGGCATCGCGCACGGGGCGGACGCCGAGCAGCCAGAGGGCCTGCGCCACGCCCTCGCCCTGCGTCTTGATATTATCGAGTCCCCAGAGCACCAGGGCCATCGCGCGCGGGTATCGCCCGTGCTCCTGCCGGTGGCGTTCGAGCAGCCCGTTGACCACCCGCTCGGCGCGCCGGTAAGCGATTTCGGAAGGGACTGTGTAAGGATTAACGGCGTGAGTATTGCGCCCCGTCGGGAGGATGTCCGGGTTCTGCACGATGTCAGCGCCCGGCCCCGGCTCTATATATTCGCCGCGCAGGGCGCGAGCCAGCGCGTCCAGCTCCTGATTGACCGTCAACTGCTCGCAGATTCCTTCGAGCAGCGCGAAGATCGTCTCCGATTCGGCCCTCCTGACGTTGGCCTGCGTCTCAAGCCAACCGGCCGCCGCCGACGCGCCTTCCGCGAGGAAACGCTCAATCGCGGCGCGGACGAGCTGGTCCACACGCTCGCGCTCCGACAGGTGCGCTGCGCTCGCGCGCGCGGCATCCGCAAGGCTCGCGTAACTACCGTGTCCGAGCCCTTCTGCGACCAGTTCCGTCAGGGCGCGTGCCTGCCTTTCAGGTCTCTCGAACGACGCGACCATCCGCAGCATATCCGCCTGTGCATCCGCCTCGGGCGCTCGCCCGAAGACGTGCAGGCCCGTCGGAATCAGACGCTGCTCGATCTCCAGCACCTGCTCGTAGAGCACCAGCACACGGCGGTCGCGCGCCTGCTCCCGCGCCTGCGCGGTCACATGCTCGGGCGGCTGCTCGTTCGAGGTCTGCTCTGGCTCGTTCACATTTTCCAAGCTCTGTTGCTCTCAGTGCCTCGCTTCGTCAACCAGCGAAGCGAGCCCGGCGGAAGCGGCGGCGTTTGCCGGGAGATAGAGATAGCGCCCGCCGATGGTCTCCGACAGCTCGCGGCCTTTGCCCGTCGAAGTGAAAAGCTGCTCGGTGTCTACGACGAACGTTATCACGCCCGCGCTCCGTAGCGCTGCCCCGAGTTGTTCCAGCTCACGCCGGATGATTTCATGGCGAGGGGCCGCCGCATCCTTTCCATTGCCGCCGAGCGCGACATTCGCGCGGCCGTCCGTAAAGAGCAGGAGCATGATTCGCTCGCCGCCCTCCTGCCCGGCTCGCCTGGCGATCTCAAGGGCGCTGGCGAGTCCGGCCGCGAGCGGGGTCGCGCCCCCAAGCTCTAGACCGTCGAGGATACGCCTGGCGCGCGTCACGCTCCGGCTGGGCCGGAGCAGCGCTTCGGCGCTCTCCCGGCGAAAGCTGACCAGCGCCACGCGGTCACGCCTGACGTAAGACTGTTCGAGCAGCCGCACGAGCGCCCCCTTGGCCTGCGCGACCCTCCTCGGCGCCATGCTCCCGGAGGTGTCAACCGCAAAGATGAAGAGCGTCCCGGCCTTGCGCCTGAATCGTTTGTAGCGCAGCGCGTCCGCGGGGACCGGCATCAGCGGGCGCGCGGGATGAGACGCGGGAGATGGGTCCGGCGACCGCTCTTTGACTCGCCCTTCGGCCTCCCGGTCCGCGCCGGGAGCCTGTCCGGCTACTGCGCGCAGCGTGGCGTCGAGCGCGATTCTCGCTCCGGCTGACTTGACCGAGACGGCGCGCACGTAGCGCCCCCGCTCGGCGTTGACTGGTCCTTTCGGCCCCAGTGCCTGGCGGCGGGCCGAGCGCCGCTGCGCGGGCGACTGCTTCCGCCGTGAGCGCACTGCGTGATTAAGCTCAAGCGCGGGCGGCTGTGCGTCGAGCGCCGGTGGCGAGGGATGATTGAAGTCATCGCTCTTTGAGCCGCCAGTGTGACCGTCACCCGCGGGCGTTTTGTTGCCGCCTGCTCCGCGCGTGCCGCCGGAGTGACCCGACGCAGGACCATGCGGCTCGTCGTCCTGATAATCGCCCGCACTCGTCCGCGCCCTTTCTTCGTCCGTCGCGGGAGGGAAAAGCTCGTCGAGGCGGCGTTCGATGCGCGAGGTGCGGGCGGTCTCTTCCAGCGGGTCGCGGCGCAGGCGGTGGCGCAGCGACATGGCCGCGACGCGTCGCACGTCAGCGCCGGAGACCTCCGCCCGGCCTTCGAGCGCGGCAAGCTGCCGGGCGGCGCGCGTAATCGTCAACTCTCCCCTGTGCCCGTCAATCTTGAGCTGGCGGCAAAGCTCTGCGATGCGTCGTAAAAGCTCGCGCGAGAGGCTGACGCGGCCGCTGAGTCGGCGGGCACGCGTGAGCTTGCGTCGCAGGCTTTCCTGCTCCGTTTGAGCGCGGGCGTAAAAGGCCTCCGGGTCGTCTTTGAATGCCTCGCTCTGCTCGATGATCTGCACGCGCTGGTCCACGTCGTCAATCGTCCTGACTTCGACATGCAGGCCGAAACGGTCGAGCAGCTGCGGGCGCAGCTCGCCTTCCTCCGGGTTGCCGGAGCCGACGAGGACGAAGCGCGCCGGGTGCTCTATCGAGATGCCCTCGCGCTCGACCTGGTTGCGCCCGGTGACGGCCGCGTCGAGCAGCAGGTCCACCAGGTGGTCTTCGAGCAGGTTCACTTCGTCTATGTAGAGGAATCCGCGATTGGCGCGCGCCAGCAGTCCGGGCTCGAAAGCCCTGACACCTTCGGTCAAGGCGCGCTCGATGTTGAGAGTGCCGCAGACTCT
The DNA here is from genome assembly GCA_036389715.1 of Pyrinomonadaceae bacterium. Lineage (GTDB taxonomy): Bacteria > Acidobacteriota > Blastocatellia > Pyrinomonadales > Pyrinomonadaceae > DASVWH01. Next base: position 10,090 of record DASVWH010000034.1, on the reverse strand, counting down.
GTCTTCGGTCGCGCCGAGAGGAAGATCAACGACGGGCACGGCCGCCTTCTCGCGCGCGAGTCTGCCTTCCAGGGCGAGGCGTGCGCGGCAATCGTCGCAGAGCCTGGCCTCGTCCGACGGGTCGCAGCCGTAAGGACAGCCGCGGACGCGCAGAATCTGCGGCAGGAGGTCTGCGAGCGCACGCACGGCGGTTGATTTTCCGGTCCCGCGGTCCCCCATTATCAGCACGCCGCCGATGCCGGGGTCTATCACGTTGAGGAGCAGCGCCAGTTTCATCTCCTCCTGTCCGACGATGGCCGTAAACGGATAGACGGGAGGCCGGGAGCGGGCCTTCTGCGCCGGTCGTGCGCTCGTCGCGGGGTTTGCTGCTCGGCGGTGCTTCATCTTCCGGGCCAGAGAGCGGAGAGAGTTATCCTCGAAAATTTAATGAGTTCCGTTACCTGTCAACAGTTTGCCTTGAGAGGGCTTGGGCGCGTGCGGTCTTTCCTGCCCCATCTTTTTAACTGATAACCGTCTCCGGCGGCAAGCATGAACTTCGGGCGGCTCGACTTAAAGAGGGTTCCGGCCGAGAGGCTCAGAAGTGCTATCCGCCGTGCAGGAATTCCGGGTAGAGCGTCATCCCGCCGTCAACGAAGAGGGTCGCGCCCGTCACGTAGCTCGCCTCGTCCGAGCAGAGAAAGGCGACTACGCGCGCGACCTCTTCGGGCTGGCCGACGCGGTTGGTCGGGATTTTCCTGAGCAGGTCCTGCATGGTCTCAGGATTGCTCCAGACATCCTGATTAATCGGCGTCTCAATCGCTCCCGGCGCGACCGCGTTGACGCGAACTTTCTGATTAGCCAGTTCGAGCGCGACCGTTTTGGTCAACATCTCCAGGCCAGCCTTCGCCGCGCAGTAGTGCGCGTAGCCGCCCCAGGGAATGACCTGGTGCACCGAAGAGATATTGACAATCGAGCCGCCCGTGCCCGCCGCTGTCATCACGCGCGCGGCGCGCTGAGCGCAGATGAAGGCTCCCGTCAAATCAACCTCGATCACTTTGCGCCAGGCCGCGAGCGGCATTTCCAGGAAGGGATAGCGCATCTCCACCGCGGCGTTGTTGACCAGGATGTCCAGGCCGCCTAGCTCGGAGGTGGTTTGAGCGAACATCGCATCCACCTCCTGCTCATTCGAGATGTCCGCGCGCACGGCGATGCCCTTCGAGCCGAGCCCGGCTATCTCTTTGACGACTTCATCAGCCGCTTCCGGGTGCGCGACATAGTTGACGGCGACCGACGCGCCTTCGTGTGCCAGCCTGAGAGCAATCGCCTGACCGATGCCGCTGTTGGCGCCGGTCACGAGCGCGCGGCGGCCTTCCAGCCTGCGGCTCGTTGCATCTTTAACGTTTCCCATCTTTCTCTTTTCTCGAAGCGGCCCGGATGTTGATTGTTGGGCGGCGGGGTTTCAGGGTTCGATTGCCATTCGCAGGACGTTCGTCATCGGCTGCCGCGAGACTTTGCCGTCCCTTGTAACGACGACGAGCAGGCCGTTTTCGACCGTCACGCGCCGCACCGTTGTCATGTAACGCTCGACCCTCATGCCGTCGCGCAGCTCGATGATGAGCCGCGGCCCGGCCGCCGGTTGTGCGGCGGCAGCAGTAGCAGCAGTAGCAGCGGCAGCAGTAGACGACGCGGGCTCTTCAGCAGGAGCCGGAGGCGTCGTCGGGGGAGGTGTGACGGGTCTCGGGCGGGGCGTGCGCGCCGGGCGGGTGGGCCTGTTGCGCGTAGTTCCGCCAGGCGCTCTTCTCGGAGTCGTAGTCCTGCGGGCGGGCGCTGCGGCGGGCGCGGGCGTCTCTGTCGTGCCGCTCGCGGGCGGCGTGTTTGCGGGCCCGGCGGGACTGGCGCTGGCCTGCGTCTCCACTTCGGGCTCTTCTATCCGCGCGCCTGTAGACGTGACGCGCCTTCCCTTCTGGACAGGGCCGGTCGCCGTCGCCGGAGCAGCGTCCGCCCCCGTGCCCCCGAGCGCCGGGACATCGCCGCTGATGGGCTCGAAGCCTCCCTGGAAGCGAATCCTGAAGTTGCCCGGATTATCGTTCGGAGTACGCGCTTCGACGCGCAGGATGAGCGACTCGCGGTTCTTCAGGTAGATGGTTTTGGCAGCGCTCGTCGCCGCGCCCCCGGCGTAGAGGCTGACCTTGGCCAGCGGGCGTAAGCTCCCGGCCGTGAAGACATCCACATCGCCGTTCAGATTAGTGCTCTCGACCGTGATAATCAGGTCGCCGGGCGTGCCCGTGAAGGAATAGAAATACCTGGTCAGGCGCGGGTCGCCGACATCCCTGGCGCTGATGGCCCCGCTAATCTCGTCTGTGCGGACGGGCGTCGGGAACTCTATGTCGGACGACTGCGCGAGCGCGCCGCCCGCCAGCCCGGACAGCAACAGCACGAGCATCAAGAGCCGGCAAATCGGCCGGGGCTTTTTTGAAGGAGCATGAACCGTCTTCATCTGGACTCCCCGCAATGACGAAAACTATCCTTGAATCACAAACCGGCGGGCGGCTTGCCGCCTGAGCGAATTCAAATCCGATGCGTTCAGGGTAACAGATTCAGCGCCGGAATCGAATCCGGGCAAAGCGGGTGATGACGGACGGGAGCAATAAATCGGGGAGCTTTGGAAAGAGAGGCTGGCCAGGGCACGTTGCCCATAAATGCTTTGCCGATAATAGAATGTGATGCCGAAGGGGGGACTCGAACCCCCACGAGTTTCCTCACACGCCCCTCAAACGTGCGCGTCTACCAGTTCCGCCACTTCGGCTCTTGAATTGTTAAAGACCCGGCCTTCCTTCCGAGGGCTAAATAGCTACTTCTGCGGCGCGGGCGGCGCTCCCGTGCCGGGATTGGTCGCGGGCTGTGTCGCCGCCGGGGCCGCCGGAGCGGCGTTTCCGGCCGGGCTCGCGCCCTGCTGTGCGGGCGGGGCTTCCCCTGTCGGCGCAGCGGGTGTCGCGGGCGAGGCTTGCGGCGCGGGCGCGCTTTGCGTCTCATCTTCCCCGACGGACTGCAAGACCGAGCGCTGGCCCGTAAAGGAGGGCAGCGAGAGGGCCAGGGCCGAGAGCATAAAGAGCGCGGCCGCGCCGATGGTGATCTTGGCCAGGAGCGTCTGCGTGCCGCGCGGACCGAAGGCCGTGCTGGAGACGCTGCTGGAAAAGAGCGCGCCCGCATCCGCTTTGCCCGGCTGCAAGAGCACCGCCACGACGAGCACTATGCAGGCCAGAAAAAATAGGCCGTAGAGAACGTAATACAACAAGTCGCGTCCCTCTTTTGGTCAATGGTTAAGAGTCAAAGAAGACCCGTGTTTCTATCTACCTTTAACTGATAACTACTGGCCATCAACTATCCGTTGTAATTGACGATCCGGGCGAAGCTCTCCGCCTGAAGGCTCGCGCCGCCGACGAGTGCGCCGTCTATGTCGGGCTGTTTGATGAGCCCGGCGATATTGTCCGGCTTGACCGAGCCGCCATAGAGAATGCGCAGCGCATCGGCCGCTGCCCTTGCATGGCCATCCGCGAAAACGCGCCGGATAAAAGCGTGCATTTCCTGCGCTTGTTCCGGCGTCGCGGTGCGTCCTGTGCCAATCGCCCAGACAGGCTCGTAAGCGACGATGATACGGGTCAGGTCAGAGGCTGTCAACCCGCTAAGGCCGCCCTCCAGTTGTCCGCGAACGACCGCCTCGGCCTGGCCCTGGTCGCGCTGCTCCAGGGTCTCTCCGACGCACATGATGGCGCTCAAACCGGCGGCGATGGCTGCCTGCATCTTGCGCCGGACGGAGGAATCCGTCTCGCAATAGAGCAGGCGGCGCTCCGAATGGCCGATGATGACGTGGCTGGCCCCGGCGTCGGCCAGCATGTCGGCGGCCACTTCGCCGGTATGCGCGCCGTGCTCGGACTCGGCCGCGCAGTTCTGCCCCGCGACACTGATATTCGAGCCTTCGAGCCGGTCGGCGACCGTCTTCAAGGCCGTGAAGACAGGCGCGATGACCACCTCGCAATGATTGGCATTGGCCACCAGCGGCTTGAGTGCAAGCGCCGTCTCGACGGACTCCGAGACCGTCTTGTACATCTTCCAGTTTCCGGCAATGACAGGCTTTCGCATAATTATTCAGGCAAAGGCGAGCCGCAAAAGTCAGGCGGCGCTCAAGGTAATGTTCGGGGCTGATGTTCAGGGCTAAGGCTCAAGGCTAAGGCTCAGGACTTGAGCTTGTATCCTTAACTCACTCTAAGGCTTACGGCCGCGCAGCGTCTTCGCGCTGTTGTCCGTCCGCACCGGACCTTTCTACTTATCGTTGAGCGCGGCGACGCCCGGCAGCTCATCGCCTGCCAGGAATTCGAGCGTCGCGCCGCCGCCCGTAGAGATATGCGTGATGCGGTCGGCGACGCCCGCCTGCGTGATGGCGGCGACGGAATCTCCGCCGCCGACGATGACGGTCGCGCCGCGGTCGGCTGCTTCGGCAACCGCCAGCGCGATGCCGACCGTTCCCTCGTCGAAGGGCTTCTCTTCAAAGACGCCCATCGGGCCGTTCCAGATCACGGTCCTGGCATCTTTCAAGGCATTGCCGAAGAGCTGGACGGTCTCGACGCCGATGTCGAGCCCGACCAGCCCGGCGTTGGTGAACTCAATCGGGATGGTCTTGCGGCTGTTGAGCGGGTCATAGCTATCAACGACTTGATGATCCGTCGGCAGGAGCAACTGGACGCCCGCAGCCTCTGCGCGCTGCCTGATTTCGCGCGCCGTCTCCAGCTTATCATCTTCGACCAGCGATTTTCCGACCGTGAAGCCTTCGGCCTTGAAGAAGGTGTAGGCCATCGCGCCCCCGATGAGCAGCCTGTCCACGCGGCGGTCAATCAGCGCGTTGATGACGGCGATCTTATCGGAAACCTTCGCGCCTCCCAGGATGGCGACAAACGGGTGCTCCGGGTTATTGATGACCTGCCCGAGATAGGTCAGCTCTTTTTCCATCAACAGTCCGGCGGCCGCCCGCTCCGCGTACCTGGTTATGCCGGAGGTCGAAGCGTGCGCGCGATGCGCCGCGCCGAAAGCATCGTTGATGTAAACGTCGCAGAGGCTGGCCAGCCTCTGCGCAAACTGGTCGTCGTTCTTCTCCTCTTCGGCGTGAAAGCGCAGGTTCTCAAGCAGCAGCACCTCGCCGTCTTTGAGCGCATTGACCTGCCGCCTGACCTCCTCGCCCACGCAGTCGTCCGCGAACGCGACAGGCTTTCCGAGCAACTGCGAGAGATGCTCGGCGACGGGCCGCAGGCTGTACTTCTCGACGCGCTCGCCCTTGGGCCTGCCGAGATGCGAGGCGAGAACGACGCGCGCTCCCTGCTCGATTGCATACTGAATCGTCGGCAGCGCCCCGCGTATCCGCGTATCATCCTCGACCTTTGCGCCCTTGACGGGGACGTTGAAATCAACGCGGACGAAAGCACGCTTGCCCTTCAGGTCCAGGTCTTTGATGGAGAGTTTATTCATAGTGAGCAGTAAGCAGTAAGCAGTGAGCAGTGAGCAGTAAGCAGTAACCAATACGCATTGAGCGTTGAGCAGTGAGTCGTGAGCAGTCGGCAGTCAAGACTAAAAGAGCTTCTTTTAACTGCTTACTGCTTACCGCTTACTGCTCACTGCTCACAATTAGAACCCCTTTTGAGCTATGAACTTAATCAGGTCGCGGACGCGGCAGGAGTAGCCCCACTCGTTGTCGTACCAGGACAGAATCTTGACCATGTTGCCGCCGATGACTTTCGTGTATTCGGCGTCAACGATGGAGGAGTTGGGATTCTTGCGATAGTCTGAGGAGACGAGCGGCTCTTCGGAGAAAGCCAGGATGCCGCGCAGCTCTTCGTTGGCGGCGTCCTTGAGCGCCGTGTTCACTTCCTCGGTCGTCGTCTCCCGCTCGACATCCATCACCATGTCAACGAGCGAAACATTCGGCGTCGGGACGCGCACGCTGATGCCGTCAAACTTACCCTTGAGTTCCGGCAGGACGAGCGCGACGGCCTTGGCCGCGCCGGTCGAAGTCGGAATCATCGAAAGGGCCGCGGCGCGGGCGCGGCGCAAATCCTTGTGCGGCAGGTCGAGCAGCTGCTGGTCGTTCGTGTAAGAATGAATGGTCGTCATCTGTGCCGAGCGGATGCCGAATTTTTCGTGCATCACCTTGGCGACGGGCGCGAGGCAGTTGGTCGTGCAGGAGGCATTGGAGATGATGTGATGCGCGCGCGGGTCGTAGTTCTCTTCGTTGACGCCGAGCACAATCGTGATGTCCTCATTCTTGGCCGGGGCGGAGATAATCACCTTCTTGACGGTCCCGCGCAGGTGTTTCCCGGCGTCTTCGGCTTTGGTAAAGCGACCCGTAGACTCGATCACTATCTCCGCGCCGACCGATGCCCAGTCAATCGCCGCCGGGTCTTTTTCCGAGAAGACGCGAAACTCTTCCGCCTCGACCCTGATGCCGTTCTCGGTGGCGGAAATCTCGTGGTCCAGATTTCCGAGCACGGAGTCGTACTTGAGCAGATGCGCGAGCGTTGCCGTGTCGGTCAGATCGTTGACGGCGACGAAATCAATATCCGGGTCGCCGAGCGCCGTCCGAAAGACGTTTCGTCCGATGCGTCCGAAACCGTTGATGCCAACTTTGACTGCCATGTTAGAGACCTCCTAGCCTTGCATTCTTGAGATACCTGACTGATTATCGCGGCTGAGCTGCCGACGTGTCCGGCAAACCGGCGCACGCTTCCCGTCAGCGACCTCTCGTCTGTATTATCGAGCTGAAACGCTTTGCTGTAATGAAACGCAAGATTAGGCGCGCACAGCTTGACTGTCAAGCAGAGGACAAATCGCGGCCCGCGGGCCGACGGCGCGCGAACCCCGGAAAGCGTTTAAGTCTCTTCTCTGCCGGTACATATACGGCTGCCGGTTCCGTTTTTTGAAACCGCCCGCAGACACCGCGCGTAGTAACCCTGTGATTAATGCATCCTTTCTCAGACGGTTTTCGCAAGCGCCCTGCGCGCCATCTTTTTCGGGCTTGATGTAAGGGAGTCTTCCGTTCGATGTTGACCAGTAATGTTCAGAGAATCCTTGGAGCAACGGCGCTCTGCCTGCTGTTTGCCTGCGCCGCCACCGGGACGAGCGCGGTGCAAACGCCAGCGCCGACGCCGCTGCCCGCTCCGGCCCAGCAGGACGCGACGCGCCCGCCCGGCACAGAGCGTAACCAGCCCCTGCCGGAGCAGGTCCGGCCCGTTCCCCAAGACCCGACCGCGCCTCCCGGAAGAGAACGCCCTGCGCCGCAGGCCCCGCCCGGAAGCGGCGTTCCAGCACCTTCCGGGACGCAGCCCGCACGGCCCGCTTCCCCCTCGCCGGTCGTAAATGCTCCGTCTTCAACCGAGCGAGAGGCGACCGTCAGCCCGGGAGCCCGACAGGAGCCGCGCGAGCCGAACTTTCCCGTTGCGACGCCCAGGCCCGCGCCGCAACAGATAGACTTAACGAGGCTCGGCATCCGCTCCGACCTCTCACTGCCGCTCTCTCTCAATGATGCCATTCGCCGCGCATTAGAGAACAACAACGAGATCGAGGTCGCGCGCAACGATGTCCGTTTCGCGGAGTCCACGCTCCGCTCACTGCAAGGCATCTATGACCCCGTCTTCAATCTCAACCCCCAGCTCTCGAACATCATCCAGGCGCAGCAGTCCTCGCTCGGCGGCTCAGACCCGTCCGGCACTCTCTCGACCACGGACCTCTCGCTGGACAACAACCTCTCCAAGCTCTTTTCCAGGGGCGGCGGCTCTTACCAGTTCTTCTTCAACAACAATCGCAGGACCACCAATTCCAGGTTCAACCAGCTCAACCCCGTCTACTCCTCCAGCTTCGGCGCACAGTTCACGCAGCCGCTCTGGCGCGACCGCTCGATAGACAACAACCGCCGCCAGATCAAGATTCAGCGCAAGCGCCTGGAGCAATCCGACGCCGACTTTCGCCGCCGCACCATCGAAGTCATCAACGCCGTCCAGCGCGCCTACTGGGACCTGGTCTTTACGCTCCGCGACCAGCAGAACCAGCTGGCCAACCTGAACCTGACGAGGGAGAGCCTGCGGCGCGTCGAAGCGCAGATAGCGGCTGGCGCTGTCGCCCCGCTGGAAAGGGCCGAGGTGCAGTCCGAGCTTTCCAGAAGAGAGTCCGAGGTGCTGCTCTCGACGCAGAGCGTCTCGATAGCGGAGAACAATCTCAAGCAGCTGATCTTGAGAGACACCGGCGCGCAGGAATGGAGGGCACAGTTGACGCCGGTCGAGCTGCCCGCCTTCGATGCGACGCCGGTCAGCCTGGAGGATGCGCTGGCGGAGTCGAGGGCGGCGCGGCCGGAGTTGAGGAGGCTGCGGCTGCAAAGAGAGATTAGCGATGTGGACTTGCAGTTTTTCAGGAACCAAGTAAAGCCACGAATAGACTTACAGGCGACGGTGGCGACGACCGGGCTGGCCGGGACGCCGACGATTGGAGTGGCGGAAGTGCCCTTAATCGCGGGCGGGGCCAACGAGAGCGTCAATGCGTTTCTGCTGGCACAAATCAACCAGCTGCGGGCTGCGCAGGGGCTCCCGCCGGCCGTCGTGCCGACCATCCAGACGGGGTCGGGTGTGCCGCCGAATTTGGAGGGCGGGTACGGCAAGAACCTGCGCAACCTCTTCGGCTTCGGGACCAGGAATGTGATAGTCGGAGTGGCGATACAGTTGCCGCTGCGCAACCGGACGGCCGAGGCGAATCTGGCCGGGGCAGAGATTCAGAGGAATCAGTTGGACGCGACGACCAGACTACAGGAGCAGCTGGTGGAGGTGGAAGTGAGGAACGCGGCACAGGCTGTCGAGACGGCCAGGAGAAGAGTGCTGGCGGCGCGTTCGGCCAGGGAGAATGCCGAGCTACAGCTGGTCGGAGAGCAGAAGCTGTACCAGGTCGGGCGCTCGACGACGTTTCTGCTGTTCCAGAGAGAGAACCAGCTGGCGAATGCGAGGAATCTGGAATTGAGGGCGGAGACCGACTACAATAAGGCCGTCGCGGAGTTGCAGCGGGCCACTTCCACCACGCTGCGGGCCAATAACGTGATGATCGAAGCCCCTGCCGCACCCTGAGCGCATCAAGCAAACCGAAGTCAAGCGTGGGCGGCGGACCGGATTTCAATTTGACGGTTCGCCGCCCGCGCTTTTATAAGGAGTGCAGGGCGAGGGCCGGGCTGATGAGAGCGCTCCGGTTGCAGTTTGCGCTGCGGGCCCTGCATCCTTCGTCCCGCATCCCTGATGAAGATCACCGCCACGATCATCGCCTTCAACGAAGCGGACAATATTCGCGCCGCCTGTCAATCCGTCGCCTGGGCCAATGAGATTCTGGTCGTAGATTCCGACTCGACGGATGGGACGCGAGAGCTGGCCGCGGAGTGCGGGGCCAGGGTCATCCGTAGAAGCTGGCCCGGCTTTGCCGCGCAGAAACAGTTCGCGGCCGAAGAGGCCAGTCACGAATGGATTTTCAGCCTCGATGCCGACGAGCGCGTCTCGGACCAACTGCGCGCCTCCATCGAAGACCTGCTCTACACGAACGAAGAGAAGCTGGCGGACGGCTACAGGGTTCCGCGGCGCTCCCTTTACATGGGGCGCTGGATTCGCGGCGGCGGCTGGTATCCAGACCGCCAGCTGCGGCTCTACAAAAAGAGGAGCGGGCGTTGGGAGGGGGCTTACATACACGAGTCCGTGCGGATGGACGCTGGCGCACGCGTGGAAAATCTCGCGGGCGACCTGCTTCACTACACGGGCCGGGACGCCGCATACCATCACCGGATGGTCGGCGAGAGATACGCGCCGCTGGCCGCGCGCCAGATGTTCGAGCAGGGCCGCCGGACCTCATCGCTGAAGATAGCCCTGGCCGCGCCGTCCGCTTTTCTGCGCAGCTACCTGCTCAAGGGCGGCTTCCGCGACGGCCTCGCCGGGCTCTCCATCGCCCGCTTCGCAGCCCATCACGCCTTTCTCAAGAATCTCATGCTCTGGGAAATGCAGAATGATAAATCGTCAATGGTCAATCGTAAAGAGTGAATAGTAAATCG
>DASVWH010000033.1:0-8063 GCA_036389715.1 Pyrinomonadaceae bacterium | reverse complement strand
GATGAAGCCGATTCGCTACAAGTCTTCGGACGGCCTGGAGGTCCCGGCCTACCTGACGCTGCCGAAGGGCGCAGCGGCAAAGAATCTCCCGCTCATAGTCTTTCCGCACGGCGGGCCGTGGGGACGCGACTCCTGGGGCTATAATTCGTTCGCGCAGTTCCTGGCCAATCGCGGTTACGCCGTGCTCTCGCCCAACTTCCGCGCTTCGACCGGATACGGCAAGAAGTTTCTCAACGCGGGCAACAACGAGTGGGGACAGAAGATGCAGGACGACCTGACCTGGGGCGTCAAGTACCTGGTCTCGGAGGGCATCGCAGACCCGAAACGAGTCGGCATCATGGGCGGCTCCTACGGCGGCTATGCAACGCTGGCCGGGCTGGCCTTCACGCCCGATGTTTATGCGGCGGGCGTCTCCATTGTCGGCCCGTCGAATCTGCTCACGTTGCTCAAATCCATTCCGCCCTACTGGGAGTCCATCCGCATGATCTTCCATAAACGGATGGGCGACCCCGGCTCTCCCGAAGGACGCGCGCAGCTTGAGCGTCAATCGCCGCTCAACTCCGCCAACAAGATCAAGGCCCCGCTCCTGGTCGTGCAGGGAGCCAACGACCCGCGCGTCAACAAGGCAGAGTCCGATCAGATCGTCGTGGCCCTGCGCGACCGCGGCTTTCCGGTCGAGTACCTGGTCGCACCCGACGAAGGGCACGGCTTCGCACGCCCGGTCAACAACCTGGCGATGTTCGCGGCGGCCGAAAAATTCCTGGCCAGGCATCTCGGCGGGCGCTACCAGGAGAGCATGACGCCCGCGGTCGCACAAAGGCTCAAGGAGATTACCGTTGACGTTAAAACGGTGGCGCTGGCCAGGAAGGTGGAAGCGGCTGCGGTCGGTCTTCCCCGGCCCGCCGTCGAGTTGCAGCCCGGCACGCGCACTTACAAGGGCACGCTTGAGGTCGCCGGGCAATCAATCCCGCTGACGATTACCTCCGAGATCAAGGAGGAGAACGGGGCCTGGGTGGCGACGGAATCCGCGCAGCTTCCGATGGGAACTTTCACCGATGCCTCGACCATCGAAAAGGGCAGCCTGACGCTCAGGAGGCGCTCGATCAGGCAGGGACCGCTGGCGCTTGACCTTGACTTTAAAGACAACAAGGCGAGCGGCACGATGAGCATTAACGGGCAGGAGAGGCCCGTCTCGGTCGAGCTGGGCGGCGCGCTCTTCGCGGACGGCGCGGGCGCTGGCCAGGTGCTGGCCGCGCTGCCGCTCGCGCCCGGCTACACGGTCACCTTCCGCAACTTCGACGTGCAGAAGCAGAAGGTCCAGTTGAAGCAGTTGAAGGTCGTCGGGATGGAGAGCGTGACCGTCCCGGCCGGAACCTTCGAGGCATATAAGGTCGAGGTCACTTCCGCCGAAGGCGAGCCCGGACAGACTACCATCTGGGTCGCTAAGGACACGCGCCGTGTGGTCAAGTCAACGGCGAGCCTGCCGCAGATGAGCGGCGCGACCATCACTACGGAGCTAACGCAGTAGCCGGATGTCTTCAAGGGCCGGGTTTTCGCTATCAGGCAGCCAGCGAAAACCCGGTCTCGCGGCTCTCCCGCGATAATCGCCAGGCCTATCTGCGGGGATGCTCGCAGTGTCTGAATGAGGGGCAGCACCGCCGGGTCGCACGCCCTCCGGTTTCGGAGTCAGCAGATGAAAACACTTATTCGCAATGGCCGCGTCGTCACCGCCGTTGACGATTACAGGGCCGACATTCTGATTGAAGGCGAGACGATTTCCGTCATCGGCGCGAGGCTGGAGATGGAGGCGGACCGCGTGATTGATGCGGCCGGGAGGCTGGTTATTCCCGGCGGCATTGACCCGCACACGCACATGGAGCTGCCGTTTGGCGGCACGCAGGCGTCCGATGATTTTCGGACCGGCACGATTGCCGCCGCCTATGGCGGGACGACGACGATCATTGATTTCGCCGTCCAGTATAAGGGGCAGACGCTGACGGAGGCGCTCGACAACTGGCACGCGAAGGCCGAGGGCAAGACGGCTGTCGATTACGGCTTTCACCTGATTACAACCGACCTCGAAGACGACCGCGTGCCGGAGATGCACCGGGTGATGGAGGAGGGCGTGACCAGCTTCAAGCTCTTCATGGCCTATCCGGGCGTCTTTCTCGTTGACGATGCGACCATCTTTCGCGCGATGTCTGCGGCGGGAGAGCGCGGCGGGCTGATCTGCATGCACGCCGAGAACGGCATCGTCATCAACGAGATTATCAAGCGCGCGCTGGCCGCGGGGAGGACCGCGCCGAAGTATCACGCGCTGACGCGGCCGACCATCGCGGAGGCCGAAGGCGTGCACCGCGCCATCGCCATCGCGGAGATGGCCGAAGCGCCCGTCTACATCGTTCACCTTTCCTGTGCGGACTCTCTCAACCAGGTGCGCCAGGCGCGCGACCGCGGCCTTCCGGCCTTCGCAGAGACCTGCCCGCAGTACCTGTTTCTCTCGATAGACGACTACGACGAGCCCGGATTCGGCGGCGCGAAGTACGTCATGACGCCGCCGCTCAGGGAGAAGTGGAACCAGGCGGAATTATGGAAGGGCCTCAGGATGGACGACCTGCAAGTCATCTCGACGGACCACTGCCCTTTCTGCATGAAGGAGCAGAAGGAGCTGGGGCGCGACGATTTCTCGAAGATTCCCAACGGCGCGCCGGGCGTCGAGCATCGCGTCTCGCTCATCTACAACGGCGTGGTCGAGAATCGTCTGTCGCTCAATCGCTTCGTCGAATTGACTTCGACGGCCGCCGCCAAGATGTTCGGACTCTTCCCGCGGAAAGGCACTATCGCCGTCGGCTCCGACGCCGACATAGTCATCTTCGACCCGGAAAAGGAACAGACCATCTCGGTTGCCACGCACCACATGAACGTGGACTATAGCGCCTACGAAGGCAAGACGATCAAGGGCTCGGTCGAGGTGGTTTTCTCTCGCGGGCGCATCGTCATCGAAGACGGCCAGTACAAGGGTAAGGCCGGGGACGGACGTTTTCTGAAGCGCGGGACGTGCGTGGCTCTTTAAATTTTGCTTTGAGAAAGGTTCAACGACGTGAGAAAAGCTCTCTTGCTGATGCTGCTCTCTCTGGTCTCTGCGCAATTCGCTTCCGCTCAACAGAGGCCCGCGCACCGTGGCGCAACCGGCGCGCAGGTCAGGGCCGCCAGCCTGACCGGGACCTATAGCAACAGCAGCAGCGAATTCAAGGTCAAGGCGCTCGGCGGCAACAAGCTGCGCGTCCGCTTCGACGGCACTTTCGCCTACAAGGTGCGGGGCGAATTGACGGCCAACATGGGCACCGGCGAGGGCGTCGTTACGCTCGAAGGCAACACGGCCGAGTTCGTCCCGCAGGATACTCAAGGTTGCAGCATCAATCTCAAGTTCGTCGGACGAAAGCTCGTCGTCAAGCAAAAGGGGACGGATGCCGACTGCGGTTTCGGTCACAGGGTTTACGCCAGCGGCACTTATACTAAACGCAGCAATCGTCCGCCCAACTTTGAGAGCCAGTGAAGAAAATGGCCGCAGATTCCATCAACGCCGGGGAGATCGCCGTCACGCAGCGCGACTTTGAAGAGCTGCGCCGCGACGTTTCCGCCAGCCCGCTCTGGAACCGCGACCTCGCGCCGACGACCATCAGGGAGCGCACCTGGTCCACCTGGAACATCGCCGCCCTCTGGATCGGGATGAGCGTCGTGATTACGACCTATACGCTCGCCGGGGGCTTTATCGAGGCCGGGATGAACTGGTGGCAGGCGATGTTGACCATCCTGCTCGGCAACACCATCGTCCTGATTCCGATGATCTTGAACGCGCACGCCGGGACGAAGTACGGCGTTTCGTTCCCGGTCCTCTGCCGCGCATCCTTCGGGACCAGGGGAGCGAATGTTCCGGCCATCCTGCGCGCCATCGTCGCCTGCGGCTGGTTCGGCATCCAGACCTGGATCGGCGGGACGGCGCTCGACGCGCTCTTCGGAGTGATGGCGGGCGGCTGGAACAACATGCTCGGCGGAGCAACCGTGCTCGATGTTGCGGTGCACACCTGGCTCGCCTTCTTTCTCTTCTGGGCGATAGAGGTCTTCATCATTCTCAAGGGCGTCGAGGGCATCAAGCACCTGGAAACGTGGTCGGCCCCGCTGCTCCTCGGCGGAGGTGCGGCGCTGCTCATCTGGGCTTCGTGGCGCGCGGGGGGACTGGGCCGGGTGCTGACGGAATCGAGCAGGCTGCAAAAGGAGCACAACAATTTTTGGACTATCTTCCCCGGCTCGCTGACGGCCTCTGTCGGCTACTGGGCCACGCTCAGCCTCAACATCCCGGATTTCACACGCTACGCGAAGTCGCAGAAGTCGCAGATGATGGGCCAGGCGCTGGGACTGCCGTTGACGATGACCGCGTTCGCCTTCATCGGCGTCGCCGTCACCAGCGCAACGCTCCTGATTTACGGCCGCGCGATTCCAGACCCCGTCGAATTGATGAAGCAGTTCGACAGCATCGCCGTCATTCTCTTTGCGACGCTCGTCATCTTCGCCGCGCAGTTGACGACCAACATGGCGGCCAACGTCGTTTCGCCCTCAAACGATTTCTCGAACCTCAACCCGAAGCGTATCTCTTACGTCACGGGCGGATTGATTACGGCGCTGATCGGCATCGTGATGATGCCCTGGAAGCTGATGGGCTCGATGGGCGCGTACATCTTCACCTGGCTGATCGGTTACTCGGGCTTGATGGGAGCCATTGCAGGGATTCTGATCTGCGACTACTGGGTGCTGCGCCGCCAGCGCCTCGATCTCGCCGGACTCTTCGACCCGCAAGGGCCTTATTCCTACGACGGCGGCTTTAACCGGCGCGCCCTGGCTGCGCTCGTGCTGGCCATCGCGCCGGTCGTGCCGGGCTTCCTGCGCGCAGCCGTCACGGAGGGCGGCAATGTCTCGGAGCCCAACTTCTTCGACACGCTCTACACCTACGCCTGGTTCGTCACCTTCGCGCTCGGCTTTCTGCTCTACTATCTGTTAATGCGCTCGGAGCTTAAGGTCCAGGGCTCACAGCGCGGCGCGAACAGCGGGACTTGAGCACCGGGCTTTGACTTTAAATCCTGAACCTTGGTTTTGAACTATTGGAGGTTTTATGCCACGCACCGTCAAATGCGGCCTCATCCAGGCCACCAACGCCGCGCCGACCGACGCGCCTATCGAAGAGATTAAGCGCGCCAACATCGAAAAGCATCTCACGATGATTGCCGACGCCGCGCGACAGGGCGTGCAGATTCTCTGCATGCAGGAGGTCTTCACGACGCCCTACTTCTGTGCCGAGCAGAAGACGCGCTGGTACGAAGCGGTCGAGAGAGTGCCGGACGGCCCGACCGTGCGCCTGATGCAGGAGGTCGCCCGGCAGCACGGGATGGTCATCATCGTCCCCATCTACGAAGAAGAGATTACGGGCATCTACTACAACACGGCGGCCGTGATTGATGCCGACGGCAAGTACCTGGGCAAGTATCGCAAGAACCACATCCCGCAGGTCGCGCCCGGCTTCTGGGAGAAGTTCTACTTCAAGCCGGGCAATCTCGGCTACCCGGCCTTCGACACGGCTTATGCGCGCATCGGCGTCTACATCTGCTACGACCGCCACTTCCCGGAAGGCGCGCGCATCCTCGGCTTAAACGGCGCGGAGATAGTCTTCAACCCGTCGGCCACCGTCGCGGGGCTTTCCGAGTATCTCTGGCGGCTCGAACAGCCCGCGCACGCCGTCGCCAACGGCTACTTCATCGGCGCGATCAATCGCGTCGGCCGCGAGCAGCCCTGGGACATCGGGGAGTTTTACGGGCAGAGCTATTTCTGCGACCCGCGCGGCCAGTTCATCGCCGAAGCGCCGCGCGACCAGGACGCCCTCGTCGTCGCAGACCTCGACCTGGAGATGATTAGCCAGGTCCGCAACACCTGGCAGTTCTTCCGCGACCGCCGCCCCGACACCTACGACCAGATGGTGGCGGATTAATCATATTGCTCATTCAAACTGCGGACTTTAGCTCAAGCAGAAGGAAGTTTAAGTTATGAATCTTTCAATCACCGTTAACGGCATGAAGTTCCCGAATCCCTTCCTGCTCGGCTCCGGCCCGCCGGGAACCAATGCGCGCGTCATCGCAAAATCCTTCGACGCGGGCTGGGGCGGCGTCGTCGCCAAGACCGTCAGCCTTGAAAGCGCGAAGGTCATCAACGTCGTCCCGCGCTACGGCCGCCTGCGCTCACGCGACACGGGCGAAATCATCGGCTTCGAGAATATAGAGCTTATCTCCGACCGCCCGATTGATGTCTGGCTGCGCGAATTCCGCGAATTGAAGAAGGAGTATCCGAACCACATCCTGATCGCTTCGATCATGGAGGAGTACGACAAGAGCCGCTGGCAGGAGTTGACGCGGGTGGTCCAGGAGACCGGCGTTGACGGCCTGGAGCTGAACTTCTCCTGCCCGCACGGGATGACCGAGCGCCGGATGGGCTCCGAGATGGGCGAGCACCCGGACTTAACGGAAGAGGTCACGCGCTGGGTGGCGGAGGTCGCGCGGATTCCCGTCTGGGCCAAGATGACGCCCAACATCACCAACATCAAGGAGCCTTCGCTCTCGGCTGTGCGCGGCGGCGCTCACGGCATCTCCGCCATCAACACGATTCTCTCCGTCATCGGCGTTGACCTCGATACGCTGAGGCCGCTGCCGACCGTCGAGGGCTACACGGTTCCAGGCGGTTATTCTTCGCAGGCCGTGCGCCCGATTGCGCTCAGGATGGTCAGCCAACTGGCGCAGTCCCTGCCCGAAGGCGTCTCCATCAGCGGCATCGGCGGTATCGAAAATTCGCACGACGCGCTGGAGTTCATGCTGCTCGGGGCGTCCACCGTCCAGCTCTGCACGGGCGTTATGCTGCACGGCGTCAAGATTATTGACGAGCTGAAGGAAGGCTTCGAGAAGTTCATGACCGACAAGCAGTTCGAGACCGTGCAGGAGATCGTCGGCAAGAGCATTCCCTACTTCTCGACGCACATGGAGCTGGTCGAGCGCATGAAGCAGGCCAAGCGCCTGCGCGCGGGCGAGTCCAGCCGCGATAACGATTGGGCCGACAAGAGCATCACGGAGAAGACCGCCGAGCTGACTTCCAACTGAGCCGCGATGTTCCCCGAGCAGAACGCCCGACGGATTCCGCCGCCGCGTTAAGCGACTGCGTCACGTCCGGCAGGATGCCGTTTGATGGTGGGGCCGCTGTCTGATGTCTGATGCCCGGCCGGAACCCCTGCACGTCTGCGGAAGAAAAGAGAATGAGGGCTGCAAACATCTCTGGCTTGATTCGGCTCGCGGCAGCACTTCTCCTCCTCGGCGCATTTATCATCACGCCCGTTAAGACTACGCGCGCTCGGAAAGTGGCGGGTGCGGAGCGCAGTCGCCCGCGCGCGTTCAAGTCCGGCGGGCGTGAGACGGCGGAGACGTTTCCGGGCCGCCCTTCGGCTGAAGCCGTGCGCTGGGCCGCGGCGCAACTGCGCCTCATGTCTTTAGACGAGAAGCTCGGACAGCTCATCTCAATCGGGATCAACGGCAAATTTCTCAATCAAAACAGTGCCGCTTACCGCGCGCTGCGCCACCAGGTCGTAGACAATCACGTCGGCGGGATCGTGCTCTTTCACGGCGGGGTCTACGAGTCTGTGCACATCGCCAACCGGATGCAGGGACTGGCGCGCTACCCGCTGCTCATTTCGGCCGACATGGAGTTCGGCGCGGGGATGCGCTTTGACGACACTGTCAATCTGCCCTGGAACATGGCGGTCGGGGCGACCGGCAATCCGCAGTACGCGCAGCGGCAGGGCGAAATCATAGCCCGCGAGGCACGCGCCCTCGGCGTCAGGCAGATATTCGGGCCGGTAGTGGATGTCAATAACAATGCGGGCAATCCGATCATCAACGTCAGGGCGTACAGTGAAGACCCGGCGGAGGTGGCGAATTTTTCCGCTGCTTTCATTAAGGGGGCACAGGGCAACGGCG
>DASVWH010000032.1:0-11160 GCA_036389715.1 Pyrinomonadaceae bacterium | reverse complement strand
CTGCTCGACGACCTTCCATTGCTCGCTCGTACCCTTCATTCGCGCGCCGAACTCGCTTGAGTTGAGATTCCCCTTTCGCTCTTCACGAATATGATTAAGGATGCGCTCGGCCCTGGTCGGCAGGCGTTCACGCAGGCGCTGCTCGAAGTAGGGGGCGACGCTTCCGGGCAGCCGCAGCATGGTCATCCAGGCCGTCTCGGCTCCGGCTTCGCGCGCGCGCTTGAGCAGTTCCGGGATGTGCGAGTCGTTCATCCCGGGCGCGAGCGGCGCGATGCCGATGCCCGTCTTGATGCCCGCCGCGGAGAGTTCGGCCAGGGCACGAAAGCGCGCGTCGGGCGAGGGCGCAAACGGCTCTAAGGCGCGCGCCGTCCGGTAATCGCTAAAAGGGATGGTGAAGTAGACGGAGCAGTCCGCCTCTCTGGAGAGCGCGCGGAGCAGCTCCTTGTCGCGGCAGACGAGCGCAGACTTGGTGACGATGCTGACCGGATTGCGAAACTCCAGGCAGACTTCCAAACACTTTCGCGTCAATTGATAGTGGGCTTCGAGCGGAACGTAAGGGTCGGAGGTGAAGGAGAAAACAATCTCGTCTCCCTTCCAGGAAGGCTTCATCAATTCGCGGCGCAGGATGTCGGGCGCGTGGATTTTGACGACCAGCTTGCGCTCGAAATCCGTTCCTGCGCCAAAGCCCAGGTATTCGTGCGTCGGGCGCGAGAAGCAGTATGTGCATGCGTGCGGGCAGCCGCGATAGCAGTTGACCGAATACTCGAAGCCCACGTCCGGGCTGTCGTTGCGAGTGATGATCGAGCGTGTCTGCTCCTCTTCGTATATCTCCTGGCGTGCTTCGGGCGGCTCGCCGAGCCATTCGACGCTCGTGCTCAACCACGGGTTCGGGGGGTTCTCTATGTATCTCATAACTTATGCCGCGCGCTGTAGTTTCATCGCCGAAGGTCGCAAAGCCGAGCTTCGCTCGCCGGTTATTGCCAGCCGAAGAACTCCTCGGCCCGGATGAACCGGACGCCCGCATGCCGTGCAGCCTCTTCGTCGCTCTCGGTGTCGCCGACAAAGAGCGTCTCATCTTTGCTCGCACGAAAGCGACGCATCAGGCGTGTGAGCATCTCAGGCTTCGGTTTCCTGCACGGGCAACCGGCGTGCGGCGCGTGCGGGCAAAGCTCTATCGAACCCGCAGGCGGCGGTTGGTCGAAGGCCGCGACGGCCATCTCTTCGAGCAGCCGCCGGGCCATCGCCAGGGTTAAATAACCGAGACCGACGCCGCCCTGGTTCGAGGCTATCGCGTAATGCGCGCGCCCCGGCCCCCAATCAATTTCGGCCAGGCGCTCTTTAACGCCCGGGATCAATTCCCAATCGCCTGGCCGGTTCGGGCAGGGACGGGCAGGAACGGTCGAGCGGCGCAACGTGCCGTCGGCGTCGAAGATGTAGAGCTTGATGGGTGCTTGCTGCATAGACTTTCGCGGCCCGCCGCTCTTAAGCGAGCACCTCTACCTTCCAGGCCCCGCCGCTCGCGGGCTCGACCGTGATTTCAACCGCGAGAAACCTCTTGATGATCTCGATGTTGGTCGTCGTGTGAAGCGAGGGCGGGCCGGTCAGAAACGAGCCGCCGCCCGTCAGCGCCAGCGGAATCAGCAGTTGATCGGCGAGGTGCTCTCCGACGGGCGCGTCAATCGAGAGATACCGCAGGGCCTCGGCGGCGGCCCTTTCCGCGACGACCTCGGCGCGCACGCCGCGCTCGCCCACGCCCGTAAAGATTTCCGTCAACTGCTCGCTCTCAAGCTCTATGGTCAGGACGTTGCCCGGACTGTGAGCGTTGTTGGAGGTCGCTACGCGGAGCTGTTCGTCGTCCCAGCCCATGCGCTCTTTAACGACGGCCAGCTCTCTCTCTGCGATGTTCGGAGGCAGCCTGACGACCAGCGCCACGGCGCGCGCGGCCAGCAGCTCTCCGCGCTCAAGCAGCTCCACCCTGCGCCGCGTCACCCCGGGCTCAATCGTGAACTTCAGTCGCCCGCCGCCCGGAGGATAAAAGCCGTAGCGCTCAAGCTCGGCCCTGACGGTCGGGCCTGTCCTGTTGACGAGCGGAAGAAAGGCGCGGGCCAGAAATTCAAAGGGCGGCGCGTGAACATTGTGCGTCCCGCCTTCGAGGATGACGGTGCTCGGGCGCTCCTGCATCATCAGCGGGGGCAGTACGGTCTGGAGTACGAGCGTGGTGCTCCCGGCCGTCCCGATGCTGAAATGATAGTCGCCCGCGACGACCGGGCCGGGCCTGAAGGCAAACTGCTGCGAGCCGAGATTCGCGCCCGTGACCTCTGCGCGCCCGATCTCGGCGGCGGCCTTGACGGCCGTCAGGTGCTGGCGCTGAAGCCCCGGCTTGTCGCGCCCGGCCCGCACGCGCTCGACGCGAAACGGCTTGCCCGTGACGAGCGAGAGCGCGAGCGATGAGCGGATAATCTGGCCGCCCCCTTCGCCGAATGAGCCGTCAATGCTAATCATCGAATGTTTTTGGTCCCCGCCCCCTCCATTCTCTTTTGCGAGCGCACACAATAGCAAGTTGAGCCGCCAGAGAGCCGCCGCGACGCGCGCCGAACCGGGGCCGGGGCGCTTTTATCCGGCGCTGCGAATTTCAAAGTGGAGCGTTTATATGGTAAATTGTGCGGCCAAATAATTTTAAGTTGAGGTTTTAACCAAGCTGCCTCTCCTCTTTCAATTTAATTTTGATTTCAGCCCGTCGTAGTCGAATCATCAGGCTCAGACGAAGGATTTATTAAGACGAAGGATTTATCATGCGCCCTACGCATATTCTCGGGATATCGGCATATTACCATGATTCTGCGGCCTGCCTGGTGCGCGACGGAGAGATCGTCGCCGCCGCCCAGGAGGAGCGCTTCACGCGCAAGAAGCACGATCACAACTTTCCCAAGCACGCCGTCGAATACTGTCTGAAGGAAGCGGGCATCAAGGAAGACGAGATTGACTACACGGCCTTCTACGATAAGCCGCTGGTCAAATTCGAGCGCCTCCTGCAAACCTACATTGACTTTGCGCCGAGCGGCCTGCGCTCTTTCCTGATGGCGATGCCGCTCTGGCTGCGCGAGAAGCTCTGGATCAGGGAGCAGGTCGCCGAGCACTGCCACTATGACGGCAAGGTGCTCTTCACGGAGCATCACGAATCGCACGCGGCCAGCGCCTTCTTTCCTTCGCCCTTTGAATCGGCGGCCGTTTTGACGATGGACGGCGTCGGCGAATGGGCGACGAGCAGTTACGGCTACGGCCGCGGCAACGAGCTGCACCTGCTCGGCGAGCTGCACTTCCCGCACTCGCTCGGGCTGCTCTATTCGGCCTTCACCTACTACACGGGCTTCAAAGTCAATTCGGGCGAGTACAAGGTGATGGGCCTCGCGCCATACGGCGAGCCGCGCTACGTGCAGCAGATTCTGGACGAGCTGGTAGACCTGCGCGAGGACGGCAGCCTGCGCCTCAACATGAAATATTTCAACTACTGCCAGGGCCTGACGATGACCAACAGGGCCTTTGACCGCCTCTTCGGCGGCCCGGCGCGCAAGCCCGAAAGCGAGTTGACGCAGCGCGAAATGGACCTCGCGCGCTCCGTCCAGGAGGTCGTCGAGCTTTCTATGCTGCGGATGGCCCGGCACGTGCACAAGGAGACGGGCGAAAAGAACCTCTGCCTGGCGGGCGGCGTCGCGCTCAACTGCGTCGGCAACGGGCGGCTGTTGCGCGAAGGCCCGTTTGAGAACGTCTGGATTCAACCGGCGGCGGGCGACGCCGGCGGCTCGCTCGGCGCGGCGCTCTCGGTCTGGTATCAGTACCTCGAAAACCCGCGCAACGCGGCCGAGGTCAGGGGCGCACATGCAGACGGGATGAAGGGCTCCTACATCGGCCCGTCTTACACGAGCGAGGAGATACGCGAATTTCTGGAGACGACGGGCGCGACCTACCGGCGCGTCGAGCGTGCGGAGCTGGCCGAGCAGGTCGCGCGGCTGATGGCCGAAGAGAAGGTCATCGGCTGGTTTCAGGGGCGCATGGAGTTCGGGCCGCGTGCGCTCGGCGGGCGCAGCATTCTCGGCGACCCGCGCTCGCCGAAGATGCAGTCGCAGATGAATCTCAAGATCAAGTTCCGCGAATCCTTCCGCCCGTTCGCCCCTTCGGTGCTGCGCGAGCGCGTCTCGGAGTTCTTCGACCTGGACTGCGATTCGCCCTACATGCTGCTCGTCGCTCCCGTCCGGGAACACCTCCGCTTCGAGATGAGCAAGGAGCAGGAGGGCCTCTTCGGGATAGAAAAATTGAACGTCCCGCGCTCGACCATTCCGGCCGTCACGCACGTTGATTATTCGGCGCGCGTGCAGACCGTCCGGCGCGAAGATAACCCGCTCTATTACGACCTGATTGCGGCTTTCGGCAGAATCACGGGCTGCCCCGTCGTCGTCAACACCTCCTTTAACGTCCGCGGCGAGCCCATCGTCTGCACGCCGGAGCAGGCCTTTACGTGCTTCATGCGCACGGAGATGGATTGCCTGGTGATGGAGGACTTCGTGCTCGAAAAACGGGAGCAGGGCAAAGACCTCTTTGTCGAAGACCTCTCGTGGCAGGAGGAGTTTCAGCTTGACTAAGACGAAAGAGCCGGTACAGGTTAATCAGGCGACGGCGCGTAAATCCACGCTGATCGTCGCGGGCGTGCTGTTGGCCATCGCCGCCTGGAGTTTCTATCGCGGCCGGACGCGGGCGGCCCTGGTGCTGGGCATCATCGGCGGCATGCTGCTGCTGACGGGGCTGCTCGTGCCGCCTTTGGCCAGGCAGTTTCACATCTTCTGGATGCGCCTGGCGGGCGTGCTCGGCTACGTCAACAGCCGCATCCTGCTGTCGCTGATGTTCTACCTGGTTTTCGCGCCCTATAATCTGATTTCGAGATTGGTCGGGCGCGATCCCCTGGACAGAAGAAAGCCCGGGCGTTCGAGCTACTGGATTGCGCGCAAGAATACGCGGCAGACCAAGGAGCAGTTCGAGCGGCTCTTTTAGAGAGAGATTTTGAGCAATCGAATTTAGAGGGAGTCCTGACATGGGTAAGATGAAACTGGCCGGCGAGGTCTGGCAGTTCCTCTCGCAGAATAAGAAGCTGTGGCTGCTGCCGATTATCGTCGTGCTGCTCTTAATGGGCGCGCTGCTCATCTTCGCGCAAAGCTCCGCGCTGGCCCCGTTCATCTACACGCTCTTCTGACGGGCCGGGCGCTCGGCCGACCGTCGCTCTGCGTCATTGTTGACGGCGCGCCGTGCCTGCGGGCTTGAGCCTCTCAACGGGCCGCGGGCGCGCCCCTTTGACCAACGCACGGCGTGCCCGGACCCCTGTCCGGGCTTTAGAGATACCTCCGAATGGCTGCTGCAAAAAGCTGGAAGGCAAAAATCCTGCTGGTCCTGATTGCGCTGGTGGCCAGCCTCTTAGTAGCCGAAATCGGACTGCGCATCGTCGGTTTCTCACACCCTTACTTCTACGATTATGACGAGCATCTGGGCTGGGTCCTGCGCCCCGGCACGTCCGGCTGGTTTACGCAGGAAGGCCGCGCCTACATCGAGATCAGCGGCGCGGGCCTGCGCGACCGCGAGCACCAGAGAGAGAAGCCTGCGAATACTTTTCGCGTCGCCGTCATCGGTGATTCCTTTGCCGAAGCCCTGCAAGTCCCGACCGCGCAGACCTTCTGGACCTTGATGGAGAGCAATCTACAGGCGTGCCCGCAACTGGCCGGGCGCAAGGTCGAAGTCCTGAATTTCGGCGTCAGCAATTACGGGACGGCGCAGGAGTTAATCATGCTGCGCCAGCGCGTCTGGGATTATTCGCCGGACGCCGTCGTCCTGGCCATCACGCTCAGCAACGACGTTCGCAACAATTCGCGCGCCCTGGAGCGCGACGAGCTGCGCCCCTACTTCGTCTTTCGAGACAACGAGCTGGTCGAAGACGCCTCCTTCCGCGATTCAGCGGCCTTCAGGCAGAAGCAGACCTGGCGCAACCGCACCGCCTATAGCCTGATTAATCGCTCGCGGATTTTGCAGCTCGTCAATTCCATCAGGGAGGCACGCCAGATAAAGAGCAGCGCGGCCGCGGCGCAGCAGGCGGGCGGCGCTGAACTGGGGCTCGACGACGAAATCTACCTCGAACCGAAAAACGCGGAATGGCAGGAAGCCTGGCGCGTGACGGAGGGCTTGATTACGCTGATGAATAAAGAGGTCACGGCCAGGGGCGCTAAGTTCCTCGCCGTCACCATCAGCAGCAGCATCCAGGCGAACCCGGACCCGGCCGCCCGGCAGGCTTATCTGAAGAAGCTCGGCGCTGCCGACCTCTTCTATCCCGACAGGCGGATTAAGAGCCTGGGCGAGCGCGAGAACATCCCGACACTCATCCTCGGGCCCCTCTTTCAGCGGTACGCCGAAGAGCATCACGTCCCGCTCCACGGCTTTGGCCAGAACGTCAACTACGGGCACTGGAACCCGGAAGGCCATCAGCTCGCCGGAGAGTTGATTAGCCGCAGGCTCTGCGAGCTGCTCTCCGGCCAGTGAGACGACCAAAGGCAGCGCGCAGACTGCCCGCGACCGCGCGTCTTTCCTTGTGGTATCCGCCCTCTCGTACTAAGCTTGGAGAAATTTTCAATCAACTTTCACTGTCAGGAGGAGGAGAGGAATGTCAGAACAGCTTAACCCCGAACAGGTCTCGGAAAAAGAGACGCCCGCATCAGGTCTTTTACTCTCTGTCGAGTCTCTTAATGCGAGCGAGCAGTACAGCGCCGCAGCAGGTGACGGGACGGACACCAACACGGATTTGACCGACACGGGCGACGACCTGCTCGACGCCGACGGGACGGACGAGTCCGATGCCGACGGAACAGACGAATCGGACACGGACGGGACGGACGACGACGGCGGCGACACGGATGGGACGGACGGTCTGATTTCCAACGGCAGCGTCGGGCGCGCGGGCGATTCGGACGGCACTAACTCTTAGATGATCGCTGGCGGGTCTATGCAGGGCAGGGTCTTCGATAATCTGGAGCAGCTCCTGGAGCCATGCCTCGCCGGTGAGTTCCTCGCTTCGTCCTGGGGAAAGAGTTACAGGCACGTCCGCGGATGGCCGGGAAAGTTCTCTCAGTTGTTGCCCTGGAATCACTTGAATGAGATTCTGGGGCAGCATCGTCTGGACTTCCCGCGCCTGCGTCTGACGCAGGACGGGCGCAGCCTTCCGTCCTCTGCTTACCTGCGGCACACGGTCGCCGGGCGGCGCAAGGTCAGCATCCCTAGAATCCTGCCCGCGGAACTGACGGCGCAGCTGCGCCAGGGCGCGACGCTCGTCCTCGACGCGGTTGACGAACTGCACCGGCCCCTGACGGAGCTGGCCGCCGGGCTCGAACGCACCTTTCATGTCCGCGCGCAGATCAACGTCTATGCGGGCTGGCGCACGTCGCGCGGCTTCGACCTGCACTGGGACGACCACGACGTTTTCATCCTTCAGGTGGCGGGGCAAAAGCGCTGGAGCCTCTACGGCATGACGCGGCCCTTCCCGCTCACAGGCGAGCAGGCCGAGAAACCGTCGGGCGCGCCCCTTTGGGAGGAGACCCTGACGGACGGCGACCTGCTCTACATCCCGCGCGGCTGGTGGCACGTCGCGCTTCCCCTCAACGAGCCGACGCTGCACCTGACGGTCGGCATCCATAATCCGACGGGCATCGAGCTGCTCAGGTGGCTGACGGAGAGGATGCGCGCGAGCGAGACTTTTCGGATGGATTTGCCGCGCTTCGCTTCCGCCCGGGAGCGGGCCGTCCATCTTCAGCGGATGCGCGCCGAATTGCTCGCAGAGTGGGGCGCGGACCTCCTTGAGAGATATCAGAGCGCGACGGACGCCGCGGCTGAGGCCCGCCCGCAGTTGAGCCTGCCCTGGAGCGCGACGCCCGAAACGCTCCCGCCAGGGCAGGACGTGCGGCTGCGTCTGACCGCGCCGCGCCCGCTCGAACTGAACACGAAAGCGCAGCCGGACGCGGAACATCCGGGCCGGGAAACACGGACCGTCGAGTTCTCCTGCCTCGGCAAAAGGTGGCGGTTCGCGGCGGCGGCCATTCATCTGCTGCGCCCGCTCGGAGACGCAGCGCCGCACTCCGTCTCCGAGCTGTTGGAGGCCGCCAGCGGGAAGCTCGACGAGCAGACCGTGCGCGCATTCCTCGGCGAGCTGCTCGCGCACGGGCTCCTGGCGGTCGTCCGTGAATCGCAAACATGATGAGCCCTGACCTCTTTTATTGTTCCGAGGAATCGCGCCGTCATGGCGAGAAGAGATATGGCACGGCCTCGGTCGGCGACACCTGGCTGCTCGTCGAGTACCCGCATTTCTGGGGGCCGAAGGCCATCCATGACAGCGCGCTTTTGCCCGCCGTCAAGAATCACCTGAGCCTGATTCTCAAGACCGTCCCGCGCACCCGCGTGCTCTTTATCAAGCAGGACCGGAGGATGACGGACGCGCCGAGCCTCTTCATCGTCCGTTGCCGCGAACGCAACCCGGCAATCTACAGGACGAAGCTGGAGAGCTACGGGCGGCTCCTCGACTTCGATCTCCCGTCGTTGATTGCGGGCGCGGGCTGGGGAGATGCGAAACCCTTCGACGGCCCGCTCTACCTGGTTTGCACGCACGGCAGACGCGATAAGTGCTGCGCCAAGTTCGGCTATCCCATCTTCAAAGCCTTGCGCAGCGAGCGCCGGAACGCCGTCTGGCAATCGTCGCACGTCGGCGGCGATAGGTTCGCGGCGAATCTCATCTGCTTCCCTCACGGCCTTTTCCACGCGCACGTGACGGCCGAGAGCGGGCGGGCCATCATGGACCAATACGAGGCGGGGCGGCTCGTCATGCAGAGCTACAGGGGGCGCTCATGCTATTCATACCCGGTCCAGGCCGCGGAGTTCTTCGTCCGCACGGAGTCCGGCATCAACGAGATTGACGCGCTACGCTATCATGATTGCGCGCGCCTGGACGAGCGAACCTGGCGCGCATCCTTCAAGACGCCCGCGGACGGCAGAGTTTATGAAGCGAAGATCGTCAGGGTAATGTCGGAGTTTCTGAGCCATCACACCTGCCATTCGAGCGGCGAGAAGAGCGTGGCCCAATACGTGCTGGCGGATTACCGTGAGACGGGCCGAGAGGGAGAGGAGACGGGGCGCTTATGAGCCGAGCGGGTGAAAAGCACAATATCATGGTGCTGCTGGTCGAAGATTATGAGGACACGCGCGACCTGATGCGGATGCTGCTGGAGATGAAGGGCTGTCGCGTAACGGAAGCCGCCGACGGGCGCGCGGCCGTCGAGCTGGCCGGAAAGCTCAAGCCGAGCCTGATCTTGATGGACCTCAACCTGCCGGTCCTGAGCGGCTACGAGGCGACGCGCTTGATCCTCTCCGACCCGGAGCTGAGCAACATTCCCATCGTCGCCTTCTCGGCCCAGTGCGATCTGGAAAGACGACAGCAGGCCGTCGCGGCCGGGTGCATCGAGTGCATACAGAAGCCGATTGATTTCAACGTCATAGACGAAGTGGTTGACCGCTACCTCCCGAAGTAGAGAGCAAGATTACTGCCCGGCGATGGCCAGACCGAAGCATTATTCCGACTACGATTCGTTCGCCTGGTTCTACAACCGCCACTGGAACCGGGAGGTCCCGCCGCAGATTCTGACCGTCATGGACAGGCTCTTAGTGCCGCGCCTGCCCGCTGGCGGGCGAGTCCTGGACCTCTGCTGCGGGACCGGATACACGGCCGGGGAATTGACGGCGCGGGGATTTGAAGTGACGGGCCTGGACGGCTCGGCGGAGATGCTCCGGCACGCGCGCCGCAACGCGCCCGGAGCAAAGTTGATTCACGCGGACGCCCGCTCCTTCGATTTGCCGCCAGTCTACGACGGCATCATCTCGACCTTTGACAGTCTCAACCACCTGATGACGCTCGAAGAGTTGCAGGCCGCGCTCGCCAACGTCTATCGCGCGCTCGTTCCCGGCGGCTTCTTCCTCTTCGACATGAACATGGAGAAAGCCTTTCTCGAATACTGGGCCGAGTACTTCGCCGTCGTCGAGGAAGATGATGTCTGTATCCTGAGAGGCAGATACGACAGGGAAGCCAGGACCGGCACCTATGAGATTACGATGTTCTGCCGCACGGAAGACCAGTGGCGGCGTTCCGATGCGTTGATTACGGAGAGATGCTATTCGTCAAAGCAGATCAAGGGCGCGCTCGGGCGGGCTGGCTTCCGTGAGATTTCAACCTACAACGCCGAGCGCGATATGGGGCTGGTAGATCACGCGGGAAGAGTCTTCTTCCTGGTTCGGAAGGGACTCGAAACCGGATGAGCCGCCCGCGGACGCCGCGGAGCACTCGTTAAAGCTCGCGGGCTTTTCGCACCGCTGGGCCTGCTATTTCGAATGAGAGGGGCGCAGGATAAAATCAGCCCGGCCGGTTGCGGGCGATGAAGAGGGGAATCAGCATGAGCGTGAATAAACGAGCGCGCGCGAAGCCGCAGCTTAACCGCAGGGATTTCCTGCAACGCGCCGGGCTGGCTGGCTTTATCGCCGCCGCGCACCCGGCGCTGACGAGCGCGCGAGAAGCGTCCGGCGCGCTCTCTCCGACGGCTGCGGCTTTTGAGCTGGAAGAAGCGACCGTCGCCGAATTGCAGCAGGCGATGAAGTCCGGCAAGCTGTCTGCGCGCTCCATAACGGAAAAATATCTCTCGCGCATCAGGGAGATAGACAGGCAAGGCCCGGCGCTCAACTCCATCATAGAACTCAACCCGGAGGCGTCGGCGATAGCCGAATCGCTCGACCGTGAGCGCAAGGCGGGGAGCGTGCGCGGGCCGCTGCACGGCATCCCCGTGCTCATCAAGGACAATATTGACACGGCCGACCGGATGATGACCACGGCAGGCTCGCTCGCGCTCGTCGGCGCACGCCCGGCGCGCGATGCTTTCGTCGCACAGAGGCTGCGCGAGGCGGGCGCAGTGATTCTCGGCAAGACGAATCTCAGCGAGTGGGCCAACTTCAGATCAACGCATTCTTCCAGCGGTTGGAGCGGGCGCGGCGGGCAGACGCTCAATCCTTATGCGCTGGACCGTAATCCCTGCGGCTCAAGCT
>DASVWH010000031.1:0-10853 GCA_036389715.1 Pyrinomonadaceae bacterium | reverse complement strand
AATCCTGACGGAGCTATCGTTTAAAGAGCGGGAGGGGACAGTTAATGGTAGCAGTGCTCGGCGCGCTCATCGCCAACGCCCTGATTACTGCGTTGAAGTTTATCGCGGCCTTCATCACGGGCTCTTCCGGGATGATGGCCGAGTCGTTGCACTCGCTCGCCGATACGACCAACCAGGTCTTTCTGCTGCTCGGCCTGCGTTTTTACAAGCGCCCGGCCTCGAAGAAGCACCCCTTCGGCTACGGCAAGGAGCGCTTTTTCTGGTCTTTCATCGCCGCCATCTTCATCTTCGGCGTCGGCGCGACCTACGCGCTCTACGAGGGCTACATCAAGCTCTCCGAGCCCCATCCGCCGGAGCGCCTCGAATGGGCTTACTGGGTGCTCGGCATCTCCTTTGTGATCGAGAGCGGCTCAATCGCGCTGGCGATTCGACAGGAGCTGATGGAAGCGCGGCACGAGGGCATGACGTTCTGGCAGTACCTGCGCGAATCGAAAGACCCGACCGCTAAGACAGTGATTTTCGAGGATGCGGCGGCGCTGCTCGGCATCGTCATCGCGGCCGCGGGCATCTACCTGACGGACCATCACGCGGGGCCCGGCGGCGGCGCTTACTGGGACGGCCTGGCCTCGATGACGATTGGCGTCGTGCTGGCGATTGTCGCCTTCGTGCTGGCGCGCACGTCTCGCGGACTCCTGCTCGGGGAAGCCGCCACGCCGAAATCGCGCGCACGCATTCGCCAGGCCATCCTCGAACACAAAAACGTGGTCGAGGTCATGGAGCTTTTGACGATGCACCTGTCGCCTAAGCAGATTCTCGTCAACGCTCACATCAACCTGCGCAATCGCCTGACGACCGACGAGATAGAGCAGACCATCCTGGAGATAGAGGAGTTAATCAAGCGCGCCGAGCCGAAGGTCTACAACATCTTTTTAGAGGCCGCGCCGGAGCGCAAAGGCGGCGAGCACGGGATGTCGGAGCAGCCCGCCGTCTAGCCCGGACATCCGAAGAATCCGTTTCAAAAGCGCCGCCAAAGGGCCCGACAGAAGCGCACACACACAGAGAGCAAGGGGAGCAAGGAGCATGAAGGTTAAGCGTTATTTTCATCTGCGATTGAAATTCGGCCTGCGGCTCTAGTCGCCAGGCATTCTCCGAATAACTGATTTGGGTTTTCTCTGAAATGCTTTTAATCCTGCCATACACCGAATACCTGGGAAGGCTCGGCGACCCGCGCAACATCGCGGACATTCTGCTGGTCTTCCTGATCGTGTATGCGGTATTGAAACTGGTGCGCGGGACGCGGGCCGCGCCGATGGCGGCGGGTATCGCGGCCATCCTCTTGCTCTATGGGCTGGCCATCAGCCAGGACCTGGCGACGCTCGAATTCATCCTCCGGGGCGGGTTGATCTACATCGGCGTGGCCATCATCGTGCTCTTTCAATCGGAGATCAGGCAGGCGCTGATCTCTTTTGGCAACAGCGTTCGGATGCCTTTTACGCGCCGCCATCGCGGGCAGTTCGGCGAGGGCGTCTACGACGAGATAGTGCTGGCCGCGACGACTCTTGCTTCGACGAAGACGGGCGCGCTGGTCGTCATCGAGCGCGGCGTCGGGCTCAAGAACGTGACCGACGGCGGCGTGAAACTCGAAGCCGAGCTCAGTTACGACCTGCTGGTGACGATCTTTAACCCGACGACGCCGCTGCACGACGGGGCGGTCGTCGTTCGTCGGCACAGGATTGCTGCCGCCGCCTGCTTTCTGCCGCTGACGCTTAATCCGCGGCTCTCGAAAGACCTCGGCACGCGCCATCGCGCCGCCATCGGCATCACCGAAGACACGGATGCCGTGGCGGTCGTCGTCTCGGAAGAGACGGGGCTTATCTCTTTCGTGCAGGCGGGACGAATCAAGCGCGGGCTCGACGCGACCAAGCTGCGCGCCGCCATCTTCCAGGCGCTCGAAGCCCCGGCAGCAAAATCCGCGCCCGAAAAAGAGAAGGACCTGGACCAGGCGGAAGCGGAGACAGAGGAAGCCGTCTCGACGTAACAGGCGGATGGCGGGCGTCCGGCTCTCCGGCAGTGAGTCAAGGGCCGCGCGCCGCCGTCCGGCGCCGACATCCGGCGTCTCACCTCCAGCAGCTGACAATGCCTTTTCACGATATAGATGAAGAACCGAAACCGCTCGTGCATACGCGCGCGCCGCATTGGGCTGAGCGTTTGCTGCGCAGAATCTTCTTTGAAGATTTGGGCTTGAAACTGCTGGCGCTGGCCATCTCGCTCGGGCTCTGGTACGGCGTCACGGGTCAGCGCACACCGACGACCGTTCGCGTGCCGCGCGTCCCTCTCAACTTTCGCCTGCCCAAAGACATGGAGATTAGCAACGAGCCGCGCGCCGAGGTCGAGGTCACGCTGACGGGCAACAAACGCGCGCTCGACACGCTCAACTTACGCGACCTGAGCGTCAATGTTGACGTGACAGACTACAAGCCGGGCGAGCACAGCGTGCAGCTGACCCCGGAGCGCGTCACGATGGGCTTGCCGGACGGAGTGCGCTCGGGCGACATTCAGCCCGGCCGCGTCCTGCTCCGCCTTGAGCCGCGCATCGAGCGCGAGCTTGAGGTCGAAGTCAGGCGCAGCGGAAGCCTCCCCTCCGGCTACGAGCTGATTAGCCTGGCCGCCATGCCCGCGAAAGTCAGGGTGCGCGGCCCCGAAAGCCACGTCAACGCCCTTCAGAAAGCCTGGACTGAAATCATCTCGCTCGAAGGGCACAGGGAGAGCTTCACCCTCTCGCAGATAGCCGTCGAGATGCCGGACAAGAAAGTTGACCTGATTGACCCCATCGTCGGCGTCCGCGTGGAGATCAACGAGGAGCGCATCGAAAGAGGCTTTGCGAACGTGACGGTCGAGGAGATTCCCGGCGCGAAGGTGCGTCCCGCTTCGGCCTCGGTCGTGCTCTACGGCCCGCGCTCCGTCATCGAGCAGCTGCGCGCCGCGGACCTCAACGTGGCCCTCGACGTTTCCCCGGACGGCGCGTTGACGCCGCGCCTGCTGCTCCCGGATGGCCTTCAAGACCGCGTCGAATCACGCTCTATCAAATTATCGGGATTGAGTCTCAAGTGAGTCCAGGGCCGGGAGTTGCGGGCTTTCCGGCCCGGCGCTTCCATGACCCGGAATCTTTCTTCAACTCCGAAGCTCTGAATCCTGAACCCTGAACTGGAAACCTATGGCAAAACTTTTCGGCACGGATGGCATGCGCGGTGAAGCCGGGCGATTTCCGCTGGACGCCCGGACCATGCGCATCACCGGACGCTCGCTAGCGCGGCACTTGAGCGAGCGGGAGGGCCGCGCGCCGCACCTCGTCATTGGGCGCGACACGCGCGAGTCGGGCCAGTGGATCGAGCGGGCCTTCATCTCAGGCGCAAGCGAAGCCGGGGCGCGGTGTGAATCGGCGGGCGTCATCACGACGCCGGGCGTCGCATACCTGGCGCGCACGCTGCCCGCGGACGCGGGCGTAGTCATCAGCGCCTCGCACAATCCATACCGGGACAACGGCATCAAAATCTTCGCACCCTCCGGGCGCAAGCTAGACGACGCGACCGAAAGACTCATCGAGGCCGACATCGAAGCCGAGACGGTGAATGGCTCGACCGGCGATGAGCAGGACGCCGTGGAAGAGGCTGCGGCGAGCGGGGCGGACGCCCTCAGGGCGCTCTACCTGGACTACCTCGCAGGGGAAGTTTCGGAGGGGCTTTCGCTGGAGGGCCTGAGCATCGTGCTCGATTGCGCCAACGGCGCTGCTTCCGCGCTGGCCCCGGCGCTCTTCGGCCGTCTCGG
Source organism: Pyrinomonadaceae bacterium (assembly GCA_036389715.1). Classification (GTDB taxonomy): domain Bacteria; phylum Acidobacteriota; class Blastocatellia; order Pyrinomonadales; family Pyrinomonadaceae; genus DASVWH01. The sequence continues at coordinate 7,028 of DASVWH010000031.1, read as the reverse complement.
TGCGCGCGTCACTTCCATTAACGACCGGCCCGACGGGCGCAACATCAATCTCGATTGCGGCTCGCTGCATCTCGAAGGGCTGCAACGAAAAGTGGCCGAGACGTGCGCAGACCTCGGCGTGGCCTTCGACGGCGATGCTGATCGCGCGCTCTTCGTTGATGCTCGCGGGCAGTTCGTTGACGGCGACGCGACGCTCTGGGTCATGGCCCAGCACCTTCAAGAGCAGGAGCGATTGGACGACGGCTTAGTCGTCGCCACCGTGATGAGCAATCTCGGCCTGGAGCTGGCCCTGCGCTCCAGGGGGCTGCGCCTGCTGCGCACGGATGTCGGCGATAAGTATGTGCTGGAAGGGCTCTTACGGACGGGGGCCGCGCTCGGCGGAGAGCAGTCCGGCCATCTCATCTTCCCACGGCTGAGCCTGGCCGGAGACGGCATGATAACGACGCTCTGCCTGCTGCGCGCGATGCGCGGGGCGGGCGCTGCGCTGCACGAATTGACCGCAGGCTTCAAGCGTTACCCGCAGGTGCTGGTCAACGTCCGCGTGCGCGAGAAACTCCCTTTCGAGGAGGTCGAGGCGATTGCCCTGGCCGCGCGCGAGACGACCGAGCAGTTGGGCGAAACGGGTCGCCTGCTCCTGCGCTATTCGGGCACGGAGCCGCTGGCCCGTGTGATGATCGAAGGCCAGGGGCAGGAGTTGATCGAAGGCTACGCGGAGCGGCTCGCCTCGGTCATCAGGCAAGCCATCGGCGCGGCCGAAAAGTAGGCGCGGGTAAAAAAGTGGCTGCGCAGAAATAAAAGAGAGCGGCGAAAATAGAGCATTGAGGTGGTGAGCGGAGCGGAGCTGCCCGGGTCCGGGAGCTTCGGTTTTGAGCCTGGACGGAGTGCGCCTCCTGTCTCTCGAAAACTCTTCCCGGCGCGGCTGTGGCCGGGAAAAATCTACGCGCTCTCCAGTGTAAGACTTACATCTAGCGGCTGGCTTCTCCCTTTCGTGAGCGGGTGATCCAGCGCTGCCGCACCCGAAAAACCGAGTAAAACAGGGGCTCAGCCGGATTTTCCCGAAATTACCTCTTGCATGGCACGGGCGTTGCGATGTATATTGTGGGGCAAGAGAGACGGTTGGTGAATCCTCCGTCTCAAGTGGTTGCTGGGGTGAGGACAGTGACCACGCATATGAATGGGCGCGGTACACTCCCACGTTGCCGCGCCCGTTCGCTTTTTTAATCGCCCCTTAGTCCCGCCGCTTCTTTCCCTTTCGCACCGTGTTACAATCCGTTCCGGCTGAGCTGGGAATTTTTTCAAGCTCCGAGCTATCGAAAACTTGAGCCGTTGCTCGCCGGGTATGAATATTAGCGATTATCGCAGCGATTTCGCCGCCTTTTCGTCGGCCATCGAGCTTGCTCATTACAGGCATCGCGCCGGGCTTGAGCCGGAGCTTGGGACCGAGGCGATCTATGAGCGCTACGGCGAGCTGTTCACGCCTGACGCGATAGACACTCTGCAAAAAGCCCTTGACGAAACCCCGGCCCACAGGGAGACGGAGCGCGCGGGACTGCGTTCGCTGGCCAGCTCCGCGCGCATCGGTTACCTCGAAGCCGAAGCGGAGGAGTTGACGGACGAGCGCACGCGTTGCGAAGCGGCCGCGCGCGTCCAATGGCGCGACGAGAGCCTGCCCATCAACAGCATCCCGAAGCTCATCTCGAATGAGCCGGTGGCCGCGCGCCGCCGTCAATTGACGACGCGCTGGCTAGACGCTCTGTCTCGCTGCAACGATCTGCGCGCCGCCCGCTTCGAGTCTTTCCGCGAATCCGCGCTCGCGCTCGGCTTCGACTCGTATCGTGCTCTCTACGAAGAGGTTAGCGGCACGGATTACGAACGGCTGGCGGCCTCGACCGACGGCTTTTTGGAGCAGACGGAGGCCGCTTACACCTCCTCCCTGGCGAAGATTGTGGCGCGCGACCTGCCGGACGTGACCTTCGACGAGCTTCAGTACGCCGATTACTTTATCTTTCAACGAATGCCGCGGCTCGACCCCTTCTTCGCGGCCAGGGAGTTGATGCCGACCTACGGGGCGGCGATGGCCGGGTTCGGCATCCGCGTCGAGCGGCAGCACAACATACACATCGACGACGAAGCGCGGCCCTTCAAGAATCCGCGCGCGGCCTGCTTTCGGATTAACCCGCCCGACGATGTGCGCCTGCTGATTGCGCCCGTCGGCGGCTCTTACGATTACACAGTGCTCTTTCACGAGGCCGGGCACGCGCAGCACTTCGGCTGGACCTCGCGCGACCTCTTCAAGCAGCACCCGGAGTTCGTCTACGCGCCGGACCAGGCGGTCTCCGAAGGCTACGCCTTTCTGCTCAACAACCTCTTTCTGGATGCCGGGTGGCTCGCCGAGCACAGGAATGTCAGCGCGGAGCGGGCGCGCGAAATCGTCCGCGACCTGGCCACCCTGACCTGCTGCAACGTGCGCCGTCGCTGCGCTTCCCTCAGGTATGAGCTGGAGCTGCACGCCGCATCCCGTCCGCGCTCGGAACAGCTCGCGGCAACCTACACGACCGGCCTCTCGCAGGCGACTCGCTTTAGCCGCGACCCGGCCATGTCGCTGGTCGAAGTTGACGACGGTTTCTACACCGCGGCTTACCTGCGCGCCTGGGCCTTCGAGGTCTCACTGCGCGAGCACCTGCGGACGCGCTACGGGCGGCGCTGGTGGGCTTCGCGCAAGTGCGGCGACGAGCTGATTGATCTCTGGAACACCGCATCGCGCTATACAGCCGAAGAGCTGGGGCGGCTGATAGGCTTCGGCGAACTCAGCTTTGAGCTGCTGGCCGAGAGCCTCCTGGCGGCGATGAAAGAGGATTGAATAAAGAGAGTGCAGCATGTGCGCGTGCGCATCAATGCGCGCGAGGAAGAGTACGGAATAATGATCGGGGCCGGGACGCTCGGGCGGCTGGGCACTGAGGCCCGCCGCGTCCTCGCGCCGCGCGCACGCCGCATCGCTCTCATCTCTAATCGAAGAGTCTTTGAGCTTTACGGTCCACGCGCCGTCGAGAGCCTGCGGCGCGAAGGCTTCATCGTCGCACACTGGCTGATGGGCGAAGGCGAGCGTTATAAAACGCTGCGCACACTGGCGCGCGCACTCTCCTTTCTTTCCGAGAGCGGGCTGGAGAGAAGCGACGCGGTGGTTGCGCTGGGCGGCGGAGTGGTCGGAGACCTCGCGGGCTTTGCGGCTGCCGTCTACCTGCGCGGGCTCGACTTCATTCAAGTCCCGACGACGCTCCTGGCCCAGATAGACGCTTCGGTCGGAGGCAAAACGGCCGTCAATACCGCGGCCGGAAAAAATCTCATCGGCGCATTCTATCAACCGCGCGCCGTCCTCATCGAGCTGGAAACGCTGCCGACACTGCCCCGGCGCGAGCTGACGGCCGGGTTCTGCGAAGCCGTCAAGCAGGGCGCGGCTGGCGACCGCAAGCTCTTCGAGAGCACTACTCGGTTCCTTCGTCAATCTTCTTCAATCACTGCGGCCGGGACCGCGCCCGGGCTCGCCGAACTCATCGCTGCGCAGTGCGCCTTCAAGGCTGCAATCGTCTCCGGCGACGAGCGCGAGGGCATCGAGCGCGCGGATCATCGCTCGCGCCGCATCCTGAATTTCGGACACACGACGGCGCACGCCCTGGAAGCTGTGACCAACTATCGCCGCTTCCGGCACGGCGAAGCCGTCGGCTACGGAATGCTGGTGGCCGGAGAGATTTCCGAAAAGCTAGGCTTACTGGATGTTTCGGAGTTAGAATTACTGCGCGAAGCCGTCAGGCTTTGCGGGCGACTGCCGCGCGCCGACGACCTCGATGAAGGCTTGATCGTCGGCCGCTTTGCGCACGATAAGAAGAGCATCGGCGGCAACCTTAAATGGGTGCTCCTGGAACGCCTCGGGCGCGCGCGCATCGTAGACGGGCGCGAAATCGGGCGACAGCTCCTGCGCTCCTCGCTGCGCGCGGGCCTGCGACGAGCATCAGAATAAAGAGTGAGAGGGAAGAGAATGGACAAAGCCTATGGCAGAGGCTCTGCCGACAGAGGGGCCGAGCGCGGGGCTGCTCGTGCTAAATTCATCATCGTCTTCGCCGTGATTGCCGTCATCGCTTACATGGGTTATCAATACGTGCCCGTGGCCTACAATGCTTATCTGTATAAAGATTTGATGCAGACGAATGCTACCAAGGCAGTCGAAGGGCAGATACCTGTGGAGCAGAAAGCCGGTTGGGTGAAGAGCCAGCTGCAAGCCAGCGCGAAGGACTACGGCGTTCCGCCCGATGCCAAAATCACCCCGCTGATGCGCGACGGGCGGATGGAAGTGACAGTGCAGTTCACGCGCCCCATCAATCTTCTTCCGGGCTTCACATACCAGTACAACTTCGAGCACACGGTCAAAAGCACGGCGCTTTTCGATACAAAATAAGGGCCCGTTCCGCGCTAGCCTCCCGGCTGCGGAACAGGCCCCTTCCTCTCACAGTCTCTGCTCAATCGCGGATTTAGACGACGGCCGCCTGTGTGCCTTTGCCCTGCAACTGGACCAGCCCGGCCGGGGCCGAAGCCAGCCACGTCGTCGGGCAGACGCCGCAGCGCGTGCACTGGTCTACGGACGGGCACGGCGCTGTTGACCTGGCGACGTGCGCCCGCTCGTGCTCTTTCTGCATGAAATCGCGCGAGAGCCCGGCGTCTACTATCTCCCAGGGCAGCAGCTCTTCATAGCCGCGGTCGCGGCTCGTGTAGAAAGCCGGGTCCAGGCCCGTCTCACGCAGCGCCGCGTGGAGGTCGCCGCCCAACCTGGCGGCGGCTTCGATGACACGCGCGACGCGGCGGTCGCCGGACGAAAAGAGCGCCTGCTCGTGAGCGATGCGCGCAGACATCGCGCGCACTTCGACGTTCGGAATCCGCGCCAGGTTCTTGGAGGCCCACTTGAGACGGCGCTTCAGCTCCTTCTCGTCACAGATGGCGTCCCACTGCAAGGGCGTGTTCGGCTTCGGCACGAAACCGTTGAGCGAGGGAATAATCTTGCCCGCGCGACCGAAACGCTTTCCGGCTTCGAGCATCCTGTCCTTGATGCGCTCGACGAGCGTGACCATCTCTTCCAGGTCTTCGTCGGTCTCGGTCGGCAGCCCGACCATCAGGTAGAGCTTGACCGTCAGCATTCCGCGATCAAAGACCGCGCCGCAGATGTCAACTATCTCGTCGTTGGTCAGGTTCTTGTTGATGACCTTGCGCAGGCGGTCCGAGCCCGTCTCGGGCGCGACGGCTATCTGCTGGTCGCGCGATTCGACGAGCGCGTCCAACAGCTCGTCGGAAATCTGGTCGAGCCTCAAGGATGAGACGGAGATGCGGTAATCCATCGCGCGCAGGCCCTGCAAGATTTCGCTGATCTCCGGGTGATCGCAAACGGCCGTCGAGACCAGCCCGATCTTGTCTGTGCGCGCGCGCCACTCGGCGGCTTTGGCCAGGATGTCGCGGGCCGGGACGATGCGCGGCGGCCAGTAATTAAAGCCAGCCCAGCAGAAGCGGCAGCCCTGCGAACAGCCCCGCGAAATCTCGACCAGAAAACGCTCGCCCATCTCGGCCTGCGGGGCCCAGATGGCGGTCGAGGGGGCGAACACCTGCATGTTGCGCAGGCGCTCGACCGTCTCCGTCTCGCCGCGACGAATCGCGCGGCGCAGGCTGCCTTCCTTCGGATTCTCGGCGGTCACGGCACGGCCCACCCTCGCGGGCACACCCGTCTCAAGCGGCGTGTAACTCTCAATCGTGCCGTCCGTCCTGTACGCCACTTCGTAGAGCGAGGGGACATAGAAGCCGCGCCCGACCCTGGCCAGCGCGAGCAGGATTTCATCCTTGGTCTGGTGCTCGAAGATAGTATCAACGAGCTTTGGCCCGAGGATTTCGCCTTCGCCGACGGCGATCACGTCCGTGAAATCCGCGATGGGCTCGGGGTTGAGAAAAGAGGCCGCGCCGCCCATTATGACGAGCGGGTCATGGCGCGTCCGGTCTTTGGACCAGACGGGCACTCCGCTCAAGCCGAGCATCCCGGCCATGTTCAGGTAGTCGGTCTCGAAGGAGATGGAGAACGCGACCACGTCGAAATCTCGCACGGGCGTCTGCGATTCCAGCGAGAGCAGCGGCGTGTGCGACTTCTGATACTCGCGCAGCTCGCGCTCGTCCGGCATGAAGACCCGCTCGCAGGAGACTTCAGGGATGTTATTGAACAGCTCGTACATCGCATGGAAGCCGAGGTTCGCCATCCCGATTTCGTAAGTGTTCGGGTAGCACAGTGCGATGCGCAGCTGCGCGCCGCGCTTCAAGACCCAGTCTTCTTCAGTCGCCAGTTTCTGCCGGTAAATGTCTGTGATTTTTTTATTCATTAAGCTGACTTTAGATGCCGCCCGCCCGGTATTGGATGTCGGCCCGTAAATCCTCTAGTGGTAAGGCTTAGCCTGTGTATTCCTTATCGTTGGGCGGTTTCCAGAAAGGCTTTGAGCTTGCGCGAGCGCGAGGGGTGGCGCAGCTTCCTCAGCGCCTTGGCCTCGATCTGGCGGATGCGTTCGCGTGTGACGGCAAAGTGCTGGCCGACCTCTTCGAGCGTGTGCTCGGACCCGGCAGTGCCGAGACCGAAGCGCATCTTGATGACCTTCTCCTCGCGCGGCGTCAGCGTTGCCAGCACCTCGTCCGTAATCGCGCGCAGGTTTGAAGCGACGACGGCATCCGCCGGATTCATAATGGACTTGTCTTCGATGAAATCGCCGAGATGCGAATCCTCCTCTTCGCCGATGGGGGTTTCGAGCGAGATGGGCTCCTGCGCGATCTTGAGCACCTTGCGAACCTTGCCGACGGGAATGTCCATCTTCCGCGCGATCTCTTCGCTGGTCGGTTCGCGTCCCAACTCCTGGACCAGCATGCGAGAAGTACGAATCAGCTTGTTGATGGTCTCGATCATGTGGACCGGGATGCGAATAGTGCGCGCCTGGTCCGCTATCGCGCGAGTGATGGCC
>DASVWH010000030.1:0-6338 GCA_036389715.1 Pyrinomonadaceae bacterium | reverse complement strand
TCGCTGCGGCCTCTCATCTACAGCGTGCAGGAGCAGGTCTACGCGCTGCGCCAGAGAGAGCTTGAGCTGCGCATCAACGACGCGCTTCTGGAGCAGGAGGCCCGGAAGCGGAAGGTGACGACCAACGCGCTGCTCGAAACCGAGGTGGCGTCGAAGATCAAGCAGGTGACGGAAGAGGAGGCGCGCGTCTTTTACGAGCAGAACAAGGCGCGGCTGGGTGCGGAGTTCGCGCCGGTCAGGGACCGCATCATACAGTATTTGCAGGAGCGTGCCGTGCGCGAGGCGCAGCTGGCCTTCGCCACGCAGTTACGCCGCGCGGCCTCCGTCCAGACGTTCCTCGCGCGGCCCGAGCCGCCCGTCTACGAGATTGCGACGGACGACCAGCCGGTGCTGGGCAACACGGCTGCTCCTGTGACGATAGTGGAGTTTACTGACTACCAGTGCCCGAGCTGCGCGGCGGCCCAGCCCCTGGTCGAGCAGCTTGTCCGCGAGTCGGGCGGCAGGGTGCGCCTGGTCGTGCGGGACTTTCCGCTGGAACAGCACGCAGAAGGCTTCAAGGCTGCGGAGGCGGCGGAGGCTGCGCGCGAGCAGGGCAAGTATTGGGAGTACGTGGCGCTGTTGATGCGCAACCAGACGCAGCTCGGGGTCGCCCGGCTCAAGGAATACGCCGCCCGGCTCTCGCTCGACCGCGCGAAGTTCGACGCCGCGCTCGACTCGGGCAAGTTTTCCGACAAGGTGCAGCGCGACATCCGCGACGGGCTGCGGCTCGGCGTCCACACCACGCCGACCATCTTCGTCAACGGTCGAATGGTCTCCGACCCGACCCCTGAACAGTTGAAGGCGGCGCTTGACGCGGCCCTCAGGGCGTCGGCGGCAAAGTAGACGGGCCCGCGATATTGTCTCACGTTCCCGGCCATGAGCTACGTCGCTCGTGGCCGTCGTTTTCTCTCGACTATGGAGGCTCACATTTATGGCAAACTACGAAGCCTTTGGCTCTTGCCCGAAGTGCGGGGCGAAAGCGACCGCTCTGACCTTTCGCAACATCTATCAATGCTATGACTGCGGGAAGCACTATTGTGACAAGTGCTCCGCAAGCAGCTACAGCTGCCCTCATTGCCGTTCGGATAACTTCAAGAAAATCGGCGAAGCCAAATGAGCCTTCGGAGGCATTGTCCACACGGCCACTTCGGCATGAAGAGGCGATGCGCTGCGGAATGCCCGCTTTCAGGTTAGGACGATAACCCGGCGAGAGAGGATGCGGAGGGCAAAAGAGGAGGCGGGCGATGATTGCCCGCCTCCTCTTTTGCCCTCCGCGTGCTTTCGCGGCCGGGGGGTCGTAACCCTTTGCCCCCCGGCCCGTCGTTGCCCTAGTAGAAGCCGACCGACTGAAGCGCCATATCGGTCGCCTGGCCCCAGGCTTGGGTCCTGGTCGCCCCGCTGAGGCTTTGCAGAATCCACCATTCGCCCGTCCCGGGCCGCCGGATGGCGAGGTCAGCCTTGCCGTCGCCGTCATAATCGGCGGGGGCGAGGGCATCGCCGCGCAGCCCCCACTGCTGGACCCTGGACGTGAGGGTCAGGCTCTGGCGGATATACCACTGGCCGTCGCTCGGACGAAAGACGGCCAGGTCCGTCTTGCCGTCGCCGTCGTAATCGGCCGGGACGACGCGGTCCGTCGGCAGGCCCCAGTTGACGACCTGCGTTGTGCCGCTGCTGTAGGCGATGTACCAGTTGCCCTCCTTCGGCCTGAAGACGGCGAGGTCGGTCTTGCCGTCGCCGTCGTAGTCTCCGGGCACAGGCCTGTCGTAGAAGTTGCCCCAGTTGACTATCCGGGTCAGGTTGTTGGAGCTTTGGAGGATGCGCCAGTTGCCTTCCATCGCGCTGAACTGCGCGAGGTCGGCCTTGCCGTCGCCGTCGTAATCGCCGGGGACGGGCATGTCTCCGCTGCGCAGCGAGACCATCGTCTTAATCTGGCCCGACTGGCTGAGCCGGACGCTCCAGATGCCTGTCTGCGGCCGGAAGACGGCGAGGTCCGTCTTGCCGTCCGCGTCGTAGTCTCGCGGCACTGGAATATCGCCCGCGCTGCCCCATGAATCGCTGCGGACAGTCCCGGTCGAGCTGTTGATGATGTTCCAGTAGGAGTTGCCGGGCTGCCAGACGGAGAGGTCGGACTTGTGGTCGCCGTCGAAGTCGGCCGTCCTGTTGAAGACGAGGGGCTGGGCGGCGGGCCTGCGCGTGAAGGGCTGCCAGGCGGGCGTGATTTCGTCCACCGGGCTGTTGGTCAGGCGCGTCTGGTTGCTGCCGTCTGCGTTCATCGAGTAAAGCTCGTAGTTCCCGTCGCGGTTCGAGCTGAAGACCAGGCAGAGGCCGTCGGGCGACCACGCCGGGTAGCGGTCGGAGGCCGTGTTGTTGGTCAGGCGGACCAGGTTCGTGCCGTCCGTGTTGACGACGTAGATTTCGTAGTTGCCGTTGCGAGTCGAGGCGAAGGCGATTCTAGTCCCGTCGGGCGACCAGGCGCTATCCACGTTGACGAAGTTATCCTGCGTGACGCGGACGAGGTTCGTGCCGTCGGCGTTGATGATGAAGAGCTGCAAGGTGTAGTTGCCGCCCCAGAAGGCCAGGCGCTTGCCGTCGGGCGACCAGGAGGGCTGGTGATACGAGGCCGTGTCCTGCGTCAGCCTGGACTGGCTCGTGCCGGTCGTGTTCATCAGGTAGATTTGGGGCGTGCCGGTCTGGGAGGCCGTGCTGCGCGTGGCGCTGAAGGCCAGCTTCTCTCCGTCGGGCGACCAGGAGGGCTCAACGTCGGAGCCCGGCAGGTTGGAGAGGTTGACCTGGTTGCCGCCGTCCGCGTCCATCACGAAGATGTCGTTACCGCCCGCGCGGGAGCTGGCGAAGGCCAGTTGCCGTCCGTCGGGTGACCAGGCGGGATTGTATTCGGTCGCCGGGTTGTTGGAGAGGTTGACGGGATTGCTGCCATCGGCGTTCATCGCGTAGACCTCGTTGTTGCCGTCGTTGCCGCTGATGAAGGCCAGCAGGCCGGGGTTACAGGTGGTGTTGCCGACGAGCGTGTAGGTGGCCGGAGAATTGCCGGTGTTGGCGTCCGGGACGCTGTCCAGGACGACGCCGTTAAAGAGCACCTGCGAGTGAAGCTGCGAGAGCTTGTGCGGGGGCGATTGCCCGGCCACGGGGTTGCCGACCTTGGAATTGGAGACGGTGATGGTGATGAGCCCGGTGTCCGGGTTGTAGTGGCCCTCGTCGGCGTCACCGAGCGTGCTCGATGTGTCGAGCCCGTACTTGTAGCTGACGAGCCCGGAGCTGTCCGTCCTCATCTCGACGAAGTGGAGCTGGAGCGAGGAGTGATAGGTGCGGAAGGCGACGCGCCAGGTCGTATTGGGCGGCAGCGAGGCCAGCCCCGCGGCCTTGATAGTGAAGACGAGCTTGCTCGTGCCGATCATGTAGGGCTCGGCGACCGAGACGCGCTCGATGTCGTGGGCGGACTCCGGGTCGAGCGAGTCGCCCGTCCGGTCGCTGAGGACCGTCACGCCCGGAACCCTGCAAGAGCTTTCCTCGAAGGTCACGGAGGCGGAGCCCTCGTACTGGTCCCGGAAGGTCGCGGCCGTGTACATCACGCGCACCAGGTAGCGGCCCGTCCCGTAAAAGCCGGGGCTGAAATCTATCACCTCCTGCGTCTCGTTGGAGTCGGCCGGGTGCTTGGCCGATTGCGCGATGACGTACTGCCCGCTCGGCAGTTCCCTGAGAATGTAGAGGTCGTAATCGGTGACGGGCAGTTGCCAGCCGATGCGGATGCGCGCAATCCGCCCGGCCCAGTCGGCGGGCGTGCCGTCGAAGGTCAGGACGAAGGTGTCGCAGTCCAGGCCCTCGCGGCAGGAGTTGGGCGTGCTCGTACTGGCCGGTCCGGTCGCGGTCCCAACCCAGTTGACGGGCGCGGCAGCCCCCGGCCCGAGCGAGTCCGAGAGAGGAAAGGCGGCCCGGGCGTTGCTGGCCGGAAGAGAGAGGAGCGAGAGCGCCAGGAGCAGGAGCAGCCGGTGCGTCCGCGCGCCCCGTCCGGTCGTCCGGGCACGGCCGGGGAGGAAGCGATAGTAGTTAAACGAATCCCTCGCGGGGAGGTGTGGCAGTTGCGATAACATTCTGTGAGACTCCTTGTGGCGGCGAATGAGAGCGAGCATGGCTGCGCCGTTACAACCACGCCGCTTGCGAGCGCTGTGACGTTAGGTGAAGAACCGGAGTCCGATCCGCAAAGATACTGGCGGGGCGTGATGCGCCGTGAACGGGGAGAGAGCATCGCTTGGGGCGAATCCCCGCCAGGTGCGCTGGCGCTCCGGCGGACGGCGGCCGTCAGGCGTTGCGGGCCGGATTGAGGGGTCGGCCCGAAACACTTTTGACAATCGCGGCCCGCATTCTCTTTTCGGATTGCTGAATCCGGCTGATGCAGGGGCTGACTGAGGGATACTCGAAGCGCGATTCTAACAAAAAGCGCGCCCGGATGAAAGCGAATTCCACGCCCCGCGCCCGCCCTGGAACATCGTGCGCCCGCCCCGAAACCTGCCGTGCCCGCCCTCGAACAGAGCGCGCCCGCCCCCGAACATAGCGTGCTCGCCCTCGACCATGCCGCCCGCGCCCGGCCTTCGATTTTCCGCGCCCGGCCTTCGGAGACACGCGCCCGGAGGCCGGAGGTGCGATACGGGACTTCAGGTAAACACACTTAAAACCCGGACGCGCAGTCCCAAACTCCGGGTACGCAATCCCAGCTTTCAGGATTGCAATCCTCAACCACGGGTAAACGCACCCGGACCCCGGGCACGCAATTCGGGGCTCCAGGTACACAATCTCAGGCTTCGGACACGCACAATTACGGCTTGATTACGCGATACGAGAGCTTGGTTACGCATAACTAAGGCTTAGTTACGCACAACCAAAGCCTGGTTGCGCACAACCAAAGCCCGGTTACGCATAACCAGGGCTTGGTTATGCGTAACCAAAGCCTGGTTACGCACAACTAAGGCTTAGTTGCGCATAACCAAAGCCTGGTTACGTACAACTAAGGCTTAGTTGTACGTAACCAAAGCTCAATATTGAGCACTAAACCTTGAAATTTACCGATTTCGGTGTCAGAATGACACCGTCGGATACGAAAACCTCGTCTTTGGTCGAAGAAATCACGGTTTTTCTCAATAAACCCGCAATCTTCGGCTTTCGCCTTCCGATGGTGCGCTCCTGCGGGCCGACTCACGGCAGTCCCGCCCGCGCGCCGCTGGCTCGAACGCAATCCTCGCGCTTCACGTGCCTCACCAGCACGCCACCCCGACTAACCCGTGCGGCTCACGCACAGAAAGGTATTCTCAATGCCACTGAGTCCCAAAAACATCGAACAGAAGACGCAGCGCATCCTCAACGCCTGGGAGACGCTGGCCCCCGGCAAAACCTTCGGCGGGCTGACGCTGGCCCAGTTCCAGGCCATCGCCCAGCCGTCGCAGGCCGCCCGTGACCGGATAGACGAACTCGAAGCCCAGCTCAGGCAGGCCATGGCCGACCGCGAGAACGCCGACGAAGAAGTGATGGCCAAAGCCCAGCTCGTCGTCAGCGGCGTCCTCGCGGACCCGACCGAAGGCGACGACAGCGCCCTCTACGAAGCGATGGGCTACACGCGCCGCAGCGAACGCAAGTCCGGCCTGACGCGCAAACGCAACACCGCGCCCACCGCCTGACAAGGCAATGACACGGCGCGTCCGCCCCGAACCGTAAAGGCCAGGGGCGCACGCGCCCCGCTTTCTCCGCCCCACCGCCTGGGCTGTATTGTGTTGATAGGTGTCGGAGAATGCTCTAGAGTCTCTTACCACACGGGCGGCCCGCCTTTAATCGATGCCGCGGTGGATGGAATTCTCAATCAAAGAATCGCGTTCTAAGGACAGGAGAACCTCAATGTCAACCGGCTTCAAATTCGCCCTGCTCTCTCTGCTGCTGATAGTAAGCGCGAGCACGACGATCAGCATCATTCACAGTCAACAGACACAGGATACGGCTTCACGGAAAAGCACAACCGACGATGAAGATGTGCCTATTACGGATTTTAATAAACCGCTTCCGACAGACCCGAAAGAAAGAGATAAACGTCAGCAGAGAAGCAGACGCGGCAATATAAAACTGGGACCGGAAACAGGCGTCTTTGACCCTAAGCGTTTTATGCTAACTGAAGAAAGAGAGTCTTCTTACGGCGGGTTTCGCACGCACGCGCCACCGGAACCGGCGATACCGGCTGCCACAAGCGATGCTGTGATTACAGGCGAGATAACCAAGGCGGAAGCGTTTTTGACTGAAGATAA
>DASVWH010000029.1:0-46862 GCA_036389715.1 Pyrinomonadaceae bacterium | reverse complement strand
GCAGGGACGGGGATGCGCCGTTTGAACTCGTCCGTGAAATGGCCGTCGACGCGGATGCTGAAAGAGAGTCCATCCTGCGGGTCGCTGCCGTGAAACTGGTTGACGGTATCGAACCAGGCGCTGTACGTCTCGACGTAGAGCCGCTCATCCGTTTTGTGATTGAGCATGTAGAAAGGCTTGTCCAGGTTCGTGCGAAACCAGATGAACTCGTGGCAGAGTTCAGGGCTTAAGTGGTCCCTGTGCGCGGGAACGGGCGTGCCCGCCTCGTCATAGATGATGAGCATTCTTCCAGTAGCCTTGAAGGGCAGGGTCTCTATGAACTCCATCAGCGGGCGAAACTCTTCGGCGGCCGGTGTCTGCTGCCACAGCTCCGGCCGGTTGAGGTCCAGGTAATTGTAGGGGACGCCGCGCCTGGTCCTCGTCAGCCAGATTTCCCTCACGCCGGGCACTTCCGGCGTCGAGGACTTCAACCTATGAAGGTTCAGGAAATAATCGTCGCGCGCCGTGCGGATGTGCTCTCTGATTCGCTCCGAGATGTAGCCGTCCAGCGACTTTAATCTCTCTACGTCAATAAATTCGTCGAACGATTTGTAGCATGGATAAGTAATGCGCGGGTCCGCCGCTTGCTCGATCATCCTGGTGTCGTCGGTCAGCGTTTTCATAGGGTTTCCCTCCCGGTTGCCTGCGTGAGTATGGCCGGGGAACTCGGACTGGGGGCCAACAGGAGAGGAGTTGGAGGGCAATCTACCTGAAATCAATCCGGCGGGCTGTACGGTAGAAGACAGACGCCGCTGACCAGCAGTGACGGGCAGCGGCGCGGGGCAACGCAGCCTTGCGGATAGCTTTCCATGTCGCTTCTGTTGCATAATCTGGCCACTCCTGCGCTCCCTTGAGCAGAGGCCGCACGAGGTTCTATTTCTAGTTCCTGCCGACGCGTTGCGGGCCGCTCATTTCGCCCCGGTAATGCTGGCCCGTAACCAACAAGCGAGCGGACGAGCGACCGCCGCCAACCCCTAAACCATTGAAAGGCCTCAAGTTATGAATTTCCGTTGGACGCTTACTCTCCCGGCTCTTTTGCTGGCGGCCGTGACCTTATTGAGCTTGCATCCGGCGACGGCTCCGACACTGCAACAGGCTCCGCGTTACACGGTCACGGACCTCGGCACGCTCGGCGGCAATCGGAGCGCGGCGTTCGGTCTCAACGACACGAGCCAGGTCGCGGGCTATTCGTACCTGACCAAAGACGGGCCTGACCATTATCATGCGTTTCGCTACAGCGGCGGAGTGATGACGGACATCGGCACGCTCGGCGGACAGCGCAGCACCGCCACAGACATCAATGCGTCCGGCCAGGTCACGGGCTATTCGGAGCTTCAAACCGGCACGACTCCGCACGCCTTCCTTTACGGCGACGGCAATATGCAGGACCTCGGCACGCTCCCCGGCGATTCGGGAAGCTACGCTTTCGGCATCAACAGCCTGGGCCAGGTCGTCGGCGCGTCATTCAAGCTCGTCGTGACCAACACTTTTCTGACCTCGACGTATGAGCACGCCTTTCTCTACAGCAACGGGAGCATGCAAGACCTGAGCGCACAGTTGGGCGGCGCGGACAGCCGTGCATCCGACATTAACGCTTCGGGCCAGGTCGTCGGACGCTTCGTTGCCAGTCAGGAGAGGCCCGGATGCAGGCACGCATTCCTCTACAGCGGTGGAGTGATGACGGACATCGGCGCGCTCGCAGGCACTTTGTGCAGCGAAGCCATGGCCATCAACGACTCCGGCGTGGTGACAGGCTTCACGAATACGACGGACGGAAGATCGCCGCGTCTCTTTCTTTACAGCAATGGCATGATGCAGGACCTCGGCAGTCTTGGCGACCAGGGCGGCGCACCCGCTGGCATCAACAGCGCGGGAGAGATAGTCGGGACATATGTGCCGACGGGGGCTCCGGGCCGCGCCTTCATCTATAGCGGCGGAGCTTTGACCGATCTCAACACCTTGATTCCGGCCAACTCCGAGTGGGTGCTTAACAGCGCCACGGACATCAACAATACCGGGCAGATTGTAGGCTTGGGGACTGTCAACGGTGACCTGGATAACCCGCACGCATTCCTGTTGACCCCGATTGATGCGGCAGCCTTCTCCATCACGGTCGAACCGTCCTCGCTGCAAATCACGCAGGGTGAAAGCGGTCAGGCATCGGTCACAGTCACTTCGGGCAATCTCTCCGGCAGCGACATCCGGCTGACCTGTTCGGGACTACCCGCGGGCGTTAGTTGCGGCTTCAGCCCGGCCTCCGTCACACCGGCCGCGGGCGGGACGGCCGCCAGCGCTTTGACCGTCAACGTCTCAATCGCATCGCCGCCCGCTCCCGGCACTTATACATTCCAGGTCGTCGGGACGAGCGGCCAGGTATCAAACCTCTCGAACCCGGTTAGCCTGACGATCATAGACAACTTCGGCTACAACATTAGCGGGCGCGTGACGGACCTCAACGGCCGGGGGATGAGCGGCGTGGCCGTTAACTTAAGCGGCACTAGAGCGGTCAGCACGACGACCAACTCCAACGGCGACTACTTATTCAGAGTGCCCGCGGGGGGCAATTACGCTGTCGTGCCCTACAGGCAGGGCTACTCCTTCACTCCGATGAGCAGGGCCTTCGCCGACCTCAGCGCAGACCGGGCGGGCGCTAACTTTACAGGCACGCCGGGGCCGTCGGTCGCGGGCGTCTACGCCTCGCCGTCAGGCGGCGATTTCGACGGTGACGGGCGAACGGACATGGCCCTCTGGCGCGCTTCGACGAGCGAGTGGTTCATCCTTAACAGCTCGAACAACTCTGTGACTGTCCGCGCCTGGGGCGATGTCTCCGGGGATATTCCCGTCGCCGCCGATTACGACGGCGACAAGCGGGCCGACATCGCCATCTTTCGCCCGTCCGACGGAGGCCACTGGTATATCATCAATAGCTCCAACAATTCCGTCAGGGTGGCGCAGTGGGGAAATATCGCGGGCGATATCCCCGTGCCTGCCGATTACGACGGCGACGGAAAGGCCGACCTGGCCATCTTCAGGCCCGCCGACGGCTACTGGTACATCATCAACAGCTCTAATAATTCAGTCCTCATCCGGCAGTGGGGCGACGTTCCGGGCGATATTCCAGTGCCCTGCGATTACGACGGCGACAAGCGAGCCGACCTGGCTATCTTCCGCCCGGCGAACGGCGGCCACTGGTACGTCATCAACAGCTCAACCGGCTCGGCAGTGGTTCAGCAATGGGGCAACGTCCCGGGCGATGTTCCAGTGCCAGCCGATTATGACGGCGACGGAAAGGCTGACCTGGCCATCTTCCGCCCGGCGCAGGGAGGCAGGTGGTACATAGTCAAAAGCTCCGGGAGCGGGTGGCTGATTCAGCAGTGGGGCGACCAGCCACGCGACATTCCCGTGCCCGGTAATTACGATGTGGACGGGCGCGCCGACATCGCCATCTGGCGCGCGGCGACGGGAGTCTGGTACATCATCAACAGCTCGACCGGCGCGGGCTCGTCCAGCCAGTGGGGGCAACCGGCCCCAGGCGATGTCCCGGTCTCGGCCTCCCTGGTCGGCAGGAGCAGCACACAGACCTTTGTGCCCTGAACCGTTTCACGATTGCGGGCCGGTTTGAGATTGTCGGCGAGCAATTAACAGGGCGCTGCCGTCAAACCGGTCCACGACCCGTTCGACAGCAAAGATTGACAGCGCTTGCGCGGGCCACATATGCTTGGGCCTTAAAACGCAACGCGGAAATCAGGCCCGGCCCGCGAATCCCCTATCATTCAATGGCTTTGATAAAATCTATTTCCCGACGGTCGCAAGGCGCGCGAGACTCACTTTATGTCGCAGCCGACCTATCTCCAGTCAGGTAACACAGTCGGCATCGTCGGCGCGGGGCCGGCCGGTTCCTTCTTCGCCATCGAACTGCTCAGGCGCGCCCGCTCGCTCGGCCTCGATATCGGCGTAGACATCTACGACGGCAAGAATTTCGCCAAGAAGGGCGCGCCCGGCTGCAACATGTGTGCGGGCGCTGTCGGCCATAAGCTCATCCAGGAGATCGAACGCTCGACGACGACCATCCCGCGCGAAGTCATCCACTACGAGATCGAAGGCTACGTCGTCCATTACCAGGACTCCTACGCGCGCCTGAGCAACGACCCGTCGCAGAAGATTTACGGCGTCTATCGCGGGGCCGGTCCGGTCAGCACGGAGCACCCGGAGGCGGCGCGCAGCTTCGATCAATTCCTGCTCGAACAGGCGATGCGCCTCGGCGCGCGCCACGTTCCCCAGAACGTTCACGACATAGACGTGCCGACGACGCTCGAACGCCGCCCGGCCCTGCAATTCCACGACGGCTCGCGCATCGAGCACGACCTGATAGTCGGGGCCTTCGGCGTCAATTCGCAGCTGGCCAATCGCCTGCTCTACGGCTACGTCCCGCCGCCGACCTGGAAGACGTGCGTGATCGAAGCCCGCGTGGACCAGGAGTTTCAGCGCGAGAAGCTCCATAACATGATTCACTTCTTCGTCCTCAAGCAGCCAGACATCCGCTACGTCGCGCTGATTCCGAAGGGCGAGCACGTGACCGTCACGGCCATCGGCGAGGACGTGGACGTGGTCGTGACGGAGCGTTTGCTGCGCGACTCTTACATCCGTGACTACCTGCCGCCGGACTGGAAGCTCGACTGCCATTGCCACCCGCGCGTGGCGCTCGGAGCGGCGCGGCTGCCCTACAGCGAGCGTTTCGTGATCGTCGGCGATGCCTCCGATTCGAGGTATTTGAAGAACGGCGTCGAGTCGGCGCTGGTCACGGCCCGGCTCGCGGTGGACTGCGTCATCAATCACGGCCTGACGGCGCACGACTTCGAGAAATATTTCTGGCGGCAGTGCAACCGCGTCTTCGGGCGCGACAACATCTACGGCCGGATGCTCTTTGAAATCTACGACCGCATCTTTCCGCACCCGCTGCTGGCCCCCGTCTACTTCGCCGTGCTCCGTTCCGAGCGCAAGCTCAACCGGCCGGGCGCGCTCTTGACCAACGCGCTCCTGGCGGCCTTCACGGGCGATCAGTCCTACAAGCGAATCCTGATGCGCGCGCTCGACCCGAGGCTGGCGGCACGGATGGTCGGGCGCGCCGGGGCGCTCAGTTTCAATCGCGCGCGCGCCATCGTCTCGCGCTCGGAGCGGCAGGCGGTCAGGGGCTTGCGGCTGCGCGACGGCTCGCGCGTCGCCATCGTCGGCGGCGGTCCCGGCGGCTCGGCCTGCGCCATTCGCCTGCTGCGCAATGCGAAGGCGCGCGGCATACGGCTGCGCGTGACGATCTACGAGCCGAAGCAATTCATGCGGCATCGCAACCCCTGCATCGGCGTGCTGGCGCCGCCGACGGCCGCGCTCCTGCGCGACAAGCTGGACGTAGAGCTGCCCGCCGGGATGATTAAGCGGACAATCAAGGGCTACCGGCTGCACGGCGACCGCAGCGAGATCGAGTTGCGCTCGCCCGCGACAGAGGAGCCCGCCCTGATGGTCTCGCGCTCGGAGTTCGACCAGATGCTGTTGGAGCGCGCCTTGAAGGAGGGCGCGGAGGTGCTCGACGACCGCGTGACGAGGCTCGAATTTCACCCGGACAACCTGGAGCATCCCGTCAGGGTTTATTCCGAGGGGGCTTCGCATTCGGCCGACATGATCGTCGCCGCCTGCGGGCTCGACGACGGGATGCTCTCCGTGCTCGAACAGGTCAGCCCGCGCCGCGCACGCTATCGTCGTCCGGGGGAGTACATGCATTCGATCATCGTCAAGCTGCCCTGCGATGAGCGCTACATAGAGAAGCGGCTCGGCGGCTTGATTCACGCATTCCTGCTATCCGATCTGCCGCGGATAGAGTTCGGCGCGATCACGCCGAAGCAGGGACACGTCCTGGTCAACATCGCCGGGGGTGAAGTGCGCTCGACCGACATGGAGGATTTTCTGCTGCACAGGCGCGTGCGCTCGCTGCTGCCGCGCTTCAATCTACAGCAGCTCAACTACTACGAAGGGCGCGGGCCCGTGCGTCATGCGCGTCACGTCTCCTGGGACCGCTTCGTCGCGGTCGGCGACGCGACGGGGTGGCTGCGCCCCTTCAAGGGCATGGGCATCACGACCGCTATTCAAACGGCCACGACCGCCGCCGACGTGATGATGGAACGCGGCATTGACGGCGTCGCGCTCGAAGCCTACGGCTCGCGCCTGCGCTACCTGACGGAAGACCATTATCACGGGCGGGCGCTGCGCCGTCTCTGCCGGATGGGCATGAGCACGGGCGTGATGGACGGCGTCATCGAAATGGCCAAGACCAACCAGGAGCTTTACACCATTCTTCATGACACCATCTCCGGCCAGTATTCATACCGCCGCATCGCGCGCGACCTCCTGCGCAGCGCCCTCGTCTTCAAGATGGGCGCTCTGACCATCAAGCGCGTGCTCAGGCCCGCGGGATAAAAGGGATTCAGTTATTGATTCATTGATTCATCCGGCGATCGATTCATTGAGCTGCTCGGTGAATTGTTCAATGATTAAATGATTAAACGACTAAATGAATCAATAATTAACCGGAGCAATCTCTTCCGAGTTGGAGCGCAGCGGAGCGTTAAGTTAAGATGCCTCGCAGAGATGAGAGAGCTACCTGTCTATCAAGCCCGCGAGCAGAAGGTCCAGTGGGCGAAGGTGATCGATCACACGCGGTGCATCGGTTGCCACGCCTGCACGACCGCCTGCAAGTCCGAGAATGAAGTGCCGCTCTCGGTGACGCGCACCTACGTCAAGCACGTGGATGTCGGAATTTTTCCGCAGGTCCGGCGGGCGCACCAGGTGACGCGCTGTAACCAGTGTGCGCGCGCCCCTTGCGTTATCGCCTGCCCGACCGCCGCGATGTTCAAGCGGGCGGACGGCATCGTTGATTTCGACAAATCCATCTGCATCGGCTGCAAAGCGTGCATGGCCGCCTGCCCCTATGACGCCATCTTCATCAACCCGGAAGACCACTCGGCCGAGAAGTGCAATTTCTGCGCGCACCGGATAGACATGGGCCTGGAGCCCGCCTGCGTCGTCGTCTGCCCGACCGAGGCCATCCTGGTCGGAGACATGCACGATGCCGAATCGAAGGTCGCGCAGATGGTCAACCGTGAGGCGGTCAACGTCCGCCGCCCGGAAAAGGAGACGCTGCCCAAGCTCTTCTACAAGGGAGCGCACCAGGCGACGCTCGACCCTTTGGCGGCCAGACGCCCGGAAGGAGGGCTCTTCATGTGGAGCGAGCAGCAGCGCGGACCGGAGCTGGTCGTCTCCGGTAATCCCGATTACCGGAACACTTCGGCGGCCGCGCTCCTCTCCTACGACGTTGGGCACGCGATTCCCTGGGACTGGCGCGTCAGCCTCTACACCTGGACCAAGGGCATCGCGGCCGGGGCTTACCTGGTCCCGCTGCTCCTGATAGTTTTCGGCCTGATGAACGCCGACAATCCTCTTTGGCTCTGGGTCGCTCCCGTTCTCTCGGGCGCTTTCCTGGCGCTGACGGGCGGACTGCTGGTCTGGGACCTGGAGCACCCGGCCCGCTTTTACATGATCTTTACGCGCCCGCAGTGGCGTAGCTGGCTCGTCAAGGGAGCGTTCATCATCGCCGGTTACACAATGGTGCTCGCGCTACACTTTCTGGCGAGCCTGCTCGGCAGCATCTCTGCACAGGGATACCTGCTGCTGGCGGGGTTGCCGTTGGCCGTCCTGAGCGCAATCTACACGGCCTATCTCTTCGCGCAGGCGAAGGCGCGCGACATGTGGCAGAACCCGCTGCTGCCGCCGCACCTGCTGGTCCAGGCGCTGCTGGCCGGTGCGGCTGGGCTCCTGCCGTTTGCCGGATGGCTGGCGGCAAAATCCGTTCCCATCCTCTGCTGGACGCTGGCCGTGACGAGCCTCCTGCACCTGCTGATGGTCTGGGGCGAAGTCACGCTGACGCACCCGACGACGCACGCGCGCCTGGCCGTCGGCGAGATGGTGCGCGGCAGATTCCGCACCTACTTTCGGGCGGGGCTCGCCCTGACGCTCCTCGGCGGGCTCGTCGCCTGGCTCGTGTTTACGGGCACGCTGGACCTGCGCTTCGCCTTCGCGGCTATTCCCTTCGCGCTGGCCGGGCTGCTGTCTTACGAGCACGCTTACGTGCAGGCGGGCCAGTCCGTGCCGCTGGCCTGAAACGACGAACGACCGCACCGCTCAAGAGAGAAAGAGAGAGGGCGGCGTGCGGTTCCAGGCATTTTTATCAACGCGGTATTATTGAAACGCCGCATCACAATCTGAAACGAGAGGACAAAAGTAAACATGACTATGAGAGCGCCCCTGGTGCGCAGCACGAGCTGGGGCATAATCCTGACGGGGATGGCGATGCTCCTTATCTGGCCCGCGAAGGCCGAGTTCAACCCGCCGCCCGCCGCGCCGGTGCTCTGCGCCTGCTGCGCGGAGGAGGGCGAGTGGTATGAAAGAACGGAGAGCATCGGAACGGAGCAGCTCGGCGAGTTGGCCCGCGTCAGGTTCGGGCCGACAGCCAAGCCCGTCATCGGGCCGGGCGAAGATTATCCGCTCGAAGAGAGCTACGCTCTCTCGCAAACGCGCAACGGGCGGCGCTGGCAACTGAGGCTCAGAGATAAGCAGGGCAGGACGGGCGTGATCTCTTTCACGATTCCCGCGACGGCGCTCTCTTTCGGGGCGGACCTGCACGACCGGCCCGCGGGCGGCAACGGCCCGTCGCTCTACAAGGAATGGCGCTTCACGGGCGCGGCGCAGATTACGGGCCTGCTCAACCAGGGCACGCGAGGCAGAGGCCCGACGCGTTTTCGTCTCATCCTCCAGGGCAGCGGCAACAACTGCACGCAGGCTGAGGATTTCAAGAACTGGACTTTACAGCTAGACATGCCGCGAGAATCCTTCACGTTCTTCGGCTCGCTGAACAATCCGGCCTGACCGCGACCTCCTGCGGCCGGTCAATCGGGAGACTTTGAGAGATGATAGAGCGAGTCCGCTGGTTCGAGCGCAAGTTCTCTTTTGATTCTCTTCCCGTCCAGATGTATCCGAACGTGGTCGAACGCGTGCGCGGCACTCCGGCTCGTCTAGAAGAGCTGTCGCGCGCGCTTTCGCCCGAACTGCTGACGCGCCGAGACGACGGCCGCTGGTCCGCCCAGGAACAGGCAGGGCATCTGCTCGACCTTGAGCCGCTGGGAATCATTCGCCTCGATGATTACGAAGCCGGGCGTGAGACGCTTCACGCCGCCGACCTGGAAAATCGCAAGACGCATGAGGCCAATCACAACGCGGGCAGTATCGAAAACATTCTCGCGGCCTTTCGCGCCGAAAGAATGGAGCTCGTCCGACGCCTGGACGAATACGATGAAGCGTTCGTCCAGAGAAGCGCGCTTCACCCGCGTCTCGGGATGGGGTTCCGCGTGCTCGACCTTGTTTTCTTCGTCGCAGAGCATGACGACCATCACCTGGCGCGGATTTCCGAGCTGATTCGCGCCTTTGCAAAGCAGGTATGAAACTCAAAGAACTAGCCAAGCGCGTCAGCGCCGCGCGCCGGGAGACGGAAGCGCGGGGCGAGACCTTCTATCCGGGTCCGAGCCGCATTCACCTGGCGGCCTTCCCGCCGAGAGAACGCTGGGACGATTGGGTGGAGCTGGATTCGCGCGCCTGGCCCGAGCGCAGGGAGCACCGCTACATGCTCGTGCCGACGACCTGCTTCAACTGCGAGTCGGCCTGCGGGCTGCTCGCCTACGTTGACAGGGAGAGCTTGCAGGTGCGTAAGTTCGAGGGCAATCCAGAGCATCCGGGCTCGCGCGGGCGCAACTGCGCCAAGGGGCCCGCGACCCTCAACCAGATTACAGACCCGGACCGCATCCTTTACCCGCTCAAGCGTGCGGGCAAGCGCGGCGAGGGCAAGTGGGTGCGCGTCACCTGGGACGAAGCCCTCGACGACCTTGCCGCGCGCATTCGCAAGGCCATCATGGAGAAGCGGCATAACGAGGTCATGTACCACGTCGGGCGTCCCGGTGAGGACGGGTTCACCGAAAGGATACTGGCGGCCTGGGGAGTTGACGGTCACAACTCGCACACTAACGTCTGCTCGTCGAGCAGCCGCGCCGGTTATCAATACTGGATGGGGCTTGACCGCCCCAGCCCGGACCACGCAAACGCGAAGGTTATCTTTCTCATCAGCTCGCATCTCGAAGCCGGGCACTACTTCAACCCGCACGCGCAGCGCGTCATCGAGGCCAAGGCCGAGGGCGCGAAGCTCGTCGTCTTCGACACGCGGCTCTCCAACACGGCGACGCACGCCGATTTCTGGGTCTCGCCCTATCCCGGCTCGGAGCCCGCCATCGTGCTGGCCATCGCTAACTATCTGATTCAAAAGGGGCTATATAATCGAGAGTTCGTCCGGCGCTGGTGGAACTGGGAGGAATACCTAGCCGTCGAGCGCCCGGAAATCGAGACTAGCTTCGAGAGCTTTGAAGCGGTCCTCAAGGACATTTACAGCGGCTATACCTTCGAGTTTGCGGCCGCCGAATCGGGTGTTGAGGCTGCCGTGCTCGAAGAGATCGCAAAGGTGGTGGCGACGGCCGGGACGCGCTTTTCGAGTCATAACTGGCGCAGCGCATCGGCGGGCAACAGCGGCGGCTGGCAGGTCACGCGCACGCTCTTCATGTTGAATGCGCTGCTCGGCGCGGTGGCGACGGAGGGCGGCGTCTTCCCCAACGCCTGGAACAAGTTTGTCCCGAAGCCGATTTACACGCCGCCCCACCCGAAGACCTGGAACGAACTGACCTGGCCGCGAGAGTACCCGCTGGCGATGAACGAACTCTCTTTCCTCCTGCCACACTTTCTCAAGGCCGGGCGCGGGAAAGTGGACCTCTATTTCACGCGCGTTTACAATCCGGTCTGGACCAACCCGGACGGCTTCTCCTGGGTCGAGGTCTTACAGGACGAGAGCCTGATAGGCTGCTACGTCGCGCTGACGCCGACCTGGAACGAGACCGCTTACTTCGCAGACTACATCCTGCCGATGGGCCACGGCTCCGAGCGTCACGACGTTCACTCCTACGAGACGCACGATGCGCAGTGGATAGGCTTTCGCCAGCCCGTGCTGCGCGCCGCCCGCGAGCGCCTGGGCGAGAGCCTCAAGGACACGCGCGAAGTCAATCCCGGCGAGGTCTGGGAGGAGAACGAATTCTGGCTTGAGCTTTCGTGGCGGATTGACCCTGACGGAGAACTCGGCATTCGTCAATTCGTCGAATCAAAGCAGAGGCCCGGCGAAAGATTGAGCGTTGACGAATACTACGGCTACATCTTCGAGCATTCGGTCCCGGGATTGAAGGAACGGGCGCAGAGCGAGAGCCTGACGCCGCTCGAATTCATGCGGCGCTACGGGGCGTTCGAGGTTCGCAAGAAGGTCGGCGCGATTTACCGGGAGGAGGTCCCGCCGGATGAGTTGGAGGATGTCCGCGAGGATCGCTTCGGTCGCGTCTACACCCGTGCGGTGAAACCCCCGACGCCCAACGTCGTCCCGCTGCCGACGCCCGACCCCGACCGCGAAGGACGACGGATGGCCGGGGTGAAGATTGACGATCAAATCCTGCGCGGCTTTCCGACGCCGAGCGGGCGGCTCGAATTTTACTCGCGGACGCTCTCCGACTGGGGCTGGCCCGAGTGGTCCGTACCGACTTATATCAAGAGCCACATTCATCCCGAAAACCTGGCCCCGGACCAGACCGTCCTCATCTCCACCTTTCGCCTGCCCGTCCAGATTCACACGCGCAGCGCCAACGCCAAGTGGCTAGACGAAATCGCGCACACCAACCCGCTCTGGATTCATCCGACGCACGCCGACGAGCTGCGAGTCAAGACCGGCTCTCTCGTCCGCGTCACAACCGAGATCGGCTACTTCGTCGTCCGCGCCTGGGTGACGGAAGGCATTCGCCCGGGCATCGTCGCGTGCAGCCATCACATGGGGCGCTGGAAGCTCAAGGACCAGGGGCAGCGGCAGATGATGGCGACCGTCGCGCTCGAACACGAGGGCCAGAGGTGGGGCCTCAAGCGCGAGCGCGGGGTCGCGCCCTATGCTTCGAGCGACCCGGACACGGCGCGTATCTGGTGGACGGATGTCGGCGTTCATCAGAACCTGACCTTCCCCGTGCACCCGGACCCTGTTTCCGGCATGCACTGCTGGCATCAGGCCGTGCGCGTGACGAAGGCCGCGCCGGATGACAACTACGGGGACATCTCGGTTGACACGGGCAAGTCGCACGAGGTCTACCAAAAATGGCTGGCGCTGACTCGTTCGGCGGGAGAGTATTCGCCTGACGGCACGCGCCGCCCCTACTGGCTGCTGCGCCCGCTCAAACCCTCGCGCGAGACTTACAGGCTGCCCCTTGATTCCGAATTAATCGGCGTGGAATAGGACGCGCATGGAACTCTTCCGCGCTTTAGCCGTGTTCGCGGAGCCTCCGGCAAAAGAGACCGCGGAGCTGGCCCTGGCGTTGGAGCTTGGACCACTGCCCGACACGAGCCAGTACACGGAGCTGTTCGTCTTTCAGCTCTACCCATACGCCTCCGTTTACCTGGGCGAAGAGGGGATGCTGGGCGGCGAGGCGCGTGACCGTGTGGCCGGTTTCTGGCGCGCGCTGGGCCGGACGCCTCCGGCCGAGCCGGACCACCTGGCCGTGATGCTCGCGCTCTATGCGCAACTGGTCGAGCAGGAAGAGGCGGCAAGCACTGCGGCGCTCAAGCTCGGCTGGCGCGGCGCGCGCAAGGCTTTCCTCTGGGAGCACCTCTTGAGCTGGCTGCCGCTCTACCTCTCGAAGATCGAAGAGCTGGCCCCGCCCTTTTACAGCAAGTGGGCGCAGCTTCTCTTAAGCGCCCTGATGGAAGAGGCGGAGATAACGGGAAAGCCCGCGCGCCTCCCGCTTGCCTTGCGCGAGTCTGCCGGATTAGCCGACCCGCGCGTCGATGGGGTCGAAGAGTTCCTGCAATCGCTGTTGAGCTCCGTCCGCAGCGGGATGATTCTGACGCGGGCGGATTTGAGCCGCGCGGCGCACCGGCTCGGGCTCGGCTTAAGATTGGGTGAACGCAAGTTCATTCTCAAGGCCCTGCTCGGCCAGGATGCTGCGGGCATGCTCGGGTGGCTGGCGCGGGCAGCCGCGGCCAGCGCAAAAGCCCACGGCCCGTATCTGACATCGCTTGGCGAAGTGGCCGGAGCGTGGAAAGCAAGGGCCTTAAAGACGGCGGCTCTTTTAACCGAACTCGAACTAACGGCCGTCGAAGCAGCGGCCGGGGCCGACCCTCTGTCTGCGGATTTGACGCGCTTCGCCCCGCGCGTTTAGCATTCGTCATGTTCCGTCAAACTTTTCGCGGCGCGGGCCGCCGCAAGTCAGGGGAGCACCTGCCATAGACACCCAAACCTACAAGCTCGTATGGGTTATCTCGATCATCGTCATCGCGACGGGACATGGCTACGGCGCGGCCTGGCTGGCGATTCGGATGCTCTTTCGCCCGCGCCGCCCCGTCAAGCTCTGGGGGATAACGGTCTGGCCGCAGGGGATGATTCCGCGCCACCGCGAGCGGCTGGCCCAGACCATCGGCAACGCCGTCGGCAACGAGCTGGTCTCACAGGAGACGGTCGTCAACGCTCTCTTCGAGACCGATTTCTTTCGCCGCAAGGTCGAGGGCTTCGTCGAGGCTTATACGACGGAGCTGCTCAGTTCCGCTTATCCCTCCTTCATCGAGGCGCTGCCGGGCGGAGCGCGCGCGCCCGTCCTCGACGCCATCTCGGCCCTCCAATATCGCGTCGCCGATTACATCGCCAGGATACTGAAGAGCGAAGAGACGGCCACGGTGATTAACGAGTTCATCGAGCGCCGCGTCAACGAGCTGCTCTCGCGGCGTCTCGGCGAGACGGTCAACGACGAGACGTTCGAGCAGGTGCTTCGGTTCATCGAGAATCGCTTTCAAGGTCTCGTCAACGAGCCGGGCCTGGAAGCCAAGGTGCGGGATTTCATCGGCGCGCGGCTCGACGACCTGGCCGACAGCAGCGCCACCCTCGCCGAGATGTTTACGCCCGATACCGTCACGCTGATTAAAGAGCGGATAGACCGCCAGATGCCGCCCATCGTGCACCAACTGGCCGAGATCGCTACGAGCCAGAACACGCGCACGCAGATCGGCGCGCTCATCAAGCGCGAGGTTGACGACTACTATGCGCAGCTCTCCTTCTTCAAGAAAATCTTCGTCTCGCGCGAACGCATCCACCGCGAGGTGGACGAGCTGGTCAATACGACGCTGCCGCGCCGCGTCGAGGAGTTTCTACGCGGAGAGGCCTTCGAGCAGCGGGCCGAGAGTTTTCTTAACTCGTTGATTGACGACGCGCTCTCGCGCCCGATCAAGGAGCTGGTGGGCAATATCGAGCCGCAGAAGCTGAAGGTCATCAAGGACCAGATTGCCGGGCGCATCCTGGCCCTGGCGCGCGGGCCGGAGTTGGCAAGCTCGGTCGCCGCTTATCTCTCGGACGCGCTTGAGCGGCTGCGGCCGCATACGCTGCGCGCCCTGTTTCAACACCTCAACCCGGAATCCGCGCAGCGCATCAAGGGCATTCTCTCGAAAGGCTTGCTCAGGGTGCTGGCGCGCGAAGAGACGGCGCGCTCCATCAACAACATCCTGAGCGCGCAGGTCGAGCGAATGATGTCCGCGCCCATCGGACGCCTCTCCGACCACCTGCCGGAAAATTCCGTGCGCAAGGCATCGCTGGCGCTCACAGAGCGCATCAACGCGGCGGCGCGCGAGCGTCTGCCACAGGCCATCGCGGAGTTCGACATCGGCAGCATCGTCCGCAACAAGGTCTCGGAATACCCGGTCGAGAAACTCGAAGAGCTGGTGCTCTCCGTCGCGCAGCAACACTTGAAGACGATTGAAGTCTTCGGCGCGGTGCTCGGCTTTATTCTCGGCATCGGGCAGGCGCTGCTCTACTGGTTCTCTCCCGGCCAGGGGCGCTGACCGGAACATAAAACCGCGCGACCGCGTATTGCCCACGGGACCGGACAAATAAATAGCCGCAGGGTTTGGGCCGGGCGTCGGTTCGACTATTCGACGGTCGGTTTTTGACGCCCGGCTCTCAACAAAACCGGCCGGAGAGCGGCCAGGCCGACGGGCTGATTCGCGCAAAGGAGATGATGATGAAAAAGACTCTTTTTTTTCTCGTACTGGTGTTGGCCTGCGGCGGGTGCAGGTGGGGCGGGATGGGCGCGCACACGACCGGCTCGGGCGTGATGAAGGTTGATAAGAGGAATGTCCCGGCGTTCGCTGCCCTCGAAGTGTCGGGCGCTTACGACGTGGAGATCGTCTGCGGAAAGGAGCAGAGCCTAGAAGTCGAGGGAGACGATAACCTGCTCCCGCTCATCACGACGGATGTCAGCGACGGCGTGCTGCGCATCGGCAACAAGAGCGGCGGGTTCTCGACAAAGAACAAGCTGCGCGTGCGGATTTCGGCCCCCGAATTTGAGGCCGTCTCGACCTCCGGCGCGAGCGACATCAACATCTCCAACATCAAGAGCGATGCCTTCAACATCGAGACTTCGGGCGCGGGCAACGTTCATGCCACGGGCGAAGTGAAGACGCTTGAGGTGAAGATGTCCGGCGCGGGCGAGGTGAACGCCAGGGACCTGCGCGCCGGAAAGGTCACGGTTCATTCGAGCGGCGCGGCAAGTGCGGATGTCTACGCCTCTGAGGAGCTGCGGGCCGAAGTCTCCGGCGCGGGGCACGTCAACTACTACGGAGACCCGAAAGTCTTTAGCGAGGACCGCAGCGGGGCCGCCACGATCACGAAGAAATAAGTGCAAGTCGGAGGCAGAGCGGGCCGCCCGGCTTTGCCTCCAACTTGATAAGATTTATACTCTCCGCTGGTGATTCGCGTCGCCTCCAGGTCTCTTCACTAAGCGCTTTTGGAGAGTTTATGAAATACCTCGCGTTGCTAGTTGCGGCACTCGCTTGCGCCTGCTTTTGTAGTGCCTCCGCCTACGCTCAATCGGGAAGACGAACCGTCTCGAACAGGACCGCTTACCCCTTGCCCGTGCCTGACGAACCGGCCGAGCCGACTCCGATCAAGAAAGATGCGGCCGACGAGCAGCTTTACCGCTGCACGGCGAATAATGCAGGCGCGCTTCTTTCGACCGGAGAGGCGGAAGAAGGCCCCGTCTTCACCGGCCGCGAGCTTTCGACCAAAGCCCAAATCCTCTCAAAGCCGACACCGGATTTTCCCGAAAGTGCGCGCCGCAGGGACACGCAGGGGACGGTCGCCTTGCGAGTAGTGCTCGCCGGGACCGGAAAAATCTCGACCGTCAAAGTGCTTAAAGGGCTGCCCGACGGATTGACGGAGAGCGCGATCAGGGCTGCCTGCAAGATTCGCTTCAACCCTGCGACGAAGGACGGGCAGCCTGTCTCACAGGCCGTCATGGTCGAATATAACTTCGCTCTCAGCGACCGAATTTTCGGCATTCCCGGCGGAATCCCCGGCAGGCTTCCGGGTCGCGGCAGGCGCTGGCCTTAGAAAGCAGATGCGCAGTTGATAAAAGTCGTGTTCGAGTCTGATACTTCACCCGGAGAGAGGTCCGTGAAGGAACAAAAGCACGCACTCTCAGGCGGAGAGGCATCCGGGGAAGCATTGCTCGTCCCCGGAGCGGACGCGACCGAACAACAGTTGCGCGACGACGAGTTGAGGGCGCTCGTCAAGAGTCTTGCGACGGGCGATCAGAATGCGCTGACGGCCTTCTACGATCGGACGAGCCGCATCGTCTACGGGCTGGCGCTCCGCATTTTGAGCGATGCGGCGACGGCCGAAGAGGTCGTTCTGGATGTCTACATGCAGGTCTGGCGGCAGGCTCGCCGCTACGACGCCGGGCGCGGCGGGCCGCTCGCCTGGCTCGTGACGATAGCACGCAGCCGCGCGCTGGACCGCCTGCGCTCAGCCAGCCGGGAAAATCTCCGCAAAGAGCCGCTGGACCTGAGCGTCGTCGCCGCCAGCGCCGTCAATGTCGAGGACGGGGCGGCCGTCTCGGAAACGCAGCAGACGGTCCGGGTCGCGCTCGACGGTCTGCCCGCAGAGCAGCGCGAGGTCATCGAGCTGGCATATTACGCCGGGATGAGCCATAGCGAGATTGCAGCAACGCTCCGCCAGCCGCTCGGGACTGTCAAGACGCGCGTCCGGCTCGCCATGACGAAGCTGCGCGCGGCCTTGAAGCCATCATTCCAGGGAACGCCATGAAACACAGCGGAACCGAAGACGAGTTTCAGGAACGAGCATCTTCGTATGCGCTCGGGGCGCTGGAGCGCGGCGAAGCCGTGTTCTTCGAGCAGCACCTGGCCGAAGGATGCGAGGTGTGCGCGTCGGAGTTAAGGGATTTTGAGGAGGTGGCCGCCGCTCTCGCACTCTGCACCGCGCAAGCGCCCCGGCCGCAGTTGCGCGGAGAGCTGCTCGCGCGTCTCGGCGCAGAGCCCGGCCCCGGCGTCGCCGCTGCCGCTTCAGGCCAGTCGTACAGCCAGGCGATGCTGGCCCTGCGCACGAACGAGGGCGAGTGGCAGGAGACATCCAGCGGCGTCTTCGTCAAGGAGCTTTTCCGCGATCAGGCGAAAGGCATCACGACTTCGCTGGTCAAGCTGACGCCGGGCACGGTCATGCCCGCGCATCGCCATGTCGGGTTCGAGCAATGCTACGTGCTCGAAGGAGACTTTCACGTTGCCGAGCTGGCTTTCGGCTCCGGCGATTTTACCTACGCGCCCGCCGACAGCGTTCACGGGCCCCTGTACACGAACGCCGGGACGGTACTCTTAATCGTCGCCGCAGGCGGCTACGTAGAGCTGGAACAGCACGCTTAAGGCCGGGCCGTTCGCCGCTGCCCGTAGAGCCAGCTTGCGACTCATTCTTCAGCGCACAGCTCTACGACCGACGCTCGCCGCATTCAAAGCCGGAGCGCCCGCGCAAGCTCTCTCCGGCGGAAGAATCATCCAACCCCGCGCGGCCCGCGTCGCAAGATTGCCCGCGGACCATCCGGTCGAGAGGAGCGCCGTCAATGTGTAAACCCTTGAGCCGCGGCCTGTTACTATCCTTACCGCTTTCATTGTTAATCCTGATGATGATGTGTGCGCCGCTGCCGCCGGTCGGGGCGCAGACTCCCGCCGGACAGCCGCCCGCCCGCGAGCCTTTCGGCGCGAGCCTTAATCGGACGAGGCCGCAGCCAGCCAGAACCGACGGCGCGGAGGCAAAGCAGCGGCCGGGCGAGGACGGACTGCCGCCCCCGGAAGAGACGCTCAAGGTCGAGACGCTGCTGGTTTCGCTCGACGTAGTCGTCACGGACCGCGCGGGCTCACGCTTTATCACAGGGCTCGGCAAAGATGATTTCATCGTCGTCGAAGACGAACGCCCGCAGGAGATTTCGACTCTCACGCTCGGCGACGACGCGGCACGGCTGCCGCGCTCGATAGTGCTCATCCTGGACTGGAGCGGGAGCCAGGCTCCCTATCTCGCGGAGAGCGTCAGGGCCGCGAAGACTCTGGTGGACCAGCTCACCCCGACAGACCAGATGGCCATCGTCACCGACGACGTTAAGCTGGCCATTGATTTCACCGGCGATAAGAAGCGTCTCAAATCAACGCTCGATTCGTTTATGAAGCTGACCGGGAAGGGATGGCACGGCAAGAGTCGGCAGTTCAGCGCCCTGCTCGCCACCCTCAGAGAGCTGATTGACGTAGAGCAGCGGCGGCCCATCATCATCTTTCAAACCGACGGCGATGAGGCCGAACGGCTCAAAGACCCGCCGCGCGGCGGCTCAAACGCCCCCGGCGTTTATTACATGTCCGACATCAACGCGGAGGTGGAAAAGTCGCGCGTCAAAATCTACACGGTCATTCCGAGCCCTCGCCTGGCCGGGGCCTCACAGAGCGATATTCTGAGGGTCGGCCAGCAGATAATGGCCAGGGTGCAGGAGCATTATATCAAGACGCACAGGCCGGAGATTCCCGCGGGCGGAAGGCCGCCCATCCCCGACAACGTGGTCGCAATGGTGATGGCCGCAGCCGCACGCCAGCAGGCGGCGGCCGCTCATGTAGCCGAACTCTCAGGCGGCTGGACGGCCTTTCTGGAGACGCCGGAACGAGCTGCGGAAATCTACGCACGCATCCTCGAAGACATCAATCATCGCTACATCATCGGCTACTATCCGACGAACAAGGAGCGCGACGGCAAGCCGAGGAGAGTCCGCATCGAAGTGCGCGGCCATCCCGAATACACAGTGCATGGTCGGCAGAGCTATTACGCGACACAGCGCTGAGCCAGTAACCTTTCCCGCAAGTACACGCAGGCACACCTGGCCTCTGCCGCGCCCACAAGTCACGCCGCCCTGAGACAATCCGGATTAAAGTGGCCCTGCTTAGAACAGCATCAGCATCGTTTCGATCAACGAGACTACGGCCTCCGTTGCCGTATCCGTTGGCTCAACAGTGTTCTCCGTCTCACCCGTTACGGACACCTCTGCGGGTATCGGCTCATCCGTCACTCCGCAGGGAATATGACCTGCGTAGATAGAGAGCGTTAGGCTCAATGTCAGAATCACCGTCGCACTGAATTTCCCTAGATTTCTCATCTTTTTGCTCCTTCCGAAATTTCTTGCAAAGTTTTTTGCAAGCAGACAGAATAGAGCAGCTTTGGCTATCTCTTGCAAGTCTAAGAGCGGGCGCATAAAGTGATGCGTGTTCTTGCAACGTAACCGGCTATCTCACGGGTTCACTTCACATGAACGTTCAAGCATCACTTCTGCGCCAACTGGAAAACCCGAAACTGAGCCGCGACCAGCGGGCGCAGCTTCGTTGTCAACTGGCAAAGGAACTGGAAGAGGCAGGAGACTATGAGGCCGCGCGCCAGGCAATGGGTGAGCTATGGCAGCGTATCGGTGAGCATCCGCGCCTTGAAGGACTAGAGACAAGCACCATCGGCGAAGTGCTCTTGCGTGCCGGGACTCTGACGGGCTGGATTGGGAGTAAGAATCAGCTCGCAGGCGCACAGGAAATAGCGAAGAATCTTATCACTGAAGGCATGACCGTCTTTGAAGCCCACAGTTATCTGAAAAAGGTAGTAGAGGCACAAACTGAGTTAGCTTATTGTTACTGGCGCGAAGGCGCATTTGATGAGGCGCGGGATACCCTCAAAGGAGTCCTCACACGACTTACCGCAGATAATGAATTGAAAGCTAAAGCCACGGTGAGAAGTGCTATCGTCGAATGGTCAGCACTGCGCTACAGTGAATCCTTACAAATCTTGACTAATGCCGCGCCGTTGTTTGAGAAAATCAAGAACCACACTGTCCGGGGAGGCTACCATAATGCGCTCGCGGGTGTGCTGGAAGACATCGGCACGAAGGAGCAGCGAGGGGACTATCTTGACCGCGCTTTTATTGAATACGCGGCGGCCGGTTTCCACTTCGAGCAGGCAGGGCATAAGTGTTACCGCGCTAATGTCGAGAACAATCTGGGATTCCTTTACTTCAAAGCAGGGAAGCTCAAAGAAGCGCACGAACATTTAGACCGCGCCCGCCGTTTGTTGGTGAACCTGAAAGATTACGGCGGCGTCGCGCAGGTGGACGAGACACGCGCCCGCGTCTTTCTTGCCGAAGGACGTATCTTTGAGGCCGAAAGAACAGCCAGCGCCGCGGTCACGGCTCTCGGACAGGGCGGGCGTCAATCGCTCCTGGCCGAAGCCCTGACCACGCAGGGCACAGTCTTAGCCCGCCTCAAACATTACGACCATGCGCACGCTCTCTTTCTTCGCGCGATGGAAGTCGCGCACTTGTCAGGCGCACAGAATACTGCTGGCATGGCGGCCTTGACCATGCTGGAGGAATTGAGCGCAAGCCTTGACATTAACGAGAGACAGACCATTTACGAACGCGCTTACGATTGGCTGATTCCCTCACATAATCTGCAAGCCGCGCATCGCTTGCTTGAGGTTGCTAATCGCATTCTCTCGGCGGGCCGAAAGAAAAAGGCCGCAAAGGCGGAAGCGCCAGCGGAGATAGGAACAGCTACGCTCGACGACATGATGCTGCGTTACGAGAAGGACATCATTCGACAGGCCCTGACGGCCACGCGGGGCAGCATTAGCAGGGCAGCGCACCTGCTCGGCACTACGCACCAGAGGCTGGGTTATATTCTGGAAAGCAGGCACAGGGACCTGTGCCCCTTCAGAACTCCGATTAAGCGCCGGAAGAAAAGCATCATCCGCAAGAAGTGAGCCCTATATTTCCGAGCATGTGGCTAAACCTTGGACTTTATTATCAACCCGGACTTCGATGAGCAAAGCCGGTGGGCGAGAGTGGCTCTCTAGGCTTCGTCACGCGGGGTGAGCGCCTGCATCAGCTCCGCGAATTTCTCCACGTCCGCGCGGGTCTTCTCCATCGTCCGGCGGCTGTCAAGGTAAGCCTGCCAGTGCGGCGTGTTCGTCAGGGCTTTGGTCGTATCCGGGTCTATCACCTGCGCCATCAGGGCCAGCAGGTCGCTGATGACGCGCGTGTGTTCGAGCAGCGATTCGATGATCGAATAGGCCAGCCGGGCCTGCGCGAAGTCCAGGTCGCGCCGAGCGCCGCCCGCAGCGCCCGCCTCTTCGCTCATCGCACCGGCGTCTACGCTCATCGCTTCCGCCTCCGCTTCATCGCTCATCGCTGCTGCTCCTCCGCGCCCTGCTGTTCTGTCCCTCGCCAGCCGCCGCGCACGAAAGGAAGTTCCGTGACCTGCGCCGTGTACTCGACGCCGTCGCCGGAGAGCACGCTGACGCCAGTCCCCGGCGCAAGATAATCGTACTTCACATAGCCGAGCGCGACGGTTCGCTGCAAGCGCGGGGAGAAGGCCGCGGAAGTCAGGCGTCCGATCTCTTTGCCGTCCGTTGACCTGACCTTATCGCCGCCGAGAACGCCCGCGCGGCCGTCAAAGCCGAGCCCGGCGAGCCGCTTGGCGACGTGCCCGCGCCAGTGTATCCGCGCGATGATCTCCTGCCCTATGTAGCAGCCCTTCGTGAAGCTGACGGCTTCGCCGGGCACGGCTTCGAGCACCACGTTCGTCTCGTCCATATCAATGCCATGACGCGGCACTCCGGCCTCTATCCGCAGGACTTCGAGCGCATCGCAGCCGACCGGCCGTGCGCCTGCCGCGCTGAGCGCGTCCCAGAGCGCGCCAGCATCCCCGGCCCCGACGAAGATGTCAAAGCCGTCCTCGGCCGTGTGTGTCGCGCGTATCAGGTGTAGCGCCTGCCCGTTCCACGCGGCTGTGACGACGCGCCAGGGCTCTACGCGCATCGCTTCGGCGCCGAGAACCGCGCCGACGATTTCGGCAGCGCGCGCGCCCTGTACGGACACGAGCACACGCTGGCTCGTCCGGTCCGCGACGCGGAAATCCCCGGCCAGCGTAAAGCGTTCGAGCGTCTTGAAGACGCGCTCGTGCGTGGCGGGCTCCGTGTCTATCAGGAACGAATCGCCGGGCAGGAATGAATCGCCCGGGCGCAGCACGCGTGCGTCGGCGAGGAGCCGCCCCTGCACGTTGGGAAAGGCCGCGCGCATCCAACGGCCCTGTTCCAGGGTCTTGACATCGTTGGTGATGAGCCCGTTGAGGAACTGGACGGCCTCACGCCCGCTGACCTCGATATGGCCGCGCGAGGAAAGGTCTATTAAGCCAGCGCCGCCGTCGCGCACGGCCGCGTACTCCGCAGCCGCGCCTTCGTAAGCGGCCGGAAGCCGCCATCCCTCGCGCTCGACGATTGTTGCGCCGAGACGCTCGTGCGTCGCTGCGAGCGGAAGGCTCCGAATTACGGCCTGCTGTTCGACGGTTTCACTCATGAGGAGCACGGAAGACCGCAAAGCCGCCGGGCGGCCCGCGACGACGCGGCGAACGGGATGCCGCCCGGCGTCTTTGCGGCCCGGCGTTCTACTGTCACTTCAATTTTTCCAGCTCGGCGCGCAGGCTGCCGTAATCCTTCGCATCGCCCGCCTTAAAATCCAGGTTGCTGTAGCGCACGATGCCTTCCTTGTCTATCAGGAAGACGGTCCGCTTATTGAATCCTGCCGCTTCGTTATAGCTGCCGTAGGCGCGCGCCACCTTATGATCGTGATCGGAAAGCAGCGGGAACTGGAGCTTGTGGAACTTGGCCCATTCCTGGTGCGAGAAGACGTAGTCGCCGCTGATGCCGAGCACTATCGCGTTGAGTTTCGACAACTCGGCAAAGGTATCGCGCAGCGTACAGACCTCCTTCGTGCAGCCGCCGGACCAGTCGGCCGGGTAAAAGGCCAGGATGACGTTCTTGCCGCGCAGGGACGAGAGCGCCATGTGCTCCTCCGGCTTGAGATAAATCTTCTCCTGCGTCGCGTAGGGGAGACGAAAATCCGGCGCAGCCTCGCCGACCTTCGGGCCTGCCGCCGCCGCGGTCGCGTCGCCCGCATTATCGGCGGCAGAAGCGGGCGCGGCCGTGCCGTTCGCTTCGGGCGAGTGGCCCGCCGGGCGCCGCAGGACGCCGAGCGCCGCCAGGACCAGCACGCCGACGACGAGCAGGCTCGCTCCCGCTATCGAGAACCGCAGGAATCTGGAGAACTTGGTCGAATCTGTCTTCATCTTTTTACCTCTTCAGCTATCTCGACTCCGTCGCGCCGGGCCAGCCTTCCTGAGCTAGTCCGGCGCGGTGGAGCGCGCTTGCAATTGCCTGATAATCCCGCAACTGCGCATCTTCACGACGATGCGAGGCGAGCACCTGCGGGCTCGGGTGATAGACGGGGACGAGCAGCCGCCCGTTCCATTCGTGAACCTGACCCGCCGAATCTTTCAGGGATAACTCATGATACTCAATGCGTTTGAGCGCAGCAAGCGAGACGGAGCCGAGCGTGACGACCACGCGCGGGTCTATCAACGCCAGCTGGCGGCCGAGAAAGCCCGAGCAATTGACGATCTCGGCGGTCGTCGGCTTACGGTTCGCGCCGGAGCTTTTGCGCGGGTTGCAGAGCACGGCGTTGGTGATGAAGATGCGCTCGCGGGCGAGCCTGATGGAGGCAATGAAGCGTTGGAAGTTGCGGCCCGACTGGTCGCCGGAAAAGGGTATCCGCGTCCGGTCTCCGCCCTGTCGTCCCGGCGCTTCCGCGATGAACATCACGCGCGCTCCCGCGGAGCCGTTGTGTTCGCTCAGGACGGCCCTTCTCTCGGACATCGCCGGGCAGAGGCCGCAGCGGGCAGCCTCTGCGGCGAGCGCGGAGAACAATGAATCTCTCTCAGGAACGGAGATCATAGAGTCCGGTTATTTCTTCAGGCCCGCCCGGCCTGGCCTCTTCACTGACCCCGCCCCGGCGGCCTTAAGGCGTGACGGTGATGTCGCGCGAGGTCGAGTTGTAGTCGCCGTTGGCGACGACGTTTCCGGCCCGGTCTACGAGTTCGAGCTTGACCGTATGCTTGCCCGCGCCCCAGCCTTTGAGCCAGATGGGCTCCCACTTGTCTATGAACTGGGCCGCGCCGCCGTCAACCGAATAACGGACGCGGTACTCGCCGCCGTCGCCCTGCAATTTGGCGTTCGAGAGCCAGAAGTCAATCATAATCGCTTCCGTATCCGCGCCCTTGTATTCACCCTTCGGACGGCTGTAGGTCAGCAGCGGCTTCTTCGCATCAACGCCGCTCGCCGTGCTCTGGGCCATATCCTTGCCTTCGCGCGGCGCGGCCGTGTTCGTGTTGCCGCCCGCATTCGCGTTGGCTGCCGCTGCGCCGCCAGCGCCGGTGTTGCTGCTCCTGTTAGCGCCGTTCTTATTGTCGGCCATGACCTGGCCGTTGCTCGCGGTCGTGGGCTTCGAGGCGTCGCCGCCGCCTTTGACGTTGAAGCTGACCATCTGGAACGCGCCCGCGTTCTTGTAGCTCTCGTGCCAGGGGCGCGAGGGGAAGACGCGGATGGTGTGCGGGCCTTCCGTCACGTTGCGCAGCTCGAACGGCTGGTCCAGGCTGTAGTAAGCCTCGTAGGGTTGATTGTCCAGAATCACGTGAATGTGATTGCCCATCCCCGAAGTCGGGTCTTTGCCGGGCTTGTAGCCCTTGAGGTCTCCGGCCAGAGCCAGCTTCAGGTTGACGGTCGAGCCCGTGATGGTCGCGCCTTCGCGCGGCTCCAGGAAACGCAGCGTCGGCTGGGCCTGGTCCTGCTCGCCGCGTGCGGTCATCATGTCCTTGATCTTCTGCGGGCGCTCGGTCGGCGTCAGGTTCTGCGCGGCAGCGGGAGCGGGCGTGGCGGCCGTCGGCGGCGCGACGTTGGTGGTCGCCGTCGTGTTGTTCGCATTGTCATTGGTCGTGCAGCCCGCCAGCGAAAGCGCGACCAGCACGAGGGCCGTTACCACCGGCGAGAGGCGTTTCAACAGTTTCATATCTCCTCCGAGAACAAGTAATTAAGTTTAAAAGCCAGAGTCTGAAATCAAAGGTCTGCGGTTCCTGAATCCGGGGCCCGTCAACGGCCCGCATCCGTCCTGCTGACGGGCTTAGGACTATCGGCCCGGCAAAGACTAGGCCGTCTGCTGCTGCGCGGCTGAGTTCGTGCGTAAGCGTCCGGTGACGGCCTCCCAGTCTATGTTCGAGAAGAACGCCTCGATGTATTTCGGGCGCTCGGCCGGTTTGTAGTCGAGCAGGAAAGCGTGTTCCCAGACATCCATCACGAGCACGGGGACGAAGCCCGAGACGTTGCCCGTCTCGTGCAGCGTGATCCAGTGGTTCGAGATGCGGCCGTTGGCCGGATTCTGGTAGCAGATGGCCCACCCGACGCCGCGCATCTTCCCGACGCTGACGAAATCCGCCTTCCAGATGTCGTAGCTGCCGAAGCTCGCCTCGGCCGCCTGAAAGAAGGCCGAGCTTCGATTCGGATCGCCCGCGCCCTGCCTCTTCATGTTGCCGAAGTAGTATTCGTGCAGGACCATGCCGTTATATTCAAAGCCCAGACGGCGCGTCAGCTCCGAATAGGCGGGCATCTCTTCCTGGTCCACCTTGCCGTCCTGGAGAAACTCGGCGATCTTCTCCGTCAGCTTGTTGGTCTCCTTGACGTACCCCTCGTAAAGTTTGAAATGCATCTCCAGAGTCTGGTCGGAAATGCCGCTCAGGCCGCTCAAATCAAACTGCTTGGCCTGGTACGAACCGTTAAAGCCCATTTTCATTGCCTCCCTTTTATCAGAGCACGCGCGGGCGGCTGGCCGGGCGTGGCCGCCGGGCCTCGCACCCCTGTTGACGAAACCGTGAAAAGTTTCATCTCGATTTTACGCTCAAGTATGGCGAATTGATTAGAAGCATAAATCTTTAAGGGGGGGAAAGCAAAAGCAGAAGCGGGATGCTCTGCTCGCCCCGGGGGAGCTGGAGCAGCACTCCGCTTCTGCTTGTTGTACCGGCGGGGCCGCGCGGCGAAGCTCGTTCCCGGGCGCGCTGCTGTCCCCGGCTGCTACTTACCGAACATCACGTAATCGCCGTGCGAAGTGGCCATGAAGAAGAGCATCGGCAGCGAGAGCCAGGCGTTGGCCCGCGAAGCGAGAAAAGCGCGCCGCGCCAGCTCCGGCGGGGCCGCATCGCCCGAAACCGTCCCGGCGATGATGCGCTTCTGTGCGGGCCAGATAATGCCCCAGACATTCAACAGCATGATGAGGCCGAGCGCGCCGCCGATGCCGATGGAATAGGTCTTATTGCTCGCCCAATTGTCGCCCGTCGGCCCGGTGAACTGCGATGTCAGCCAGTAGACGATGGCCGCCGCCATCAGAATCACGAGGACGGCGATAATCACAGCCAGCACCCGCCCGTCCTTGACCATGTCTCGATTGATGAGGAAGAACTCGATGGCGAAGACCACCAGCGGAATCAGTATCCAGACGCCGAGCACGACGCCCGTGCTGACGTTTGCGCCGCCGATATTATTCGCGTTGCGAACGTCGGGCGCGAGGATGTACATGGCGTAATAGGTCAGGCCGACGAGCACCGTGACGACCGCGCCCCAGCGGAAATACGAGAGAGCGCGCGGCATCAGGTTCGGGACGACCGTCTTCTTGGCCGGGGCATCGAGCGCCTTCATGAACTTGACGTTGACCAGATTGAAGAAGTAGAGCAGTCCGATCCAGGTAATGCCCGCGACGAAGTGGCTCCAGCGCAGAAGGATTCTGACGAAGGCTTCTCCGTTGGGCGCGTGAAAAACATCCTGAAGCATCGCCAGGCCGGCCGGAAGATGAGCAGACGTTTCTATTAGCATACGTTCCTCCGAGACTTTTGGTGTGTAAGGCAGTCCGCGCCCGGGCCCTGCATCCGG
Source organism: Pyrinomonadaceae bacterium (assembly GCA_036389715.1). Taxonomy (GTDB): domain Bacteria; phylum Acidobacteriota; class Blastocatellia; order Pyrinomonadales; family Pyrinomonadaceae; genus DASVWH01. Next base: position 19,453 of record DASVWH010000029.1, on the reverse strand, counting down.
CGGGCGCGCCTGCTTTAACGCAAACAGGGATAGACCGGGACAGCTCGTCTGGCTTCTCCTCTTAGTGAGTGCCGCTCAGACTTGCGAGTTGCTGTCAACGAGTAATGCTCGATTGCATGTAGTACGCGCGAAGATTACACCAGACGGCAGGGCGACGCAATAATCTTATTCCCGCGCGGCTGCGTCCCCTAAAATCCGACTTACTCGGAGGGGCGCGTCCCGGCCGGAATCCCGCGCTCGCTGGCCTGGTTGACGACTCTGACCTTCAGGTCGTCAAGGATTCTGACCTGGCAGGAGAGCCTGACGTTCTCGGCCAGCCCCGTCTCCATCGCCAGGCGATTGCGCTCTAATTCGCCGATCTCGCCCGGATCACCGGCCAGGATTTCGACGCGGCAGGTAGTGCATTTGGCGTTGCCGCCGCAGCGGTGCAGGATGTCTATTCCGGCGTCTTCGATGGCGAGCACGAGTTTGCGGCCTTCTTCGGCGTCGAAGGCTTGCGCGCCCGTAGCGGTCTCGGCCTCAATTCTAGGCATTTTACTTGCTCCTCAAGATTTTGATGGTTGGTTGAAAGACAGGCTGACTTTGGCATAACCCGGCCCGCTCTAGCAAGCCTGAAAGCCCCGCTCCGGCGAGCACCGGAAGCAGAGCGCAACAGTTTGAGCGCAGGGCACGGCGAAGCCCTTCAGGGCCGCTCGTCGCGCCCGTTCTCTCTTGCCGATGCTTCAGGCCGGGCCATCTTTTCGCGGCGGTCATTGTTGGAGCGGTTCGAGGGTCAGTTCCATAAAGAGCGCGCCCGCGACAGGGTTATGGTAGTAAGGCTCTATCTCGCGAAAGCCGAGCGAGCGATACATGCCGAGCGCCGTCGTCATCTCTCGCGGGAGCGTGTCGAGCCGCATGCGTTCGTAGCCTGCCAGCCGGGCCTCTTCGATGACTTTCAGGGTCAACGCGCGCCCGATGCCACGCCCCCTGAACCCCGGCCGGACGTAGAGCCTTTTCATCTCGCACGTTCCGTCGCCCAGGCTTCGCAGCGCGATGCAACCGGCGAGCTGCCCTTCGTCGAGCGCCAGCAGGAGGCGTCCCGTCGGCGCCTCGTAACGGCCCGGCAGCCCGGCCAGCTCCTGCTCGAAATTCTGGAAGCAGAGGTCCAGGCCGAGCCAGGCTTCGTATTCCCTGAAGAGTTCCCTCGCCTGGCTAATCTCTTCGGGCGAGCGGGCCGCAATCAATTGCATGGGATTTCACCCCGCCAAGGAAAAGAGACGGCGCGCCCGGCACGATGGGCGCAAGATTTTCGTTCATCGAGAACGCCCTTGCACACAACGCGCCAGGCGCGCCGTCCTGACTTCACGTAGCTTTCGCCGGAACTTTAAGCGGTGAACGAAGACCCGCAGCCGCAGCCGCCCGTCGCGTTCGGGTTCTTGAAGGTGAAGCCCGAACCCATCACGCCGCTGACGTAGTCTATCTCGACGCCGTTCAAGTACTGCGCGCTGAACATGTCAACGAAGAGGCGCACGCCCCTCTGGTCGAGAATATAATCGCCCTGGCGCGAATCCTCTTCGATGTTCAGGCTGTACTGGAAGCCGGAGCAGCCGCCGGGCACGACCCGCACGCGCAGGCCCGCCGTCTCAGGCAAGCCCTCTTCGCTGGCCATGAACTTCTTAATCTCACCCGCCGCTGGCTCGGTCACATTCAAAGTCATTGTTGGAGCAGTTGTCGCAGACATTTCTTTTTCTTTCTCCTTAAGTATGGAGTAACTGAGTTTTCAGTTTTCAGTTCTCAGTTTTCAGCAAACGAGCATTTGTTTTAAATGAAAACTAAGAACTGAAAACTGAAAACTCGCTACCTCTTAAACGATTGCATTAACGAGCTTTGCCCAGAACGACAAGCTCGGGTTTCATTGCTTCTATAGAGACCTGCCGCGCCACCTCTTCGGCAACGTGGCGGAAGGCCCGGGCCTGCGGCGACTCGGGGTTGCTGACGACGACGGGGACGCCCCTGTCTCCGCCCTCGCGCACCTCTATCCCGAGCGGGACCGCGCCGAGGAATGGCACGCCATAGGTTTCGGCCAGTTTCTGCCCGCCGCCCTCGCCGAAGATGTTGTAACGCACGCCCGTATCGGGCGCAACGAAATAACTCATATTCTCGACCACGCCGAGCACGGGCACGGCCACCGTCTCAAACATCCGAAGCGCGCGGCGCACGTCCATCACGGCCACTTCCTGCGGCGTCGTCACCAGCACAGCGCCCTGGACGGGAACAAGCTGTGCAAGACTTAGTTGCACGTCGCCCGTGCCGGGTGGCATGTCAACTATCAGATAATCCAGCTCGCCCCAGAGCACGTCGGTCAGAAACTGTTTGACCAGCCCGTGCAGGATCGGCCCGCGCACGATCATCGGCTTATCGCCCGGTTGCAGGACGGCCATGGACATCAGGCGCACGCCGTAGGCTTCAATCGGGACCAGCTTGTTGCCCTCGACTTCGGGCCGCGCATCGCCCGCGCCGAGCATCAGCGGGACGTTCGGCCCATAGACATCCATGTCCATCAGTCCGACGCGAGCGCCTTTGAGCGCCAGCGAGACGGCCAGGTTGACCGCGACGGTTGATTTACCGACGCCGCCTTTACCCGAAGAGACCGCGATGATGTTGCTCACGCCCGGCATCGTCACCTTATCGCCGAGCCCGCGTCCCTGCGGCACTTCCGCGTCCATCCTGATGTTGAGCGAGCGCACGCCGGGCAGCGCGCCGACCAGTTCTTTGGCCGCCTCTTCCATCTGCTCCTTGACGGGGCAGGCGGGCGTCGTCAGGACGATGCGAAACGAGACGCTGCCGCCTTCGATCTTCAAATCCCTGATGAAGCCCAGCGTCACGATGTCCTTGTGCAGGTCAGGGTCTTTGATCTGCCGCAGCGCATCGAGCACGCTCTGTTCTGATACTTGGGTCATAAAAGTTTTCTAATCTCAACCGGGGAAATCCGCTCGCCGCCCGCGCCTCGCTCTACTGGCTCTGAAGGGGCTGCTTCGGCCTGGTTTACTTTCCGCTTAATTATGACGTAAATCGGCGGTTTTGTCATTACAGCAGGCCCCGGCCGGACGCAGTTTTTGACAAACAAAGAGGCGCGAAGTTACGCTTACAGGGTCGCTTCCGACGAACATTCGGCCATGCTATGCCATACTATCCCGAGCGCGTCAACGAGCTTTTCCTGAACCCGCAGAACGTCGGCGAGGTGCGGGGCGTGAACGCCTCTGCGGAAGCGGGCTCGCTCGGCTGCGGCGCTATCTTGCGGCTCTCTTTGAGGATAGATGCGGCGACGCAGAGAATCTCGGAGGCGGCTTTTCGCGCCGTCGGCTGCGGCTTTCTGGTCGCTGCGGCCTCCGTGCTGACCGAGACGCTCAAGGAGCTGCCCATCGGCAAAGCGGCGCGGCTGCCCGAGACGGCCATCACGGATTGGTTCGACGAGCTGCCGCCGGAGAGAAGACAGTGCGCCGCGCTCTGCCGCGATGCGCTGCAAAGAGCGTTGGCCAACTATCACGCCCTCACGCAGGAAGAATGGACTGGCGACGAAGCCTTAATCTGCACCTGCTTCGGCGTCTCGGAAAAGAGCATCGAGCGCGTCATCGAAGCCCGTTCGCTGCGCACGGTCGGGCAGGTCACGCGGGCCTGCAACGCCGGTGGCGGCTGCGGCTCATGCCAGCTGCTCATCGCAGAGATACTCGAAGATTACTGGCGGACGAAAGCTGTCTGGATAAGCAGTGAGGAAGACGGAAGGCCATGAAAGCATGATTACTCAAGCTCAATGCTCATCATTTCGCTCATCCTTCCGGCTGACGGTCTCGCGCCATGACGGATGCTTTGCGGCGGCTGCCAGGCGACGGGGAGTGTGGGCCGGATGAGAGAGATTATTTATCTCGATAACAACGCGACGACGCGCGTCGCGCCGGAAGTCCGCGAGGCGATGCAGCCCTACCTCTCGGAGCTTTACGGCAATCCGTCTTCGGCTCACACCTTCGGCAGAGAGATGCGCCGCAGCGTCGAGCGGGCGCGCGAGCAGGTGGCCTCGCTCCTCGGCGCGAGTGATGCGAGCGAGATCGTCTTCACCTCGTGCGGCTCGGAGTCCGACAACTGGGCCATCCGCGGCGTGCTCGAACAAAACCCGGAGCGGCGACACATCGTCACGACCCGCGTTGAGCATGAGGCGGTCCGCAATCTCTGCGAGAGGTTGGAGCAAAACGGCTACGAAGTGACATGGCTGGACGTGGACGGCCAAGGCCTGCTCAAGCCTGAAGAGCTGCGCGCGGCGCTCCGGCCGGAGACGGCGCTGGTCTCCGTCATGCTGGCCAACAACGAGACGGGCGTGCTCTTTCCGGTCGCGGAGCTGGGCCGCATCGTGCGCGAGAGTTGCGAGGCGGTCTTTCACGTTGACGGCGTGCAGGCGGTCGGCAAGATTCCCATCAACTTGCGCGACTGGCCCGTTGATCTCTTCGCCCTCTCCGGTCACAAGTTTCACGCCCCGAAGGGCACGGGCGCGCTCTACGTCAGAAACGGTGTGCGCCTTCCGGCGTTTCTCGTCGGCGGCGGGCAGGAGCAAGGGCGGCGCGCCGGGACGGAGGCCGTGCCGTACATCGTCGCGCTCGGTGCGGCGTGCGAGCTGGCGTCGCGGTTCGAGGGGCACGAGGAGCTGCGGCGCTTGCGAGACAGGCTGGAGGAGACGATTCTCGGCACGATTCCCAACGCCCGTTTGAACGGGACTCGGAGCCGCGAGCTGCGCCTGCCCAACACGTCGAACATCTCCTTCGAGTACGTCGAGGGCGAGAGCATCCTCGCGCACCTGGACGCAGCGGGCATCTGCGTCTCGACCGGCTCGGCCTGCAACGCCGAGTCGCATGTTTCCTCTGCCGTCCTGCGCGCGATGGATGTTCCCTACACGGCGGCGCAGGGCTCCATCCGCTTCTCGCTCGGGCGCTATAACACCGCGGCCGAGATCGAAGAGACGCTCCGCATCCTGCCGGGAATAGTCAAACGCCTGGCCGAAATGTCGCCCTATGAAATCAAGTAGATAAGGCGCTCGCCCTTCGCCTTTCACCTTTTTCTTGTTTTGCTGGTACAATTTGGATTCGGTCACGACTGAAGTTTTCCATCACGGACGGAGCAAAACCCCTCTTTATATGCCAACCGAAAATCCCGCAGCAAAGCAGAAGCGCGTACCGCGAACTCCCGCGGACAAAACAGATGCGCCGCATCGCGTCAGAGCAGAGAGCGTCGCGCTGCTCGAGACCGAGGATTTCGTCTCCATCCCGCCCGAGACGCCCTTGTCCGAGGCTATCGAGCGGATGAAGGATGACGAGGGCGGCTGTGCCATCATCTGTGACGACGGGGGGCGCATCCTCGGCATCTTTACCGAGCGCGACCTGCTCAATAAGATCGTCGGCGAAGAGGTGAACCTGAGCGCGCCCGTCCGCGAATGGATGTCCCCGGCGGTCGAGACCCTGACGGCCGAGGCCACCATCGGTGATGCCGTCCGCATCATGAACGAAAAAGGCTATCGCAACATTCCGCTGGTCACAGACGGCCAGTTGACCGGCTCGATCTCCGTCTTCGACATCATCACGTACCTGGCCGAAAGTTACCCCAAAGAGGCGATGAACCTGCCGCCCGTCCCGGCCCAGGTCATGGACACGCCCGAAGGCGGGTGAAAGAGATCTGTTCATCTGTTCGTTTAGTCATTTCATCATTTAGTGATTGATTCATTGAGCTACCAGATGGCTAAATGAGTAAATGAATCAATGATGAAATGATTAAATTCTTTTCCGCATTCTTATTAACGAAGAGGTCATCAGCAAGTAATGAGCACTGTCATCGAAAATCCTGTCGAACAGGACAAGCACATGGAAGAGTTGGAGACCGTGACGATTCGCTTCGCCGGAGATTCGGGCGACGGGATGCAGTTGACGGGCACTCAATTCACGAACACGTCGGCCGTGGTCGGCAACGACATCTCGACGCTCCCTGATTTCCCGGCGGAGATTCGCGCACCCGCGGGGAGCCTGCCCGGCGTCTCCGGCTTTCAGTTGAACTTTTCCAGCCAGGACATACGCACCCCCGGCGACCAGCCCAACGTCCTGATTGCGATGAACCCGGCGGCGCTCAAAGTCAATCTCCCGGACCTGGAAGAGGGCGGGACGCTGATTATCAACACGGACGAGTTCACGCCGTCGAACCTGGAACACGCCGCCTACAAGTCGAACCCTTTGGAGGACGACACGCTCAAGGGTTATCGCGTTCACCGGCTGCCGATTACGACGCTCAACATGAACGCCCTCAAGGGGCAGGTCCAGCTCTCGCGCAAGGAGATGGACCGCTGCAAGAACTTCTTCGCGCTCGGCGTCCTCTACTGGCTCTACGACCGCCCGATGGAACCGACCATCAAGTGGATTCAGAGCAAGTTTGCGAAGGTCCCGGAAGTGGCCAAGGCCAACGAGATTGCGGTCAAGACCGGCTACAACTTCGCCGACACGACGGAGGTTTTCACCACTCATTACACGGTCAAGAAAGCGCAGATTGCTCCCGGCAAGTATCGCAAGATCACCGGCAACGAAGCGACTGCGATAGGCTTCATCGCCGCCTCGCAACTGGCCTCGCGCCCGCTCTTCTACGGCTCGTACCCGATCACGCCCGCCTCCGATATTCTGCATGAGCTGGCGCGGCATAAGAATTTCGGCGTCAAGACTTTTCAGGCCGAAGATGAGATAGCGGCCGTCTGCGCGGCCATCGGCGCGAGCTTCGCAGGGCAGATCGGACTGACGGGAACCTCCGGCCCTGGCGTGGCGCTCAAGCAGGAGGCCATCGGCCTGGCCGTCATGGCGGAGCTGCCGCTAATCATCATCAACGTCCAGCGCGGCGGTCCTTCGACCGGCTTGCCGACCAAGACCGAGCAGGCGGACCTCTTCCAGGCCGTCTGGGGACGCAACGGCGAGTGCCCGGCCATCGTCATCGCGCCCTCGACGCCCGCCGACTGCTTCCACATGGCGGTCGAAGCCGTGCGTTTGGCCTTCAAGTACATGTCGCCGGTCTTCTATCTCTCGGACGGGTATCTGGCCAACGGGGCCGAGCCCTGGGCCGTGCCCGAAGTCGCAGACCTGCCGCAGATCGAGGTCAAGTTTGCCAGCGACCCGGAGAACTTCATGCCCTACGCGCGCGACGAAGAGACGCTCGCACGCCCCTTCGCCATCCCCGGCACGCCCGGCCTGGAGCATCGCATCGGCGGCATCGAAAAGCAGCACCTGACGGGCAACGTCAACTACGACCCCGAGAACCATCACTTCATGGTCAAGCTCAGGCAGGAGAAGGTTGACCGCGCGGCCAACGACATTCCGGCCCTGGAGGTCTTCGGCGAGAAATCGGGCAAGGTGCTCGTGCTCGGCTGGGGCTCGACCTACGGCTCCATCACTTCGGCGGTCGAGAGGTTGCAGCGCGAGGGCAAGTCCGTCTCCGCCGCGCACCTGCGCTATCTCAACCCCTTCCCGAAGAACCTCGGCGAAGTGCTCAGGAGCTTTGAGACCGTGATCGTGCCGGAGATGAATCTCGGACAACTCTGCACGATGATTCGCGCCAAGTACCTGATTGACGCCGTGGCCTTCTCGAAGGTCAAGGGCCGTCCCTTCCAGATTCGCGAGATCATCGGCAAGGTCGAGGAGTATTTGTGAGTTCGACTGAAACAAAATTGATGACGGCCGAAGAGTTGCTGGAACTGCCCCGGGGAAAGTCTCGCTATGAACTCATTGAAGGAGAACTCCGGCAGATGTCTCCGGCAGGACATAACCACGGCAGAATCATGATGGCGCTCGGCGGGCCTCTTCACCAGTACGTTAAAGAAAAAAAGCTGGGTCAGGTTTACGCTGCGGAAACGGGTTTCAAGCTCAGGAGCAATCCCGATACGGTGTGCGCTCCCGACATCGCCTTCATTCGACAGGAGCGCGTTGAAGGGCCGGAAAGTACGTCAGGCTATTGGGTCGGAGCCCCTGACCTGGCCGTCGAAGTCAACAGTCCGGGTGATACCATTAGCGAGGTTGAAGAGAAAGTGCAGGAGTGGCTCGCGGCCGGGACCGGGGTGGTTTGGGTCGTCAGCCCGAAGCTCCACACGGTCACGGTCTATCGCTCACTGACCGACATCAATATCTTAACGGAGAAAGACATGCTCGACGGCGGCGCGGTCGTGCCTGGCTTTCAAATTCCCATCGCCGAACTTTTCACCGTCTAGCGTCGCCAAGGAGTTGATAATGAGCACAAGTGGTAACGGAACAAACGGGCAGGATAAATTCAAGGATAACCCGGAGGCGGCCGCGTCGGGCGAGCCTTACGCGGGCTCTACCGCCGCCAGGGAGCAAGCGCCCGCGCCGGTTAAGCTGACCAAGCAGGACTTCGTTTCCGGGCAGGAAGTGCGCTGGTGTCCGGGCTGCGGCGACTACTCCATCCTGAACAACGTGCAGAAGGTCATGCCCGAACTCGGGCTCCAGCGCGAGAAGATCGTCTTCGTCTCCGGCATCGGCTGTTCCTCGCGCTTCCCCTACTACATGAACACCTACGGGTTTCACTCGATTCACGGGCGCGCGCCCGCGGTCGCGACCGGCATCAAGGCCGCCAACCCGGACCTGAGCGTCTGGGTGGTGACGGGCGACGGCGACGCGCTCTCAATCGGCGGCAACCATTTCATGCACGCCATCCGTCGTAACCTGGACCTCAATTACATCCTCTTCAACAACCGCATCTACGGTTTGACGAAGGGACAGTACAGCCCGACTTCCGAATTGGGCAAGAAGACGAAATCAACGCCGATGGGCGTCATCGACTATCCGCTCAACCCGCTCTCGGTGGCGATTGCGAGCGAGGCCACGTTCGTCGCACGCTCGCTCGATATTGATGTCAAGCATCTCGGCCCGGTGATCGAAGCGGCGGCGCGTCATAAGGGCGTCTCCTTCGTTGAGGTCTACCAGAACTGCAACATCTTCAACGACGGCGCGTTCGACTACTTCGCAGAACGCAGCGTGCGCTCCGACCACATGATCTACCTTGAGCATGGCAAGCCGATGGTCTACGGCAAGAACCGCGACAAGGGGATTCGGATGAACGGCGCGCAGCCGGAAGTCGTCCAACTGGGCGGCGAGACTGGACTGACGGAAAACGATCTTCTGGTCCACGACATTCATCTCAAGGACCCGTCGGTCGCCTTCATGCTCGCCCGCATGGAGCAGCCGGACTTTCCGCAGCCCGTCGGCATCTTCCGCGCCGTCGAGCGCGACACCTACGAAGACATGATGGCCGCGCAGATCGAAGCCGCCATCGCCAAATCCGGCCCCGGCAGTCTCGAAAAACTCATCAACAGCGGCGAGATGTGGACGGTCGAGTAAACGGGAGTGAAGAGGCGCGCGCGAGCCGGGTAGAGGACCGCAACGCGATTACACGTTCGGTTTAAAAGCCGAAAGCCTTTGTCTCCGACTTTCGCCCTTCGCCTTTGCCATGATGGAGCTGAACGACGAATGATTTGCCCTTCTTGCGGACACGATAATATCGAAGGCATGGACCGTTGCGACAACTGCATGAAGTCGTTTCGCGATCTGGACGTGCCGCGCGCGGACGCGACCGCCGGGCTCGCGCGTTCGGTGATGGAGGATAACCTGGGCCACCTGGACCAGGAAGAGAGTGTCCTGGCCGAGCCGCCGGATTCGGCGCTCGCGGTGGCGCGTCGGATGAAAGAGGCGGGCACGGGCTGCGCGCTGGTGCTCGAAGGCGACAAGCTGGTTGGCATCTTCACGGAGCACGACGTGCTCTGCAAGCTGGCGGGCGCGAAGGCGGGTGAGCCGCCGGTCGCCGTCGGCGAGCTGATGAGGGTTAACCCGGAGGCCCTTGAAGAGACGGATTCGGTGGCGGCCGCGCTCAACAAGATGGCGGTCGGGCGCTACCGGCACGTGCCGGTCAGGCGGGCGGATGGGAGCTACGCCGTCGCCTCCATCAAGGGCGTCCTGAAGTACATCGCGCAGGCGGACTGGTAAGAGTTTCCCTCACGATTAAGAAATAATCGGCCCGCATGATTGAGTCAATCAGATGCAATCATGCGGGCCGATTATTGAGTAGTGCGGCACTGCTGCTGGTCCGGCTGTTCCGTTGTGAAGCCGGATTTTTCAGCTTGCGATGCGGCGGTCACCGGGCGGGGCGGCGGGTTGAATGACGGGAGCCTTCCCGGCCGTCTGCCGGTAGCCGCAGCCTTCCTTCGCGCAGTAATGAATCGTCCCTTCCTTCTTCGTCGTCTTCTCAAGGAGAAACGGCGCGCCGCAGTTCGGGCAGGGCTCTATGACCGGCTTGTCCCAGTAGACCGTATCGCACTTCGGATACTCCGAGCAGCCGTAGAAGACTTTGCCGCGCTTCGATTTCTTGACGACGATCTCGCCCTTGCAGCCCGGCCGCGGGCAGGCCACGCCCGTCGTCTCGCGCTTGATATAGCTGCACTTCGGATAGTTTGAGCAGGAGACGAATTCGCCGAAGCGTCCGTGACGCAGGACCAGCTGCGCGCCGTCTACGGGACATTTCTCGTCGAGCGGGACGGGCGCGGGCGCGACCGCACCGCTCTTGGCAATCTTGCGTATGTTGCGGCAGTCGGGATAGCCCGTGCAGCCGAGAAATTGCCCGAAGCGCCCGCGCTTCAGCGCCATCGGCTTCCCGCACAGCTCACACTCTTCGGCCGCTTCTTCGCCGCCCGCCGCAGCGGTCGCAGCCGTCGCCGCGCTCGTCGAAGACTGTGCCTCCGCCTCGCCGGCGCCCGCCGTTTTCGCAATCTCGCGCGTCGTCCGGCATTCCGGATAGTTCGAGCAAGCCAGGAATTGCCCGAAGCGCCCGAACTTGATGACCATCGGGGAGCTGCAATTCTCACAGGTCTCGTCGGTCGGGATTGACTGCTGCTTGGCAGCCTTCATCTGCGTCTCGGCCGTCTTCAAGTCCTTCGCAAACTTGTCGTAGAACTCCCTGAGCGCCGCCGTCCATTTCAGCTTGCCATCTTCAATCTCGTCGAGCGCGTGTTCCATCCGCGCCGTGTAGGTCTCGTTGAAGAGATCGTCGAAGCTGGCGACCAGCAGGTCGTTGACCGTCATCCCGAGCGCGGTCGGATGAAAACGTCCCTCGTGTTTTTCGACGTACTCGCGGTCAATAATAGTCGTCATGATCGCGGCATAGGTCGAAGGACGGCCGATGCCCTTCTCTTCGAGGGCCTTGACCAGCGTGGCCTCCGTGTAGCGCGGCGGGGGCTCCGTAAAATGCTGCTCCGGCGAGACCGAGTTGAGCTTTAAGGCTTCGCCCTTTTCCACCAGCGGCAGCTTGCGCTCGGCCTCTTCGTCGTCCTCCGCTTTCTCGTCGCGCCCTTCCTGGTAGACCTTCAGGAAGCCGTCGAACTTCTGGACGGAACCCGTGGCGCGGAAGATAAAGCGTCCGGCCGCGATGTCAATCGTCGTCTGGTCGAAGACGGCGGGCATCATCTGCGAAGCGACGAACCGCTGCCAGATCAGTCGATACAGCTTCAGCTCCTCTTTGTTGAGATACCTCTCCATCGAATCGGGAGTGCGCGTGATGTCGGTCGGGCGAATCGCCTCGTGAGCATCCTGCGCGTCCTTCTTCGAGCGGTAATGGATGGCCTTTTCGGGAAGATACGGCGCGCCGTACTGCCCGCCGATAAAATCGCGCACCTCGTTCAGAGCGGCGTCCGAAACGCGCGTCGAATCCGTGCGCATGTAGGTGATGAGTCCGACCGCGCCCTCCGAGCCGACATCAATGCCCTCGTAGAGCTTCTGGGCCAGCATCATCGTCTTCTTGACGGCGAAGCCGAGCTTGCGCGAAGCCTCCTGCTGCAACTTGGAGGTGATGAAGGGCGGGACAGGGTTGCGCTTGCGCTCCTTGGTCGAGACTTCCGCGACGGAGTAATTCTGCTGCTCCGCTTCGGCGACGATCTCCGCGGCCTGCACCTCATTGCCGATCAGGATTTCGTTCTTCTTCAAGTCCTGGTCGAAGCCGCCGGTCTTGACGGTCTGCTCGCCGACCTTGAAAAGACGCGCATCGAAGGCCGGGGGCAGTTTGGCCCCGAGGTTGGCCGTGACGGTCCAGTATTCGGTCTTGACGAAAGCCTCTATCTCGCGCTCGCGCTCGACGACCATCCTGAGCGCGACGGACTGCACGCGGCCCGCGCTCAGGCGGCCCCCCACCGTGCGGCACAGAAGCGGCGAGACCTTGTAGCCGACCAGGCGGTCCAGGACGCGGCGCGCCTGCTGTGCGTCTACGAGGTTCGCGTCAATCTGCTTCGGCTCGTTGAAGGCCTCCTGCACGGCGCGCTTCGTGATCTCGTTGAACATCACGCGAAAGGAGGGCTTGCGTGGCCGCTTCGGCACGATCTCCTCCGCGAGGTGCTGGCAGATGGCCTCGCCTTCGCGGTCCGGGTCGGCGGCCAGGAAGATGGCCTCGGCCTCCTTCGCGGCACGCTTCAAATCGCCGACGATCTTTCGGTTGTTGCGCTTTTTAGTATCGGGAATCAGCTCGTAGGTCGTCTCGAAATCGTGCTCGACATCAACGCCCAGGCCCTTAGAGGGCAGGTCCTTGATGTGCCCGATGGAGGCCATCACGAGATAGTCTTTCCCCAGATATTTATTGATCGTCTTGGCCTTGGCGGGCGATTCGACGATGACCAGATTCTTTGCCATTCTTAAATTCAGTGACAGGTGGCGGGTGACGGTTTGACAGGCAAGACTTGCCTTCCGGCTCTCGCGCCGCTTGTTACCTCTGACTCCTTTATTGACCTATCCTTAGATGCACGCGAAGACGATTTCGGACGCCGCCGCCACGTTTAAACGACCCCGCGCCGCTGTCCGGGGCCGACTTTATCCCTTTGTCCGTCAACAGTTACCGGCGAGCGCCGTCACAATTTTCGGACGAAGCATTTGCCCGGCAATTGCCGCACCAGCTCCCGCATTTCGAGCCCCAGCAGCGCGCCCGTCAGCTCGTTGATGGAGAGACGTGTCGCTTCTGCCAGCGCATCAATATGCGCCGGGTCGTCCGTCGAAAGCAACTTCCAAACGGCCTGCTCGTTTCCAGAGAGGTCGTCGGGGACGAGCGCCAGCTGCTCGACGACGCCCCGCCCTTTGCCCTTTTTCTGCGGCTCGGGCGGCAGCAGCCGCGCAGCGATTTCCGATGGCAGCTCAGAGGCTATGTCCTGCCACTGCTGGACGAGCTTCGCGCCCGCCCCCTTAATCAAATAGTTAGTCCCGAAGGAGTTCCGCGAGGTGATATTGCCCGGCACGGCGAAGACCTCGCGCCCCTGTTCGAGCGCCATCCGCGCCGTAATCAAAGAGCCGCTATTCTCGGCCGCTTCCACGACCAGCGTGCCGAGGCTAAGCCCGCTGATGACGCGGTTGCGGTAGGGGAAATTCTGCGGCGCGGGCGGCGTCTCCAGCGGGAATTCCGAGACGAGCGCACCGCCGTTCGACAGAATCTCCTCGGCCAGCTTCCTGTGATCGCGCGGGTAGACCTGGTCCAGCCCCGTTCCCATCACCGCGACCGTCCGCCCCCCGGCTTCGAGCGCGCCTCTATGCGCCGCAGCGTCTATCCCTCTGGCAAGCCCTGAGATAATCGTCACGCCGCGCTCGGCCAGGTCGCGGGCCAGCATCCCGGCCGCGTTCTGCCCGTAGGTCGAGCAGCGGCGCGAGCCGACCATCGCCACACACGGCGCATCCAGGCACTCGGCCCAGGCCCCCTGGACGTAGAGCGTAATCGGCGGGTCGAAGACCTCGCGCAGCAGCGCCGGGTAGACGCCGTCGTCGAGCAGCAGCACGTCCGCGCCGAGCTGCCGGACGCGCTCGATCTCAAGCGCCGCCTTCTCTTCCAGCTCGCGCCTGATGATGCTCTCGATGGCTTCGGGCCGCAGCCGCACGGCTTCCAGCTCGGCGCGCGTCGCATTAAAAACGGCCTCGGCCGACCCAAAACGCTCCAAGAGGCGGGCGGCCGCACGCGGCCCGATGCCCGGCGTCATGTTCAGCGCAATCCACTGATGCATAAGAGCAAAGGCGAAGGGTGAAGAATGAAAGTGCGGACAAAGCCGGGCTTTGATTTAAGCCTGGGTCATGCCGAAGACGCGTCCCAGGTTTCGCCCTTCGACCTTCCAGTTTCCGCTTTCATTGGCGGAGGCGTGTAGGAATCGAACCTACCTAAGCCTGTTCTCACAGGCTCACTGACGGTTTTGAAGACCGCGCCGTTCACCAGAACAGATGCGCCTCCCCGGTTGATGGCGACAAACCCTACGCGCCACCGGGCCAGCCTGTCAAGCCGCGAAATCCAACGCCCGTCCATCGGGCGTTTCCGGGAGCAGGGCGGCGGCTGCTTGACGGATTAACCCGGGAGCACTACTTTTTCAGTCAAAGGCTTCGTCAAATGCATAACTCTTCGGGCAGCTCAAACGGGGCCGCAGCCGGGCCGCCCGGAACCGGGGCCTGAAAATCATTGAAGGGGTGAACTTAAATTAATGGCAGAAGCGGAAGCAAAGGCTCAAGGGGCAGACGGAGAGACGGGTCGGCTGGTCCGTTATCGCGTCGAGGAGGGCATAGCCCTGCTCACGCTCAACGATCCTCCGGCCAACACCTACACCTACGAGATGATGCGCGAGCTTGACCGCTCGATTCTCGACGCGCGGATGGACGAGAGCGCGCAGGTCATAGTCATCACAGGGGGCGGCGAGAAGTTCTTCTCTGCGGGCGCGAACATCAATACCCTGACGGAGATGACGCCCACGTTCAAATACTTCTTCTGTCTGCACGCCAACGAGACGCTCTCGCGCCTTGAGCAGACGCCGAAGCTCGTCATCGCGGCCTTGAACGGCCACACGGTCGGCGGCGGCCTGGAAGTGGCGATGGCCGCGGACATTCGCATCGCGCGGCGCGGCGCGGGCAAGATGGGCCTGCCCGAAGTGACGCTCGGAGTGCTGCCCGGCACTGGCGGCACACAGCGGCTGGTCCGCATCGTCGGTAAATCCCGCGCCATCGAATTGATGACGACGGGCGAGCTTTTCGACTTCGAGCGCGGGCAGGAACTGGGGCTCATCAATCACGTCTACGACGCCGACACGGCCGAGGACTTTATGCGGCAGGTGCTCGCCTATGCGCGCCGGTTCACGCTCCCGCACAAGGCTGCGCACGCGGTCGGCCGCATCAAGCGCAGCGTTCAATCGGGCGCTGAGATTCCCTTCGAGTACGGGCTGGCCCTGGAGCGCGAGCTACAGCAACAGCTCTTTCAGTCCGAAGACGCGCGCGAGGGCCTGGACGCCTACGCCGGTAAACGCAAGCCGCAATTCAAAGGAAGGTAATAGGTCAATGGTAAATAGTAAATCGTCAATCGTGAATCGTGAATAGATAAAAGCAATTGCGTGAGACTTAAAGCCGCTCTCTTGCTTTTTCTATTTACTATTTACGATTTACTATTGACCCGCTTTATGTACGAACACATCAGAGTCGCGGAAGAAGACGGCATCGTGACGGTCGTGCTCAACCGGCCTGAAAAGCTCAATGCGTTTGTCGGGCGGATGCGTCGTGATCTGGCGGAGGTGCTCGAACAGGCGGCCAGCGACCGCGCGGTGCGGGTGATCGTCATTACGGGCGCGGGGCGCGGCTTTTGTGCGGGCGGCGATGTCTCGTACATGGCGGAGCTGGCCGAGCGCGGCGACACGGCGGAGTTCGCGCGGATGCTGGGCGCGGGACGCCGCGTGGTGCTGGCCATCAGGGAGATGCCCAAACCCGTCATCGCTTCGATCAACGGGCCCGCATCGGGCGCGGGCTTCAATCTCGCACTGGCCTGTGACCTGCGCATCGCTTCGACGACGGCCACCTTCAGCCAGTCTTTCGTCAAGATAGGGCTTCACCCGGACTGGGGCGGGACTTACTTCCTGCCGCGGCTGGTCGCGCCGAACAAAGCCTGCGAGCTATGCTTCCTGGGCGATGCGATTGATGCGGAAGAGGCCCTCAGGCTGGGGCTGGTAAACCGCGTCGTGGCGGCCGAAGATTTGGAGCGGGAGACGCGCCTCCTGGCCGGGCGGCTGCGGGCCGCGCCGCCCGTCTCGATTGCGGCGGCCAAGCACGCGATTTACATGAGCGATGTCGAGAGCCTGGACAAAATGCTGCAATACGAGATGGAAGCCCAGCTCCGCTGCTTCGAGTCCGAAGACGGCCGCGAGGGAGTCCGCGCCTTTCTGGAAAAGCGCGCCCCGCAGTTCAAGGGGAGATGAAGAAAAGCGATTTACTCATGTAACCATTGATTCATTCAGCAATTCGCCCGGCAGCTCAATGAATCAATCACTAAATCAAACCCGGCTCAAAGTTTAAGGTTCAAAGTTGTGAGGGCGAACATCAACCTTGAGCTTTGAGCCTTGAATCTTCTGATGAAGCTGGTGGACAAAATCGCGTTCATCACGGGCGGCGGACGCGGCATCGGTCGCGCGGTGGCCTTCGCGTTCGCGCGCGAGGGCGCACGCATCGCCGTCGTCGCGCGCACCGCACCGGAAGTCGAGCGCGTCGCACGGGAACTCAGAGAACAATGCGGCGTCGAGACGGCTCATGCGACCTGCGATGTCTCGGACAAAGAGAGCGTCGAGCGCGCCTTCCAGGCTGTTGCGGAGCGGCTCGGAGGCATTGATATTCTCGTCAACAACGCCGGTGTGGCGGAAAGCGCACCGCTCGTTAAAACGGAGGACGCGATCTGGCATCGTCACCTCGCAGTCAATCTCACGGGCACGTTCTACTGCACGCGGGCGGCGCTGCCCCGGATGCTTGAGCGCGGCTGGGGGCGTGTCATCAACATCGCCTCGATTGCGGGCAAGACCGGCGCGCCCTATATCTCCGCTTATACGGCGTCGAAGCACGGCGTAGTGGGATTGACGCGCTCGGTGGCGCTCGAAGTCGCGGCCAGGGGCGTGACGGTCAATGCCATCTGCCCCGGCTACGTCGAGACGGAGATGGCCGAGCATGCCGTCGAAAACATCTCCGCCAAGACGGGCAAGTCGGCTGAAGAAGCGCGCGACGTGCTCAACCGGATGAGCCCGCAGAACCGGCTCATCACGCCCGAGGAGGTCGCCGCGCTGGCCCTGTTGCTGGCCAGCGACGAGGGACGCGGCATCAACGGCCAGGCCATCAACGTGGACGGCGGCAGCGTTCTGTCTTGAATCAACGATTCATGTGCCTGCCGAATCAATGAATCAATGAACAAATGAATCAATGACTAACACTCTCTCTTTCATCAACCCGGCATCGCTCGGCGCACCGCGCGGCTACTCCAACGGCGTGCTCGCGCCCGCAGGCGGCAGGCTGCTGTTCATCGCCGGGCAGATTGCCTGGGACGAGCGCCAGCAGATCACCGGCGCGGATTTCGCTGCACAGTTCGACCAGGCGCTGGCCAACGTCATCGCCGTCGTCACAGAGGCGGGGGGCGGGCCGGACCAGATCGCGCGTCTCACCGTTTACGTGACGAGCAAGCAGGAGTACAGCGCCGCGCTCGCGGAGGTGGGCCGTTACTGGCGCGCGCGGATGGGGCGACACTTCCCCGCAATGGCCCTCGTCGAAGTCCAGGGCTTGCTCGAAGAGAAGGCGAAGGTCGAAATTGAAGGCATGGCTGTTTTGTAAATGGTAAATCGTAAATCGTGAATAGATAAAAGCGCGTGCCTGAGACTTAAAGCCTCTCTCTTTACTTTTTCTATTTACCATTAACTATTGACGATTCACTATTGACTATTGACCAAACAATGCTGACACCCAAAAGTTTCCTTTACGAAGAGCGTGAGGGCGTGGCGACGATCACTCTGAATCGCCCTGAGCGGCTCAATGCGCTGACCTTTGAAGTCTACCGCGAGCTGACTGAGACGTTTGCCGCGCTGCGCGCCGAAGAGAGTGTGCGGGCGGTCGTCATTACGGGCGCGGGGCGGGCGTTCTGTTCCGGCGGCGATGTGCGCGACATTATCGGAGAGCTGTTCTCGCGCGACATGGAGGGGTTACTGGAGTTCACGCGCATGACCTGTGCGCTCGTGCGCAACATCCGCGCGCTGCCGAAGCCCGTCATCGCCAGTCTCAACGGGACGACCGCGGGCGCGGGCGCGTGCATCGCCCTCGCCTCGGACATACGCATCGCCGCCCCCGAAGCCAAAATCGCTTTTCTCTTCGTCCGCGTCGGGCTCTCGGGCGCTGACATGGGCGCGGCCTACCTGTTGCCGCGTCTGGTCGGGCTGGCCAAAGCGACGGAGATGCTCTACACGGGCGACTTCGTTTCGGCCGAGGAAGCGCAGCGAATCGGGCTCTACAATCGCGTTGTCGGCCGTGACGAGCTTCAAGCGGAGACCCGCGCGCTGGCCGAGAAGCTGGCGCGCGGCCCTGCCTTCGCCCTCGCCATGACCAAAGAGCTGCTCGACCGCGAAATGGATTTGAGCCTCGACACCGCCCTCGAATGGGAAGCACAGGCGCAGGCCACCTGTATGCAGCACCCTGACTACCGCGAGGCATATGAAGCCTTCGTCGAGAAACGCGAGCCGAAGTTTGGTAAATCGTGAATAGTGAATCGTAAATGGTAAATGGTAAATAGAAAAAGAGAGAGAGAGGCCGGGGTCTCAAAGCAATTGCTTTTATCTATTCACGATTCACGATTAACGATTAACGATTAACGATTCACCATTGACCATTGACCATTTACTATTGACCAGTATATGCCGGACCGATTCATCACGGAGACACCGTTTTTTACGGAGGAGCAGCGCGACCTGGCACTGAGCGTGGAGGGTTTCGCGGCGCGCGAGATTGAGCCGCGCGCGGGCGAAGAGCCGGATGTCGAGGCGCAGTTTCGCGCCCTGCTAGCGATGCTGGCCGGGGCCGGGCTCTTGCGCTACGCGGTCGCTTCCGATGGCAGGGCCATTGACGTGCGCTCTTTGTGTTTGGTCCGCGAGGCGCTCTCGTACTCTTCTTCGTTGGCGGACCTCGCTTTCGTCATGCAGGGCCTGGGGACTTACGCCATCGGCGTCGCCGCGCCCGAACACGTGCGCGATTTCTGGCTGGCGCGTGCCGCTACGGGAAAGGCCATCGCGGCCTTTGCGCTGACGGAGGCCGGGGCGGGTTCCGATGTCGCCGCGATAGAGACGACCGCGCGGCGCGACGGCGATTGGTACGTGCTCGACGGGCGCAAGCGTTTCATCTCGAACGCGGGGCTGGCCGATTTCTACACGGTCTTCGCCCGGACCGGGACGCGCGCGGACGGGCGGGCAGAGCTCTCCGCTTTCGTCGTCGGGGCGCGCATGTCGGGCTTCCACGTTCGAGAGCGGACGGAGCTGATAGCGCCGCACCCTGTCGGCGAGATTGAGTTCAGCGGCTGCCGTGTGCCCGCCGAAGACATGATCGGGAACCAGGGCGACGGG
>DASVWH010000028.1:0-3167 GCA_036389715.1 Pyrinomonadaceae bacterium | reverse complement strand
ATGATGTGCTTGAGAGCACATCATCGCCGCGCCCTTATCGTCTGCGCGTCCCGTGACGGGTCTGTTGCGGCTTACGCAGCCTTGAGCAGCAGCCGTGCCAGGCAGCCCGTCAACTCTTCCGGCCGAACGGGTTTGGCCAGGTAGACATCCGGGCGGTCGCTAGCCTCCTGCTCGGCGTCCGCGCGTTCGAGCCCGCTCAGCAGAATGACCGGCAGGTCCGAGAGCTTCGGGTGGCGGCGCAGAAAGCGGCACAACTCATAGCCGCTCAGGTGCGGCAGCATCGCATCGGTGACAACGGCGTCCGGCGCGGCCGTCAACGCGGCCTTCATGGCTTCCAGGCCATCGGCGGCAGCGATTACGCTGTAACCGGCACGCTGAAGTATGACTTCCAGGTAACGGCGGATCGAGCGGTCGTCTTCAACAAGCAGGACTGTCCCGCGGGCATTGCGCATCGCGGACATTTCAGGAGCGGAAACAGGAATGTCGGGTGTAGCGGTCTGTTCTTTCAGAGGGTTCATATGGCCGGGTTCCAACCTCTCTCTCCAATGGGCCTCATTTCGCTGAAGCCCTGCCGGGTCTGCCTGGCAACCGGCGTGCCCTAACCGGCCGGGAAACCGTGTGAGGCCGGGAGCGCAGGTTTCCGGCCCGGCCCGTCATCGTAGTAAACTGATGCGGCTGAACCGGATATGGAGACGCGGCGCTCTCCTGCGAGGGGATTTTTGAGGGTCGCAGCCCGTCCCGTCCCTTCCGCGAGCGGCCCGCAGGCACTCAGACTGACCTGTCAGGACACATCAATTTGAAGAGCCGTCCGGTCAAACTGCCATAGCATAAAGCCACACCCGCGGAGGCCCCTTCGCAGGCCCGCCCGGATGCCCCGAGGACACGCGCTTTTATCTTTCAGGCTGTTATCTTTTAAGCCCGCGGCCCCGCACGGTCTCTGCGGCTAATTCCCGGCCAGTCAACAGCAGCGCGCGCGGCCGCGTTGCCAACTCAACAAAGCGCGGCGACTTTGTTATACTGGCGTTTTGGCCGCGAAGCCCTGTAAACGGTTGTCGGAGACAGTGTTAATCGGGCGCGCGGCCCGTGCCGTGGATTTCCCTCGCAAGCAGCTAACGGGTTTCACTCGAAAGAGGTCGGATTTTAGATGTACGAGTTCGCCGTCACGCCAGCCGTCACGCAGATTCGCCGCCGCGGCGTCGAGATTACGGACGTGATGCCCGCGAGCCTTGCCGCCGAGCTTGAGCTTGAGCGGGGCGACCGAATCATCAAGGTCAACGGGCGGCTGGTGCGCGATTATCTGGACTTCCGTTTTCAGACCGGCGGCGAGACGGAGCTGGTCCTCGAAGTCCGCAAAAAGAGCGGCGAGGAATGGGAGTTGGAGATCGAGCGCGACGAGGGCGAGGATTTCGGCCTCGGCTTTGAGCAGATAGTGCCGCGCCAGTGCGCCAACGAATGCCTCTTCTGCTTCTGCAAGGGCAACCCGGAGACGGCGCGCCCCTCGCTCTTCATCCGCGACGAGGACATCCGCCTCTCCTTTCTGTACGGCAACTACACGACGCTGACCTCCATCACCGAGGACGAGATGCGGCGCATCGTCGAGCAGCGCCTGACGCCGCAGTATGTCTCCGTTCACGCGACGGACCTGGACGTGCGCGCCTACCTGCTCGGCGTCGAGAAAGCGCGGGCCGACATCTCCGGCAAGATGCGGCGGATGCTGGAGGCCGGGATAGAGATTCACGCGCAGGTCGTGCTCTGCCCCGGCATCAACGACGGCGAGGTTCTGCGCCGCACGCTCTCCGACCTTGCGGGGCTTCACCCGCGGGTCAGGAGCGTGGCGATTGTTCCGCTCGGGCTGACGCGCTATAACACGGACGAGCGGCTGACGGCCGTCACGCCGGAGTTCTGCCGCCGAACCATCAAAGACCTGGCCCCGCTGCAAAGCGAGTTTCGGCAGCGGCTCGGGACGACCTTCGCTTTTCTCGGCGACGAGATTTACCTCAAGGCCGGGCGCGCCATCCCGGGCCGCCCACATTACGGCGACTACCCGCAGATCGAAGACGGCATCGGGATGGTGCGCTCGTTCAAGAATGAGTTCAGCGCGCTCCGGCGCAGGCTCGACAGACGCCCGCCCGCGCATCCGAAGCGATTGGACGCGACCATTATGACGGGCACGCTCTTTGCGCCCGTCCTGCGCAGGGCGCTCGAAGGCTTCAACGCGCGCTTCGGCACGAGGCTTGAGGTCGTCGGCGTCGAAAATCGCTACTTCGGCGGCGACGTGTCCGTGGCCGGACTCCTGACCGGAGAGTGTTACCTGGCGGCGCGCGATGCCATTCGCGGAAAATCGGTCGTCATTCCCGGCTCCTCGCTCAAGAGCGACGAGGCCGTGATGCTCGACGGCACGACCTTCGCGGATTTACAGCGCAGGCTCGGGCTGCACGTTCAAGCCCTGGATTTCGAGTCGTTCGCGCAAATGCTGGAAACGCAGCCGCCGGGTGCCGGAAAATCGGCGTCCCGAGCTTTAAACGGCAGCTCGCATACCAGAGAGACCCGCACTCTGCTTGATGAATCAACCGAAGACGAAAGCCGAGCCTGAGAGGCAGTCGGGCCAGATGAAAATCCTGGATGTCGGCTGCGGGAGCAACAAGCATCCGGGCGCTCTCGGGATGGACATCAACCCGCGCACCGATGCCGACGTGATTCACGACCTCGGCGTCCTGCCCTACCCTTTCCCGGACAACGAGTTCGACTTAATCATCAGCCGCCACGTCGCCGAGCACGTCCCGGACGTGATGGCCTTTATCTCGGAACTGCACAGGATTACCAGGCCGGGCGGGCGAATCAAGCTCGTCACGCCCCACTACTCGAACCCGGACTGGCCGTCTGACCCGACGCACCGCAACCACTTCAACAGCTATTCCTTCAACTGCTTCATGCAGGACCGCAGGCTCTTCCCCTTCTACACGGAGGTCGAGCTAAAACCTGTGCGGACCTACGTTAGCCTGGCCAATCTCTGGCGTGCGCTCGGCCTGGAGTTCATCACCAACCTCGACCAGCGGTGGCCGGGCCTGCGCTTCACGCGCAAGTTCTGGGAGTTTTACCTGAGCTACATTTTTCGCGGCAAGGAGCTGCGTTTCGAGTTCGAGGTCGTCAAAAAGAGCGGCGCTGAT
>DASVWH010000027.1:0-34725 GCA_036389715.1 Pyrinomonadaceae bacterium | reverse complement strand
GATGAGAGGCCGCAGCGAGTTCTCTATGTCCTCGGAGGTAATCCGCTCGCCGCGCACGGTGGCCAGCACGCGCGCCCGCTCGGCGGCAGCCTTCGGCGGCGTGACGCTCCCGGCCAGCACCCTGACATCGGCCGCCGCACGCAGCCGCCCGGCGAACTTCTGCGCCTCCTCGCGCTCGCGCTCCTGGCGCAGATACCCCAGGATGTCGCCCTTCACGTCCTTGAACTCCGCCCCGATGCGCGCCCTGTTCTGCTCGTAGAAGGCCAGGGCCTCGGCCTCCGTCGGCTCCTTGGCCTTCGAGATAACCTCCGCTTCGAGCAGCTTGACGCCCGTCAGCCCGCGTCTCTTCGCTTCCGCTTCGAGCAGCTTCGAGTTGATTTGCAGGTCAAGCTCGCGCTTGCGCGCCTCCGTCACCTGTTGTTGAAGAACACGCACGCGCTCGCCGGTCTGCGCCTCTATCTCCTTACCGGTGATTCTCGCGCCGTTGACTACGGCCAGCACTTCGGGCAGCGGCTGCCCTTCGCACCCGCAGTCCTCCACGGCCCTCTCGCCCGGCCGCGCGGCGCTCGCCGCAGGCGGCGTAGTGGCGGCAGCAGCAGGCGGCGCTGCGCTCGGCGCCTGCTGCGAGGTGTTCGGGACAGGCGGCGCGGTGCTCTTAGCGGGCGGCGCGGTGGTCGCAGCCGGTGGCGTGGTGCTCGGGGCCTGCGGTGTCGGGCTCGCCGCCGGACGCCGGGCCGCGCCCGCCTGCGTCCCTGCCCTGTCGCCCGCGGCCGGGGCCGTCCGGGCCTGCGCCTGCCACGCACACGCGCCCGGCGCGAGCAGGAGAATCAATAACAGTCCGCTCATCTTTCCTCCGTTGATGTGGCGAGAGCCGGGCGGGCCGCGAGCCTTTCGAGCCCCGGCCCTCTCTCCCGGCCCGTCGCCGTTCCGGCTTTAATCTCTGACCCTCTGCGCCCGACCGCTACGGCCTCTCTTTGGGCACGAGGCGGTCACTTAAGGGGACGTACTGCTTGCCCGCCAGGTCAATGCCGACGATGTAGGAGCCGACCGAGCCGACGCGCCGGTTAGGCCCGAAGGTCAGCGGCGGGACGACCCCCGTGCGAAAGTCCTGAAGCTGTTCGAGCGAGGCTACGAGGCGCGCCCGGTCCAACTGCCTGCCGCCGAGCTTCGCGGCTTCAAAGAGAATCTTCGTGGCCGCGTAAGCCACCGTCTGAAAGGCCGGGCTGCGCAGGCCGACGCCCGCCTTCTGCATCACGGAGAGGAACTCCGCGAAGTCGCTCTGGTTGGGCAGCACCGACGGGTACGAGAGAAACGTCCGCGCCGCCAGCGCCGGGGAGAGGCCGAAAGCCCCGCGACCGAGCATCACCACGGAGCTGAGCAGCGGGACGCTGACTTTAAGCCGCTCCAACTCGCGCGCCAGCAAGTTAAGCTCTTCCGCGTTGCCGAAGAAGAGAAGATAGTCCGGCTTCCTCTGCGCCAGCTCGGCTGCCGCCTGCGCCGCCTGGAAACGGCCCGCCGCATAGCCCTGCTCTGACACCACCTCCATCGAATGCAGCCTCGCCTGCGCCCGCGCGCCCGCCAGCGCATCCCTGTCGAACTCGTTATCGGCGTAAACAACCGCCAGCCGGACACGCGCGCTCGCCGCCTTCGTCCGCACGAAATCAACGAGCGTGCGCGCCTGGTCGTTGAAGGTCGGAAGCAGGTAAAAGACGTAAGGGTTCGGCGGCACTGCGAGCTTCGGCGAGAGCGTCACGGGCCCCAGCAGAGGGACTTCCCTCTGCCTGATATACTCGTTGGTCGCGCTCGCATCGCCCGGCTCGAAGCTGCTCACCAGCGCGAAGACATTGTCCTGTTCGACCAGCCGCCGGGTCGCTTCGACCGTCTGCGCCGGGTCGCCGCGCGAGTCCTCGACGACCAGCTCGAAGCGGCGGTTATAAATCCCGCCGTGTGAATTGATCTCCGCAAAGCTGGCCGCGAGCGTGGCCTTGAGGTCCGCGCCGATTGCCGCCAGCGGCCCCGTCAGCGGCAGCGCCGCGCCGATCCTGACCGTCTCGTCCGTCACGCCGGGGTCCGCGTCCGCCTCAAGGCCCAACTGCCGCAGGTATGCGATCAGGTCCGCCATCTGCGCCGCCGTCATCCTGTAACGCGGCATCCCCGGATGCAGCCGCCCGCCCTCCGGGTCCAGCCCCGCACTGATGGCCCGCGCCAGCGTCGCTTCTGTGTAAGCGATGCGCCTGCGCCTGGTCAGCGCAGAGGTGGCGGGCCGCGAGAGCTTCTCCCAGGTGATGGGCGGCGGACGCAGCCCGCCCTCGTCCGTTCCCTCACCCCTCGGCCCGTGACAGTTGACACACGTGAAAGAAGTGGCGGGAAGGTCCGGCTCATCGCCGCCGAGCCCCGCCATAATCTCGCCCGTGCCGCCCTCTCCCTTAAAGTAAATCTGCTTGCCCCGCCGCTCCTCTGCCGAGAGAGTCCTGCGGCCCTGCCACGCACGGGCCCCGCTGCCCGAGAGCAGGACCGCTGCGACCGCCAGGCAGACGGCGGCGACCAGGGCCAGCTTGATACGGTAGACGCGGTTTGTCATCTGTCGATAACGCTTCTCGAACGCGTGCGAAGGACGGCCTGACTACACTGTAGACTGAAGCAGCGCCGCTTCCCTTAATTCGTCTCTTTCCGCGGGGCGAGCAGCTGCGTGACGGCGTTGGCAATCTCGGTCGGGCTCGACATCGCCGAGACCTTCATCCATTCGCCGGTCGCTTCGTTGCCGATAATCAGGACGCTGCTGTGCTGCTGCTTGTCCTCGACGTAGCCGCCCATCTTGTAGAGCACCCAGTCCACGTTCTTCTTCTCGCCGGTCAGGAAATACCAGCCGGGCTGCGCCTTGAAGCTCTCGGCATATTTTTTGAGGACGGCGGGCGTGTCCGTCAACGGGTCCACGCTGATGGAAAGCATCAGGACCTCGCGCCCGACGCGCTCGCCCAGGTACTTTTGAACCCGCGCCAGGTTGGCCGTCATCGGTGAACAGACGCCCTTACAGGTCGTGAAGAGAAAGTTGATGAGCACGACCTTGCCCTTGAGCAGGTCGTTGTAGAAGCGCACGGGCTTGTTGTCCTGCGTCAGCAGGACGAGGTTGGGAAAGTAGCTGGCCGCCCGGCCGCTGTCTGTCCCTTCCGCCGCCGCAGTCGCTTTGCCGCCCGCGTTCGCAGGCGCGCTGCTCTTACCGGCGGCGTCGTTGACCAGGTTGACGATTTGAGCCGCCGGGGCGAGCCCGTAGGTGCGCGTCCAGAAGCCTGCCGCGTCGTTGCCGATCAGAATCAGCGGCGTGTGATCGTTCTTGTCCGCGACGTATCCGCCGAGCGCCGCGAGCAGCCGGTCAATCTCGGGCTTGCTGCCGGTGACGAAAGTCCATCCCGGTCCGGCCTTGAACTTCTGGGAGAAAGCCTTCAACCTTTGCGGCACGTCGGTCGCCGGGTCCACGCTGATGGAAATCAGCTCGACATCGCGCCCGACCCGTTCGCCCAGGGTCTGCTGGACGCGGCGGAAGGTGGCCGTCAGCGGCGGGCAGATGGTCGTGCAGGTCGTGAAGATGAAGTTGATGGCGACCGTCTTGCCTTTGACCAGGTCTGTATAGAAGTTGAGCTTGCGGCCGTCCTGGTCGTAGACGGTCGTTTCCGGGATGCGCGGCGCAGTGGTCGCCTCCGCCGTCCCGGTGGGCGCGACGGCAACAGCCTCACTCGTCGCACTGCCCGCGGCCGCCGTCGTGCCGTCCGCAGCCTTCGGTTCGGCGGCCTTGCGCTCGACGACCAGATTCATTCCGCACTTGGGGCAGCGGCCGGGCCTCTGCGAAGCCACTTCCGGGTGCATCGGGCAGACATAGCGAGCGGCCGCACGCGTCTTCTGCGGCGTCGCCTTCCGCGGCCCGGCCTTCTGCGCCTGGGCCGTCCGGCTCGCGCCCGCCGCTATCCCGGTCGAGATGACCAGCGCGAACAAGATGAGCGTCCTCTTAAGCCTGCTATTCATTCTTCGTCTCTTTCTGAGTGCCGCCGTTCTTCTGCTCTTTCGGCTGCGGGCTATTGACCACCGAGACGGCGGTGAATGGGAGGTCGGCAAAGGTCGTCCCGCGCGACGAGACGCCGACCATGACGTTATAGACACCTTCGCGCGGAAAGGCTTGCGTGACTTCGTAGACCCCTGCCTCGACCTCTTTAGCGAACTGCCTTTGCTGCCAGATGCCGGGCGGCTCGAAGACCAGCACTAGCACATCCGTCAGTCCGGGGATGGCGCGCCCGGTGACCGAATCCGTGATTCTGAACCTGAGCGGGGTCGTCTCCTGCGGCTTGAACTGCCGGTCTTTGAAGAGCGGCTCGACGGCGATGGGGACGCCGCCCTGCGTCTTCTCGCCGTCGGGCGATTCGCCGACCTCCAACTGGAAGCAGTTGACGATGCGCGGCTGGTCTATCAGGAACGGCACGTCGAAACGCCCGGCGTGGCCGAGCCTGAGCGGCGTCGAGTAAACGCCGGGCGAGACCTCCGAGAGGCTGCGGTCGAGCAGCAGCAGCGCGTGCGGACGCCGCTTGTAATTGCTGAAAGTCCCCATCGGGGCCATCATGCCCTCGACGTAGTAATAGATCATCTGGTCGGCAGTGTTGGCGATCATCGCGGCGTTGCCCTCGGGCGTCGGCGCAATCATATCGGCGACGCCGATCTCTTCGGGGAGAGTGCGCGCGGCCAGGCGTCCGGCGACCACGTCCACAGCCGCGAGCTTACCCGAGGCAATGCCCGTCGTCTCGATCAACGAAAACTTCTCCGAGCCCGTCCCGCGAATGTAGGCGTAACGCGCCGTGAAAGTGACCTGGTCCGGCTCCTTGACCACCGCCGTCGTGCCCGTGATCGTATTGGTCGAAGCGTCCAGGACCGAAACCGTGCTCTCGACCTGGTTGACGATAAAACCGAAGCGGCCCGTCGGCTCGAAGCGTAGCGCGACGACGCCGCGCTTGACCGGAACCCTGGTCAGCACCTGCCGCTTGGCCGGGTCAATGACGCTCACGGTCCCGCCGTTAATCGAGGCGACGTAGACGAGGCGGCTGGCGCTGCTGTAGGCCACCGGAACCGGCGTCTTGTCCACCTTGATGTCGGCCAGCTTGGACAGCGTCTGCGCATCGATAATCGAGACGGTATCGGCCGCGCTGTTGGTCACAAACGCCATCTGTCCGTCGGGCACAAACGCTATGTTGTGCAGGCCCGCACCGACGGGCACGGAGGCCACCAGCTTATTGTTCGCAGTATCTATGACGGCCACCAGCGGCGAGCCGTCGAGCCCGGCCCAGACGTAGCGCCCGCCGGGCCGGAGCGCAATCCGCATCGGCTTTGTGCCCGTTCCGAGCGGAATAGTCGCGACCAGCTTGCGTGTCACGGTGTTGATGACGCCGACCGCCGATTGCTCCGGGAGGGTGAGATACAGAAACTCCTTGTTCTGCGAGAGCACCCAATCCGCGCCGGGGCCGGGCAAGGTGATGATGCTTTCGAGCTTCGTCTTGCTGAAGGAGACCTGCGGGTTGATGACCGAGACCGTGTTGTCGTGATTGAGCGTCAGGAGCAGGTAGGTATTGAGATCGATGTCGGCGCGCGTGCTGAGCAGCCCGCCCATCAACGAGCGAATCTGGTCCCTGCACTGGGCCTCGCCCGGCGGCTGCTCCGATTTGCGCGCGTTGATCCAGGCACTCGGATGAAGCCCGGCCAGGGGTTGGCCCGTGCGCGCATCCTCGACGCGGAAGGTCGCAACCGCATCGGCCCCCGCAACCAGCCTGCCCACCCCGCCCTTCTCGGTCGGCCTCGGCAGGAGCGAGAAGTTGATGACGACACCATCCTTCTCAAAACGCTGCGAGATCGAGGCCGGAGCCTTGGCGCTCTCCGTCTTCCTATCGCTGGCGGGCCCGACGGCCGGACCTCTGCGGCCGGGGGCCTGCTGCGCCGCTGCCGTCAGAGAGAGCAGCAGGAGCAGTGCCGGAAGGCTGGCCTTGATTGTCCTCTTGATGAAACGGTTCATGTTTATCTTCCTGATGACAGCATACCTCTTCCCGATTAGGGCGGCTCGCCCGAAAGCTGTCCGGCAATCCGGGCGGCGTTTCGATCTGTCAGGTGAAGGCCCCCAGTTTAAGCCTTTCACAACCCGAAAGGAATACCCGCCCGGCAAAAGGGAAGAAGCCACCCGAATTATCCTGCGTCGAGACGGCTTCTTCCCTTGAGCTGGTCTGCCCTCCCCGGAGAGCAACGCTGCCGGTTAGGGCAGCGCTTCCACGACGATGAAGAAGCGGAAGTTGCCCGACTGCTGAATGCCTAGGAGGAACTGCACGTTGATGCCCTGTCCCGGCCCGAGCGGTGTTGACGGCGACACCCGGTCGGCCGAGAGGGTGCTGTTCCAGCCGCCGCCGTTAATCTGCGCGGGCGGTGTCTCAAGGGTCGTGCCGAAGATGAGCTGATTATACTCGACTATTTCGGCCGTCGGGTCTATCTGCGTCGTGCCCGAGTTGATGGCGCGCAGGTCCGCGATCCCGGTCGGAGATGGATAAGTCGTCACGTCAACGATGCGAAAGCGCAGGCGCGTGATATTAGCGCCCGTCACGTTCGTGAACCTTCTCCTGATGGAGAGCGTGCCGAGGCTGCTGTTGTTCTCCGGGTCGGGCGTCGGGTCCTGGACGCGGTTGGGCGGGTTCTCCCTCGGGACGGCCGGGTCAATCAAAGAGGTGGTGACCTTGTCCGTGCCCGCGAAGACCGGGCTCGACAGGTTCTCCGGGCCGGGAGCGCCCAGGTGCTGGCCCGCGCCGGTGTTCGTCGCGTTCGTGTCCACGCCCATGAAATCGGCCGTGTTGTCGTTGGTATCCTTCGGCAGTCCGGCCGTCAGATTGCGGTAGAAGCTGTATTCGATGTTGAAGAGGGTTTCGGCCCCGCCGCTCGGGAATCCCGCGCCCTCACGATAGAGCGCAGGGGCTTCGCTATAACCGGCGGCGTCCATCCGGTAAGCCGGTGTGAAGTTCACAGGGTTCGAGCTGCTGAAGAGGGCTATCCCGGCGCGGTCCGGGATGTCCAGCAGGTAGACGTTATCGCCCGTCGCCCGGCTGCCGTTCCCGGAAGGATACCTGCCCAGGCTGTAGCCGACGCTGTTGACCGCCAGATAGTGGCCGTAGCCGGGAATGACAGTGCCCGCCGGGATGGTGAACCTGACGAGCCCGTCGGAGGCGACCAGCGCCCACGCATCCGAGCCGTCGTCGGTCGTAATCGTGATCGGCCAGCTCCGCGGATTGAACAGCTCGACGAACTCGTCGGCCGCACCGGCCGGGCCGCGGAATCTGAACTCGCTGATAATCAGCGGCGAGACCGAGGGCCCCATCGTCAATTCCGCCGAAGGAGTGATGCACGGCTGCTGAATCGTCATGCAGCGGCCCGTCAGCGGCTCGGCCGCGCAGGTATCAATCTGATCGCCCGGCAGGCAGATCGGTTTCGGCGTCGGCGTCGGGTTGGGCAGCGGCCCGCAATCCCTGATGCAGACGGGCGTCGGGCTGATCGTCGGCGTGCAGGGGCCGGTCACGCAGACGGGCGGCGGCGTCGGCGTGACGATGGCCAACGCGCCGGGAGCCGAAGCGCTGGAGGATGTCCCCGTAGACGACGTGGCATCCGATTGGGCGAAGGCGACGGCCTGGAAGACCAGCGACGCTGAGATGAGCACTAAACATACGACCAAGTAGAATCGTCTGGAAGAGAGCACGGACGCGAAGCGGCTATTCATCAGAGTTGACCTCCCAGCTAACAGCTGCGTTGAAGATATCGAGGGCCTGAGTTTTCGTTGAGATATTCGAGGGCCGGGTGCGGTATGCCGCGCCCGGCCCTCGAAGCAGAGAGAGTCACTACTGGGTGACGCGGAAGATGCCCCAGAGCCCGTTGGTAATCTGGAAGCTCTCCTGTGTCCGGTAGAGATAGTCGCCCGGAGCGGAGAACAGGCCGCCCGCCGTCGTCAGGATATTGACGTGGCGCGTCGGTCCGATGCCGCTGTCGGAGCCGACCTCGAAGGTGAAGGGATTGTTTCCCTGCACGGTCGAGTTGGCCGTCCACGGCTCGAAGTTCCAGTGATGACCGAAGAGCGTGAAGCCGTGCTGGCGCGGATGCCCGGCCACGTCGAGGACGCGGAAGCGGATGGGCGTACCGGCTTTGGCAACGAAGACCGGCGTCTCCGGGTCACGCTGCCCCTTGGTGCTCAGGACGTTGGTCTGGTCCTTGTCGTTGAGCCCGTCGGGAACATCCGTCACCTGCAACCCCAGGCGCGCCCAGATCGGCTCGCTCCTGTAGTTGAAGCCCTTGAACCCCGTGTCTTCCGAATCGTCTTCGCCGCCGACGTTCTTGAGCGGGACTCCGCCCTGCTGGACGCTTAAGTCGTCCTGGTAGAGCACGACGAACTCGCGGAAGAGCAGAGTATTGTTCGGCCCGATGATGTCGGCCTGGGCCTTGCTCGGACGCGACAGGCTATAGGCATCGTTCCAGGTCGAGCCGAACGGCTCGATGATGAGCGAGCCGATGGCCCCGTGCGAGCTATGCTTGATGACATCGCCCATGTCCCTGAGGCCGGTCGCGCCGAACTCAATCGGGATGGGCACGATCTGGCCCGTGAGGTTGTCGAGCCGCTGGTCGCCCGCGTACCAGGTATAGGTGATGGGCGCCTCGCTCGGGCCGACCGTCGTGTTCGGGTTGAAGCCGACGTTCGCGCCGTCGGAGGTCGCCGGGTCATAGCCGACCAGCTGCGGGTGCAGTCCGACGCGATTGGAAGTCCGTATCTGGTTGAAGTTGAACTTATTGACGATGGGCGGAACTTCGTTCCAGCTATCGCCTTCGGGCACGACCGCCGGGAGCTTGTTGCTCAGCGTAACGCTGATACAGTCTCCGGCCGCGGCGCGCAGGATGAGTGGCTCGGGCCTGACGCCGCCCGACTGCAACGCCGGAATATCAACGTCATTGACGAAGATGATGGCGTTCGGGTCGGCGATGTCGAAGGCGTTGCTGTAGACGAGCTTTCCGCTGGGCGTCACGTCGCGCGCCAGGACGGCGCTGACGTTGTAATGACGAGCGGGCGCGTTCGCCGGGCAGACGCTGTTGATGGCCGTCGGCGTCGCGACGGAAGGCGTAATCGGCAGAGGCGCAAGCGCGCGACGCTGCCCGCTGAGGTCGAGGAAAGTGCCCTGGGCCTGGCCGTTGAGGCTGCGATGGAAAGTGCGCATGATGCCCCACTGTCCGTCCCAGAGATTATCTGTCGCCGCCGACGAATAGAGATGGTCGCGGACGTTGCTCCCGATGCCGGGCACGTCGAGCCTGGGCGTCGGCGGGACCGGGTTAATCTCGAACTCGAAGTGCTCGGAGATGCCTATCTGCTGCCCGTTCCTGAAGCCGGAGTTCGGGGCCGAAGGCTCGAAGAGCCACTTGAAGCCGTGAACGTTGAAGACGTGCTGCTCTTCCTGCGCGCCCTGGATCAGGCGCACCTGCACGCGGTCGCCTTCGAGCGCCGAGAGAATCGGCGTGAAGGGGTCCTGGTGAACGATAGAGCTGAAGACGTTGGCCATGTCGCCCTGCGGCCCTGTCTTCTGGACGACGAACCCGTTGGCATCGCGGACGAACTGGCCGTTGGCGTCCTTCTGTCCGATGCGGTGCGGAATCGGCT
This sequence comes from Pyrinomonadaceae bacterium, assembly GCA_036389715.1. Taxonomy (GTDB): domain Bacteria; phylum Acidobacteriota; class Blastocatellia; order Pyrinomonadales; family Pyrinomonadaceae; genus DASVWH01. The sequence continues at coordinate 25,028 of DASVWH010000027.1, read as the reverse complement.
CGTTGCGATAGTTGATGAGCTGCGTGCCGGGGTCTCCGGCCGAGATGGATTCCGGCATCGGGACGGGCGGCTGCTCGACGCCTATTGGCAGCGGCGCTTCCTTGAATCCCGGAGGATTGACCGGCAGCAGGTCCGGCGTGTAGACGATGGCGAAGTCCGCGAAGGCCAGGTTGAACTCGCGGTAGCTGCGTCCCTGGTCGGGCGCGGCCGTCGGCCCCGTCACGATGTTGGCCGCGTAAGAGGTCGGGCCGCCGTCGTAGCGCCCGCCCATCGGCTGACCGTCGAGCGTCGTCCACTGCGAGGCCGTCGGCTCGACGACGAGCGCGGCGTAGAGGCCGTGGTGTTGGTGCGAGCTGGGGCCGAAGTGGTCGTGCGTAAAGACCGTGCGGATAGTGCGGTCCTGGCCCGCGTTATTCAGGAGCGGGTCGGCCCACCAGCGTTGAATGGTCGTCTGCGCGCCGAGGAAAGCGTTGTTCGGCCCGGCCCCGAAGACCGGATGCGGCTTCGGTGTCAGGATTTGCATGCCGCCGTTGGCCTGCTGGAAGGCGTTGTTGGCGGCGATGCGCTCGCGCACCTCGTCCGGCGAGAACGTGCCGTCTTCGTAGTTCCAACCGTTGCCGGAACCGTCCGAAGAGGTCACGTCGAACTTGACCAGGTGAATGTGCTGGCCAATGATGTCGGTCGGCGTGAAAATCTGGAAGTCATCCAGGTTGAGCACGTTCGGGACGAGGTTAGTGGCGCTGAAGGTGATGCAGTCGCCCGAGTTGGCGCGGAAGAAGAGCGGCTCGGCCTTGCGCGCGCCGCCGAGGGTGGCCAGCGCATCGGCTTCGAGCGTGGCGATGCGTGCCTGCCTGTCGTGCCAGCCGGCGCGGTTGACCGTCATGTCAAACTGGATGTAGGCCGCGCGGTAGGACCGGACAGGCGCTGCCGGGTGGCACGGGTCGGCGTAAGGCGCGCCGGGCTTGGGCGGCTGGCCGTTGACCAGGAAGAGCCCGGGCGCACCCGTGGCCGTGAACGACGGGTAACCGGCCGCGGGCCACTGGTATCTGGTCGGGGTCGGGACGCCGGGAGCGTCCTGCGGATTGGCTCCGAGTCCCTGGTGGAACCTGATGGCCTGCACCTCTTCGGGCGTGCCCGTCAGCGGCAGCAGCTCGACCTGGGCCTTGACCAGCTTGCGCGCGAAGGCCAGCAGGAACGGGTCGCCGTTCTGCGAGAGGACGCGCGAGGCCACGGGGTCGTTGAGCAGTCCGGGCTCGATGGCAGCCCTGCCGTCCACGACTTCGGCCTGCCTGATGCGGTGGCGCGGCAGTCCGCCGTCGAACTCTATGTCGTAGGGCGGCTGCGGGGCGCGATGGCCCGGCTCGCCCGCGATGTAGAACGGATAGCCCTTGAAGGTGACGGAGGGCATGGGCGGCATCGGCCTATCAGGGATAGGGACGATTGCCGGGTTCGGCGTGCCGCCCGCGATCTCCGCGTCGGGCAGGTTACGGTCGGGCGTGCCGGACTCGAAAACATCGTGGTTGCGCCACAGCTCCCACATCCCCTGCGCGAAGTGCGGGTAGAGGTGGCAGTGGAAGATGGAGTCGCCGACGTTGATGTTGCGGTTGCCGCCGCCGCCGTAGTTGATCTCGTAGGTAAAGGCCGCGCCGGGCGAGACGGTCTGCGAATCCAGGTAGGTCGAGTTCTCGTCGCGCGGGCTTTGCAGCCATTGATGAGCGTGCAGGTGGAAAACGTGCGTCTCTTTCGGCCCGGCGTGGATGTTACGGAAGCGCACCGGGTCGTTGAGATACGAGTGATGGACGTTGGAAGGGTCGTCCGGGTAGAGGGCTTCGACGGCGCGGCCCGTGGCGTCTTTGCGGACGACCATCGCCGGGTCGTTGTTCGGGTGCGATTCGAGGAAGAACTCTTCAAACTTGCACTCGCCGCAGTTGGCCGCAGGGCCTATCTTCTTGCGGTTGGCGAGCACGATTGCGCCCAGGCCCCCGGAGCCGTAATTGATGGCGAAGCCGTCGCGGACCCCATGGAAAATCTCCTGATCCAATTCGGGGAAAGCCTGGACGGTTTTGGTCTCGTCGTGAAAGATGACTGTGAATTCGCGGAAGGGCTGGCCGCAGGTGCTCGACGGCGGCGTGTCCGCGCAGTCTTCGATGAAGCCCGTGATGACGGCGTTGAGGTCCGTGTAGATGATCTCGCCGTTCTTGAGCATGTTGAGAATGGGCGTGCCGTCCGGGTAGGTCGCTTCGTAGTTAATGATGGGCGTCCCGTTCGGATTGCGCCCGGTGGTGGCGGCCTGTAGCTGTGCGGCCGTGACCTGCGAGCGATACCACTTGGCGTTCTTCGGCTCGACGTTGATTGAGCCGAAGAGGCCGAGGTCCAACTGTCCGCCGTCGCCCTCGCCGCCGACGGGCGCGCCCATCGAGTACATCATGTACTGGCCCTGCTTGGCGGCGTACCACTTATAGGTTCGCGTCTCGCCGGGCGCGGCCAGCGAAGAGGTGTTGCGTCCGACGTTGGCCCCGTCGTCGAGGCCGGGGCCGCGCACATAATCGAGCCCGTTGACGTGAATGGAGGCGCTGCGTGTGGCCGTGGAATTATTGTCGGCGCGAGTGGAGCTGAGCAGGTTGGTAAAAGTCACCAGGAGGCAGTCTCCCTCGTTGACGCGCAGGACAATCGGGCGCGGGCGCTTGTCCGGCCTCAGCCGGACGTTGCCCGGCGTCGTCCCGATGACATCACGGCTCAGCGCGAACATCATTCCCGCCGGATTGAAGGCCCCCAGGCGGTTGTAGAAGTAGACCTGGTCGAAGGCGACGACGCGGGCCGTGATGGTCTGGTTACAGGTCGGCGGCGGCGGCGCGGGCGCGGCGGGAAGCACAGGGTCAACGGTCGGCGGCGTCGGCGTCGGCGCAGGTGCGCACGCAGTCCCCGGCGGGCAGTTCAGGTTCGGCGTCGGACCCGGCTGGATGTCCGGGGTCGAGTCACCCCAGGGCGGCTCGATGCCGCCCGCGAGCGAATCCGACGCGGGAGCCGTCGCGCTCGTGCTCGTCGTCGTTGAATCCGTAGTGGTCGCCGGACTCGTACTGGTAGTCGTTGAATCCGTGCTCGGCGTTGATGTCTGGGTGGGTTCGGTGGTTGTGGTCGTGCTCGGTTGTTCTTGCTGTGCGAACGTCGCGGCCTGGAAGGCGACGACCAGGGCTACGGCGGCAAGGACATGGAACAGGCGGATAATGAGACCACATGAGCGGCTGCGGTTCATGGACAGACTCCTTTTTTATTGAACCGCCACCAGACTATGCGCTATGATGTCCGTTGACTGAAGACACATCTTCCGCGCTTTGTGTGATGGAGGTTGTAGTCCAAGCGAGCCTCGTCGTCACCGGCAAGTGATGGCGAGGTTCTTCATTTATACTTTAATCCGGGCAATGGCGGGTGTTGCAGCTTTTGACAGACACAACGCATCAATCATGGCATCTTGGGGAATACCATCAGTGGAGCGCGAATCTTCGCGGCGAGGCTGCACCTTCCATGCTACGTGTCCAAAATTGCGAAAACTGAAATGAGGCTTCCTGGGGGGATTCAGCCGAATTATTACGATCTACTTACAACCCGCTTGTGAATTCGTTGAGCGCATACCTTAACCTGTGCTCACGATGCCGTCAAATTAAGAAAGTTTGTTATCTTTATTGCAAAACTGTGCTAACGTTAAGTCCCCTTGAAAGAAAGTTTGCGGTTCCCCCGGCTCGTCAACGGTTCCCTGTCGCCGTGGTGAACCTCACTCCCGGGCCACGCGCCCTTGCTGCCTTTAAGCCGGGCAGAGCGCGAGGCTGAAAGCACCTGTTTAGCGAGATAAACCGCTATTCCTGCCGCATAAATCGCTATTCCTGCCGCATAGACCGCTATTCCGGCCGCCGGGAGCGGGATTTTCATGCCTTGACCTACGATTTCCAAGCCGGAAGACGTAAATTACAGGCCGGGATGCGCGAAATTAAAGGCCGGGTGAACGGAATTGAAGGTCGGGATTGCGATACCGGGCCTTGGTAACGCGATACTAGAGCCTGGTATCGCACAACTAAGCCCTGGTATCGCATAACTAAGCCTTGGTAACGCATAACTAAGCCCTGGTTGTGCGATACCAGGCTTTGGTTATGCGTTACCAGGCTTCGGTAACGCGATACCAGAGCCTGGTATCGCGTTACCGAGCCTTGGTTATGCGTTACCGGAGCCTGGTAACGCATAACTAAGCCTTAGTTGCGCGATACTAAGCTCTGGTATCGCGTTACCGGGCTTTAGTTGTGCGATACCGGGGCCTGGTAGCGCACGTCCGAAGGCGGGTAATTCGTTTCCGGGCTTCAGTTACACGCGCCCGGAGGCCGGAGATGCGTGCCCGGAGCCGGGATATTGACGTGCTGAGACAGGAGATGTGTGCCAGAGGGGCGGATTTGTGCATCCGGGGGCTGAAATTGCGCGTCCGGGGGTTGAATTGCCGTCGCCGCGGGCTCTCGCAGGCCCGGCGAATGGGAAAGAGTCCGGCCCGGCCTTAAGAGCCTGCGGCCAGGCGTTTACGGGGCTGTGATTGAACGCTGCGGCGCTGTGTTTGAACGCTGCTGCACCAGCACCTGAAAGCTCCCGGCCATCCCGCCCGGCAGAATCATCTCGCGAGCGCCCGTGCGCAGGATCAGGACTTCGGCATCGTCCGCGGCCCGCCCCGCCAGGCGTTCCAGTTGTTCCAGGAGCCCGGCCCTGAGCAGGAAGGCGTCCTGGCGTTCGAGGCTGACGGTTCGCAGCCCCGCCTCTTCCCCGAGTTTAACGAGCTGCGTCCAGTCAATCGTCGTCGTCAAGTCCTGCTCGCCCGGCTCAGAGAGCGGGTCGGCCACGAAACGATGTTGACGAAAGGCGCGGAGCGTCCCTTCCGGGCGCTGCTCCGCGTCGTAGAGGTCGCGCGCCTCCGCTCCGTAATCTATTGTTACCAGGTAACCGCGCCGGAGCAGCCGGGCGGCGCTCATCATCCAGGCTTCGAGGTCTAGGTTGACTTCCGCCGCCTGTCCCTCCGTGAGCCGCGCGCTGGAGCGCGCCAGGTAAGCGGCCAGCCTCCCTGTGCCGGGCTCTCTTTCCAGCCAGGTGAAGCCGCCCGCCTCGTCCGTCCCGACGCACAACTCCCACAGCCGCCCATCACGCACCCGGACGCGGTGAACGGGCAGGGCGTCCATTAGCTCGTTCGAGAAGATGATGCCGGGGTCCAGCCCACTCTCCAGCTCGGCCATCCGCACGCACTCGACGCGCTCGCCGTAAAGGGCCAGGCGCTCTCTCGTCAACTCAAGCGCCCACTCGCTCGCTTCGTCCACGAGGTAGCGCGTCGCGGCAAAAACGCGCGGGTAGTCATCTTTAAGGGTTCCCAGCACCCCTGCGGCGAAGTGGCCCGCGCCCGCCCCGGCTTCGAGGATAGTCCAACCGGAGGGCGAGCCCAGTTGTTCGTAAACGGAGGCGAAATAGCGTGCGCAGGTGGCCGCGAAGAGAGGGCTGCGTTCGGGCGAGGTGCGGTAGTCGCCCTGCCGTCCCCAGCGCGCCAGATCGCGCCGCGCGTAGTAGCCTTCGCGCTCGTCGTAGAGGGCCGCCGCCATCCACTCGCGGAAGGTGATCGCGCCCGCCTGCCTGATGCGCTCGCGCAGGCGCTCGGCCAGCGGCGCGCTGCTTAAGGGTTCTGCGTCCGGCGTGCTCATCATCTCTGCGTTGGTTCAGAGGCGCGGCAGCGGCGCGTCCGAAAAGAGCCGGAAGGTCGCAAAGGCCCTGCCCTGGTGGTGCGCCGCGCGTTCGAGAGTCTCCAGGAGCATGTCGCAGAGCGTGCGCAGCCCGCCCGAAGGCGCGGACAGCTCCTTAGACAGGTCCACATCGCCCGACAGCAGCGCGAAGCCGCGGCGCCTGGTCGCCTCGACCTCGTCGAGGTATGCCTTGATGCTTTCCGGCGTCGGCAGGGTTTCGGGCAGCGTCCACTCGAAGGGGTCGTCCCAGAGGTTGGTGGTCAGGCCGCCGAAGGTCTGCTCGACGGCGGCGGCGCTGCGCAGCAGGTGCTCGCCGCAGGAATAGACCGGAAACGCGCCGCTCGACGGGCGCGGCTGCCAGTAGAGCCGCTCAGGCGGGATGAGCCCGGCTAGAGTCTGCGAGCGCGCGTCCAGAAGCTCGAAGCGCCGGTCGAGAAGGGAGACAAGCTGGCTCATCTGTGCATGGTCCCGGCAGGCCCGCCCCGCAGCCGTAGCCGCCGACGGCCGGCCCTCTCAAAGAAGACTTACTTGACGCTCCGCCCAGATTCTTCGAGGATAGTGCCGAAGCTGCGCCCGCCATAGTTGAAGCCCGTGTAGACGTGCCCCTTGGCCCCGATCCTGGCCCCGCGCGAAGGGACGCCCTGCTTCGTCATCACCCATATCTTTCCGGTCCCGTCGTCCAGCTCATACGCGCCGATGTTCAGCGCCCCGTAGCTGTCCGTCACGGTCCCGGCGATGCCGACCTCCTTGTTGTGATACTTGCCCGGGTCGCCCAACACCTTCGAGATGGACTCGCGCTGCGGGCACGCCGTCAGGAGCAGCGCGCCCGCGATGAGAAGAGTTAAGAGGCCCGCCTTACGACCGATTTGCATCGCATCTCCTTCGTTTAGTGAATCGTAAATGGTAAATCGTAAATAGAAAAAGCGTCCGGTCGCCCTTATCTATTCACGATTCACGATTTACGATTTACGATTCACGATTCACGATTCACGATTCACGATTCACGTCTTTTCCTAGTTATCGTACCAGCCCATCGGCTTGCCGGAGAGGTCAACCCAGACGCTCTTGACCTGCGTGTAGAGTTCGAGGGCGTGCTTGCCCATCTCGCGGCCGTAGCCGGACTGCTTGAAGCCGCCGAAGGGAGACGCGGCATTGAACATGTTGAAGGTGTTGATCCAGACCGTCCCGGCGTGGACTTCTTTGGCGAAGCGGTGCGCGCGGACGATGTCGCGCGTCCAGATTCCGGCCGAGAGGCCGTAGATGGTCTCGTTCGCCTGCCGGATCAGCTCCTTCTCGTCGGTGAAGGTGATGACGGAAGTGACGGGGCCGAAAATCTCTTCCTGCGCGACGCGCATCTGGTTCTTGACCTCGCTGAAGATGGTCGGCTGGAAGAAGAAGCCCTGCTGGAAATCGCCTTCGAGCTGCGGGCAGACGCCGCCCGAGAGCACGGTCGCTCCCTCCTCGCGCGCCACGTCAACGTAGCCCTTGATGCGGTCTAACTGCTCGCGCGAGACCTGCGGGCCCATGTGCGTCGTCTTATCCATCGGATTGCCGACCCGTATCTTCTGCGCCTTCTCCTTGAAGCGTTCGAGGAACTCTTCCTTGATGCTCTCTTCCAGGAAGAGCCGCGAGCCCGCACAGCAGACCTGACCCTGGTTGAAGAAGATGCCCATCATCGCGCCGTTGACCGCCTGCTCGATGTTGGCGTCGGCGAAGACTATGTTCGGCGCTTTGCCGCCCAGCTCCAAAGAGACCTTCGTCAGATTCTGCGCCGCCTCGCGCGCGACGAGTTTGCCGACATCGGTCGAGCCGGTAAAGGCTATCTTGTCTATGCCGGGATGCGAGGCCAGTGCCGCGCCCGCCGTCTCGCCGAAGCCCGGAACGATGTTGACGACGCCGTCGGGAAAGCCTGCCTCCTGAATCAGCTTGCCGAGCTCCATGGCCGTCACGGGCGTCTGCTCGGCGGGCTTCAGGACGATGGTATTACCGGCGGCGAGCGCGGGCGCGAGCTTCCAGGCGGCCATCAGGAGCGGGAAATTCCAGGGGATAATCTGGCCGCAGACGCCGAGGGGCTCGCGCAACGTGTAGTTGAACATCTGTCCGGGGACGGGGATGGTCTCGCCCTCGATCTTCGTCGCGTAGCCCGCGAAATACTCGAAGTTTTCCACGACCTGCGGGACATCTATGTAGAGAGACTCACGAATCGGCTTGCCGTTGTCGGCAGTTTCCAGCGCGGCCAGCTCCTCTGCGTGCTGCTCTATCAGTTGCGAGAGCTTGTAGAGCAGCCGCCCGCGATCACGCGCGCTCATCCGCGACCACTTACCCTCGTAGGCACGGCGCGCCGCCGCCACGGCCTTGTCAACGTCGGCCTTGTCTGCTTCGGCCACTTCGGCCAGCGTCTGACCCGTCGAAGGATTGGGCGTCTCGAAGGTCTTGCCGGATTCGGCGTCTACCCATTTCCCGTCTATCAGCAGTTGATACTTGCGGGGCGTGTTCGATGCGGCTGGTTGCTGCGCGGACGACATAACGATTACTCCTCTAAGGTTGATTGGTTGAAAGAGCCCGTGGGTTTTCGGTTTCGACGAATAATGTAACACTGCGTCGCGGCTAAAGTCCAAGTAGCGGACCGGGCCGTGTCCGGGCGGCGCGGGCCCTCCGGCGCTTGCGCCCGCAACCCTCTAACCGGGCGTCAAGCATCAAGCGCCGCAAGCCCGGCCCGCCCCTTCATTAGAGCTTTTGGCCCCGGCCCTCGCGCGGCTCTTCCATCTCTTCGTCGGCGGCGTAGCGGAGGTCCGCGTCGCCCGTCACTTCCTCCCATTCATAGCCCAGGTAGCTGCTGAAGCGATGCAGCTGCGTCTCCCACTCGTCGCGGCGCGAGCGGTATTCGTCCCAGGCCGCGTGCCGGTCGGGCGCTGTCTTGATACCGGCCTTGCCGAGCCGCTGCATGGTCTGCCTGAAGCGCTGCTCCCGCCTGCCGGACTCTTCGCGGGAGGTCTCCACGCGCCGCTTGAAGCGCCGCTCCAGGTCGAGCGAGTTAATCAATTCCTGGAGGACGTGGCGCGAGCTGGCGGCCAGCGTGCGCACTTCGGGCCGCTCGCGCAGGCCCCTGTACTCTTCCCCGTCCAGGCAGGAGTGAATCACAACGCCCAGCTCAAGCACCAGAAAGAGCATTCGCGGCATGCTCTTATAGACTTCGACCGGATGAAAGTAGTGTATGACCGGATGCTCGACGTGCGATTCGAGCAGCTCCTGGATGTCGCGCGCCGCCACGCGCAGGGTCGCCTGCAAGCCGTGAAATGCGCCCTCGACGAAGTGATGGTCGATGAAGGCCGCCACGTCCGCGCCCTCTTCCGCCTGGTGATAGAAGGAGATGGCGCCGGCCCGCTTGCGCTCCAGCGCCGCATAGACCGTAATCAGGTAAGTGACCGCCAGCGAGATTAAGGCCAGCCCCGAAGCGGACTCGAACATCGCCGTCAAACGCATCTCCGTCGAATGCGGAGTGATGTCGCCGTAACCGACGGTCGTCAGCGTAATCCCGCTGAAGTAGAGCGACTCGATCCAGGGCGCGCTCTGCGCTTCCAACGCGACGTTGAAGGAGGCGGGCATCCGCGGGTAATACACGAGCGCGAAGCCGAGCGTCAGGAGCACGATGAAGACGATGATTAAGAGCGGCAGGAGGATGGGGCCGATGCTGTTGAGCAGGCGGTGGCGGCGCTGCCGCGAGAGCCTGAAGGCCAACGCACGCGCGATGCGCCAGACGATGCGATTCAACGTCTCGGCCACCGGCCCGGAGCGCGCCCGCGCGTGCAGAATGGTCGCATAAACATCGTAGACGACCAGCATCAGGATGCTCACGCCGAGCAGGCTAAAGAAAAGAGTCTTCATCGAATCCCGGAGGTCAGAGCCTCAAAAGTTGAGAGGCAAAGGAAGGAAGGAATCGCATCCCCCGGACCTTTGCCTCCGCCACTGTGCCGGTTGCCCGCCCGGCCCTAGCCCTGCTCCGGCGCGGCTTCTGCCGACTGCGCTATCAGTTGCCGCAGCACGTAGGGCAGGATGCCCCCGTGCTGGTAGTAGTCAATCTCAATCGGCGTATCAATCCTCAGCGTGACCGGCACTTCCTGCGTCTGGCCGCCCGCGCGATGAATGACGAGCGCCACGTCCTGGCGCGGTCTGACCTGCCCGCTCTGGAGCCCCGTGATGTCGAAGACCTCCGTCCCGTCGAGCTTGAGCGTGCGCGCGTTCGTCCCTTCCTTGAACTGGCAGGGCAGGACGCCCATCCCGACCAGGTTGCTGCGGTGGATTCTCTCGAAGCTCTCCGCGATGACCGCGCGAACGCCGAGGAGCCGCGTTCCCTTCGCGGCCCAGTCGCGCGAGCTGCCCGTCCCGTACTCCTGCCCGGCGAGGACAATCAGCGGCACGCCCGCCGCCTGGTAGTTCATCGAGGCGTCGTAGATGCTCATCTGCTCGCCGACGGGTTGCAGGATAGTGACGCCGCCCTCCGTGCCGGGAGCCATCAGGTTCTTGATGCGGACGTTGGCGAACGTCCCGCGCACCATCACCTGATGATTGCCGCGCCGCGAGCCGTAGGAGTTGAAGTCTTCGACCCGCACACCGCGCAGTTGGAGGTAGCGCCCGGCGGGCGATTGCGGCTTGATGGAACCGGCGGGCGAGATGTGGTCGGTCGTCACCGAATCGCCGAAGATGGCCAGCGGGCGCGCCCCGCGAATGTCGCAGAACTGCCCGGCATCCATCCCGAACTTCTCGAAGTAGGGCGGCTCCTGGATGTAGGTTGACTGCGAATCCCAATCGTAAACGTCGCCCGTGCTGCTCGGGATTTCGTTCCAGAGCGGGTTCTGCTCGGCAAAGTTGCTGTAGAGCCTGCGGTAAGTCTCCGGGTCAAAGGCCGCGCGCATCTGTTCGTTAATCTCCGCCATGTTGGGCCAGATGTCGCGCAGGTACACGTCGCTTCCGTCCTTGCCCTTGCCGAGCGGCTCGCTCGACAGATCGATGTTGACGCGGCCCGCCAGCGCGAAGGCCACGACCAGCGGCGGGCTCATCAGGAAATTGGCCTTGACGCTGCCGTGCACGCGCGCCTCGAAATTCCGGTTGCCCGAAAGCACGCTGGCCGCCACCAGGTCCTGCTTCGTGATGACATCTTCGATGCGCGGGTCGAGCGGGCCGGAATTGCCGATGCAGGTCGTGCAGCCGTAGCCGACGAGGTTGAAGCCGATCTCGTCCAGGTAAGGCTGAAGGCCGGTCTTCTCAAGATACTCCGTGACGACGCGCGAGCCCGGCGCGAGCGAGGTCTTGACCGAAGGGTCAACCGAGAGGCCGCGCTCGACGGCCTTCTTCGCCAGCAGCCCGGCCGCCAGCATGACGCTCGGGTTCGACGTGTTGGTGCAGGAGGTGATGGCCGCTATCACTACGTCGCCGTGGCCCAGGTCGTCAAACCTTTCCGGAAACTGATCGGGATGAATCTCCTCGACGCGGTCGGGCGTCGGGCGATTGTTCATCATCTCCAGCTCCGTCAAAGGGCTGGTGTCCTTTTCGCTGACGTGAAGGTCTTCGACGTGCGGCAGGGACTCCGGCGCTTGCTCGCCGCCGCCCGCGAGCGAGGCATCCTTGAAGGCCCCGCGCCCGACCCTGACGTTGAAACGCTGCTCCAAATCCTTCTTCGATTTACCGTAGCCGTTCTCGCTGACGGGCTTCTGGAAAAGCTCCATGAACTTCTCTTTCAGCTCCGGCAGCTCGATTCTGTCCTGCGGGCGCTTGGGCCCGGCGACGCTCGGCCTGATCTCCGAGAGGTCCAGTTCAAGCACCGTGCTGTAATCGCATTCACCTTTGCGCGGAATGCCGAACATGCCCTGCGCCTGGTAGTAGCTGCGGACGGCGTCAATCTGCTCGGCCTCCCTGCCCGTCGCTTCCAGGTAACGGCAGGTCTCTTCGTCGGTCGGGAAGAAGCCCATCGTCGCGCCGTATTCGGGGGACATGTTGGCGATGGTCGCGCGGTCAGTGGCGGGCAGGCTGGCCGCGCCCTCGCCGTGAAACTCGACGAACTTGCCGACGACCTTGGCCTGGCGCAGCATCTCCGTCACGCGCAGCACGAGGTCCGTGGCCGTCACGCCCTCGCCGAGAGTGCCGCTCATGTGAACGCCGACGACATCCGGCGTCAGGAAATAGACCGGCTGGCCGAGCATCCCCGCCTCCGCCTCGATGCCGCCCACGCCCCAGGCGACGATGCCGAGACCGTTAATCATCGTCGTGTGCGAATCTGTCCCGACGAGCGAGTCCGGGTAATAGAGGCCGTCGCGCTCCCAGACGCCGCGCGCCAGGTATTCGAGATTGACCTGGTGCACGATGCCGATGTCGGGCGGCACGATGCGAAAGCCGTTGAAGGCCTGCATACCCCACTTGAGGAACTGGTAGCGCGAGTTGTTGCGCTTGAACTCCATCTCCATGTTCTTCTTGAAGGCATCGCTCGTGCTGGAGAAATCAACCTGCACGGAGTGGTCTATGACGAGGTCAACGGGGACGAGCGGCTCGATGATCTCCGTCTCTTTGCCCAGGCGCTCGACGGCCGAGCGCATCGCCGCCAGGTCCACCAATAGCGGGACGCCCGTGAAATCCTGCAAGAGCACGCGCGCGACGATGAAGGGTATCTCCTCCGTCCGCTCGGCGTTCGGCTTCCAGTTGGCGAGCGCACGCACCTCCTGCTCCCTGATCTTCTTGCCGTCGAAATTCCTGAGCACCGATTCGAGCACGATGCGCAGGCAGACGGGCAGCCGCGAAACGGGCCCGATGTCGGCCCGCTCAAGCTGCGGCAGAGAATAGAATTGCCCCTCGCGGCCCTGGCCGGGACTGAAGCTCTGAAGCGTGTCGAAGAGATTATGCGCCATATCAATCCAGACTTTTGTGCAAAATCACCGGGCGCATCCGCGCGGGCGGCGCACAGTGAAAGGTTGATGAATCAGGGTTATTGTGTTGCAAACTCAAGTGTAAGGGCGCGCGGCGCGCTACGTCAAGCAGGTCGTTTGGAGACGCCCTTGCGCGGGCTCGAAGCGGAAACGCAGCCCGCTTCAAAACTGCGGTATAATCCAGGGCACTGCGGGCCGCCATTGATTTTCGCGCGACAAAGAGATAGCGGACGCACCGGATAATTCACTAAGTAGAGCATAAGGGCTTGTCCAACAAGAAGAGCACACGGGCGAAGTTTCTGGTCATCATCGCAAGCACACTGTTCGGCCTCCTGATAGCCGAGGTTGCCCTGCGCGCCATCGGCTATAGCTACCCGAACTTTTATACGGCGGATGCGGTACGAGGCAACGCCCTGCGGCCGGGCGTAGAGGGCTGGTATCGCAAGGAGGGCAGGGCTTACGTTCGCATCAATAGCGAGGGCCTGCGTGATCGTGAGCATGCCAGGCAGAAGCCGCCCGGCACGATTCGCATCGCGGTCCTCGGGGATTCCTATGCCGAGGCGCTGCAAGTCCCCGCGGAGAATACCTTCTGGGCCGTGATGGAAGAGAGGCTCAACCAGTGCGGGGCGCTCGACGGGCGGCGGGTCGAGGTCATCAATTTCGGGGTCTCCGGCTACGGCACTGCGCAGGAGCTGCTCACGCTGCGCGAGCGCGTCTGGGAATATTCGCCGGACATAGTGCTGCTCGCCGTGACGACCAACAACGACATCACGGACAATTCACTGGCCTTGAAGGAGGCGACGGAGATTCCCTACTTCGTCTACCGCGACGGTCAACTGGCGCTCGACAATTCGTTCCGTGAGCTTTCCACGTTTCGCTTGCGGCAATCTGCGCTGAGCCGCCTGGGGAGATGGTTCGACGATCACCTGCGCGTGGTCCAGGCGCTGCACGAAGCACAGGTCACCGTCAAGACGCTCATCGCCTCACGCAGAGAGCAAAGGAGCGCGCCGCGGCCAGCGGTGGCGCAGAGCAACCCGCGCCCGGAGAGCGCCCCGCCCGCCGCCGAGGTCGGTATAGACAACCTGATCTATCGCGAGCCGGGCGATGCAGTCTGGGCCGACGCCTGGCGCGTCACGGAAGGACTGATTCTCCTCATGCGCGACGAGGCCAGGAGCAGGGGCGCGAGCTTTCTGGTCGTGACACTGAGCAACGGCATACAGGTTCACCCGGACCGGGCCACCCGCCAGCAGTTCGCCGAGCGCCTCGGCATCGCGGACCTCTTCTACCCGGACATGCGTATCAGGTCTCTCTGTCAGCGCAACGAGATTCCGGTGCTCACATTGGCCCCGGCGCTACAGGCTTACGCCGAGCAGAACGGGGTCTTCCTGCACGGGTTCGGCAAAGACATCGGAAACGGTCACTGGAATATCGCCGGGCATCAACTGGCCGGGGAGTTGATCGCCGGGAGGCTCTGCGAACGCAGCGACTGAGGCTTTGAGGAGGGATTTCGTCCAGAGGCTCAGAGTCTACGGACGCAGAGCACGCCTGGCCGCCCGGGAGTAGATTGCCCCTGGCGACGCCTATTTGTTATATTGCAGGCGATCAGCAATCAATCATTTGCTTTCGCATTCAACCGGCGTCCCAGGCGCTTGAAGTTGAGCTTTGAGCGGGCCGGTCGAGCAAGGCTAGCCCGGCAGCGTCAACCCCTCAAGGGCCGCACGAGTGACCGGCCGGTGGCTGTCAGCCGAATGCTTTTTCAAGGATACAAGGAAGATGCCTAAAAAAAGGCCGGAAGATTTTGAGTACCTGAGCAACAACCCGGATTTCGTGCCCGACCCGGAGATCGAAGCCTTCATGGAGGAGGAGATCTCACGTACTCCGAAAGACCCTGACCTCCTGGCACAGCGGCTGCGCAACCAAACGGCCGCCTCGCCGCGTGACGCGGGCGGCGACCTGGATGCCTCCTGGGAGGATGTCAACGATAGCGGGACAGAGTCCGTCTCGGGCGATAACCCGACGCCCGACCAGTCCATCGTCGAAGAGAACGCGGCCGCCGTCGGCGTCACCTTCGAGGACAACGAAGAACTGGAATTTCTGGATAAGATTGACCGCCGCGACCGCGACCGCTTTGAGCTTGACGAAGACTCGAAGGCCGATGAAGACACGATTTGAAGTTTTCGGTTTTCGGTTTTCAGTTTTCAGTTAAAAGCAAGATGGTCTCTGCTGAAAACTGAACACTGAAAACTGAAAACTGAAAACTGTCCTCCCCTTATTTCCCGAAGTTAGAGCGAGGCTCAAGCGTGGCGTTCTTGATGACGATCTTGTCGGCCGGGCGCTCGGACGCTTGATCGGTGGGCGCGCCCGCGATGACATCGGCCGTGTTCAGGCCCTCGATCACGCGCCCGAAGACGGTGTAGCGCGTGTCGAAGGCCTGGACGCGCTTGAGCGTGATATAGAACTGGCAATTGGCCGTGTCGCGCGCCTGCGCTTCGGTCATTCCCATCCCGCCGCCTTTGCGCGCCGCGCCGACAATCCCGCGCTCGTAAGGCACATCGCTGAACTCTCCCGGCACATTCGGATAGGGCGAATCACCCGTTCCATCGTTGGCCGGATTATCGTCCTTCGAGAGAGGGTCGCCGCCCTGGATGATGCCGAGCTGCGGGTTGACCCTGTGAAAGGTCGTCCCCGTGTAGAAGCCTTCCTTGATGAGCTGTTTGAAACGCTCGACCATTCTCGGCGCGAGGTTGGGATAAAGCTCGATGACGATCCTGCCGAAATCCGTCTCGAAGACGGCCGCTTCCGCATCGGCCGCGGGTTTAACGCCCTTCCTGACTTTCGCTTCCAGCGCCGCCTCGTCATCTTCGCCCGTGTCCGAATCCTTTGACGCACTCCGGTTGCCGCTGCACGCGGACAACAGCAGCGCCAGCAGCAGCAGGCTCAACGCCGGAATCCTCCACGCACGGCGCGGGCGCATCATCCCCGCCAACCAGTTCAGCCCTCGCTTGTTCACTATAAGTTTGCCTCCTCAAAAGTTTACTACTGCACGTCGCCGGGCGCTGGAGCCCGGCCGCCCTCGGGCGCAAGACGCCCGGCCGACCAAGCCCGCGGGGCTGCCTTCAAAACAGCTTGCGACTATCGAGCAGGATAGTCACGGGCCCATCGTTGACCAGTTCCACCTGCATCATCCGGCGAAAGCTGCCCGTCTCGACGTGTTGGACCAGGCGTGCCGCTTCGGCGACGAAAGCCTCGTAGAGCGGCCCGGCAATCTCGGGCGGGGCGGCCTTGCTCCAGGAAGGCCGCCGTCCGCGACGCGCGTCACCATACAGCGTAAACTGCGAAATAACCAGCAGCGCGCCGCCAGCATCCAGCACGGACAAATTCATCTGGCCGTCGGCATCATCGAACAGACGGATGCCGGTGATCTTCTCTGCCAGATACTTCACGTCCTGCAAGCCGTCGTCCCGTGCGACACCGAGCAGCACGACGAGCCCTCGGCCGATCTCTCCGACAACCTGGCCCTCTGCGCTGACAGAGGCGCGAGTCACTCTTTGCAGCACGGCCCGCATCCCTTTTCGTCCCTTCAGGCGAAACCCGGCCCCGACAAGATAAAAAGCATGAAGAAGAGCGGCAGGCGGCAGCGGGCCTTAGCGTGCTTTAAGGCTCGTGCGCTGAAACTAAGGCTCGTGCGCTAAGACTTTTGCGGCGGACGGCTCGGCCTGATCTCGACGCGGCTCGGCAGGCTTCGCTCGTCCTGATGCAGCAGGTCCAGGACGACGCGCGCGATGTCCTCGGGCTGTAGCTGCCAGCTTCTCTCCTCGCCCGGCTCGCCGCCCCCGAAGTGCGTGTTGACCGAGCCAGGCATGATGTAGCTGACCTTGATGCCGTCGTGGCGCACCTCCTGCATCAGGGCCTCGCTGAAGCCGTTGAGCCCGAATTTCGAGGCGTTGTAGGCCGTCATGCGCGGGTGCGCGTTCGTCCCGGCGAGCGAAGAGATGTTGATGATATAACCGCCGCCGCGCTGCTTCATCAGCGGAATCGCCTCGCGGCAGCAATAGAAGACGCCGAAGAGATTCGTTTCCAGGACGGCGCGGAAATCCTCCGGTGAGGTTTCGTCAACGCGCCCGAAGATGCCTATGCCCGCGTTATTGACCAGCACGTCAAGGCCGCCCAGCTCCGCGGCCGCGTGCTCGACGAGCGCCTTTACCTCGTCGTAATCACGAACATCACAGACCGCGCCCGTGACGCTTCCCTCCCCCAGCTCGCTCAACTCGTCGACCGCCGCCTCGATCTCCTCGACGTGGCGCGCGCTGATGCAGACGTTCATCCCCTCGCGCACCAGCGCCTGCGCAATGCCGCGCCCGATGCCCTTCGTCCCGCCCGTCACTATCGCCGTTTTCCCGCTCAGGTTCATCTTCCCCCCGGTTAGTGAGCAGTGAGCAGTGAGCAGTAAGCAGTCAAAGAAAGCAGTTGCCCGCCGCCAGTGCCGCGCACCGCTTCGACATTAACGTTCCCCGCTAGTCAATGCTCAATGCTCAATGCTCAACGCTGACCATTTACTGTTCACCACTCACGGCTCGCCGCTGACTGCTCACAGCTTACTGCTTACTGCTCACTGCTTACTGCTTACTCTTGCAGTTTCTCTTTCAATCTCTCGTTGACTATCTTGGGATTGGCCTTGCCTTTGGAGGCTTTCATCACCTGGCCAACGAAGAAGCCGAAAAGCGTCTCTTTGCCTGCGCGATACTGTGCGAGCTGTTGCGGGCTGGCGGCCATGACCTGCTCGATGATGGCGTCAATCTCGCCCGTGTCGCTGACCTGGACCAGGCCGCGCTCGGCGATGATGGCGGCCGCCGTCCGGCCCGAAGCAAACATCTCGACCAGCACATCCTTGCCCTGCTTGCCGTTAATCCGGCCTTCGTCCAGCAGGCGGACGAGCGCGCCCAGCTCTTCGGGCTCCACGGGTGAGGCGCTGGCCGAAAGGCCCGCATTCTCCAACTCGCGCAGCAGCTCCGACCTGATCCAGTTGGCCGCGCCCTTCGGATTGGCCGCAGCCTTCGCCGCCCGCTCGTAATAATCCGCTAGCGCACGCTCGGACGTGAGCTGCGAAGCATCGTTGAAGGAGAGGCCGTATTCGCTGATGAAGCGGTCGCGGCGCGCGTCCGGCAATTCCGGCATGGAGCTGCGCACGCGCTCGATGAATTCTCCGGCGACGACCAGCGGCGGCAGGTCAGGCTCCGGGAAATAACGATAATCGTGCGCCTCCTCTTTCGAGCGCATCGGGCGCGTCTCGCCTGCGCGTTCGTCCCAGAGCCGCGTTTCCTGGAGCACGCGCCCGCCCGCTTCGATGAGCGCGATCTGTCTTTCGATCTCGTGCTCGATGGCGCGCTGCATGAAGCGCACCGAATTGAGATTCTTCAGCTCGACCTTCGTCCCGAACGTCTCGTCGCCGATGCGGCGCACCGAGACATTCGCCTCGCAGCGCAGGTTGCCCTTCTCCATATCGGCATCGCTCGCGCCGACCCACTGAAGCGCCTGGCGCACGTGATTGACGTAGTCGTATGCCTCCCAGGATGAACGAAAGTCCGGCTCCGTGACGATCTCGGCCAGCGGCGTCCCGGCGCGGTTAAGGTCAACGTAGGAGTAACGCTCGACTTCCGGCAGGCCCTCGTGGACGTTCTTGCCCGCGTCCTCTTCCAGGTGCAGCCGCGTGATGCGTACCCTCTTGGGCCGCCACTCGCGCGGGTGGCCGCCCTCGTCGCGCTCGGCCGTCATCACCATCAGCTCGCCGCGCTCCGAGAACGGCTGGTCGTACTGCGAGATTTGATAGCCCTTCGGCAGGTCTGGATAGAAGTAGTTCTTGCGCGCGAAGATTGATCGCTCGTTAATCCGCAGCGAGAGAGCCAGCGCCGCCCGCGCGCCCAGCTCGACGACGCGACGGTTCAAGACCGGCAGCGCCCCTGGCAGCCCCAGGCAGACCGGACACGTATTCGCATTCGGCTCGTCGCCGAACCGCGTCGAACAGCCGCAAAAAATCTTCGATTCCGTGCTCAACTGGGCGTGAATCTCAAGCCCGATGACGGTCTCCCAACCTTCTTTCACTCAACTCACCCCATTCACAGATAAAGTCCGAAGTCCGGGTTCCGAAGACCGGAGCTGGAAACAGTTTTCCTTAGTTGGAGAACAGCGTTCCTCTTAACTCCGCGCCCCGTGCTTTTACGGCCTGAGCCATCCGGGAGGCGCACCGGCGCGACGCGCTTGGTCTTCCAGCAAGCGCCAGCGTGCCTGCAATCCCGCCCGCGCCGCTTCGAGGTCGTAGAGGCGCGTCAGAAGGCTGGACCGCTCGGCCGAATAATCCGCGCCATAGGGCATCCCGAAGGTGTAAGGCGATTGAGCGAAGAGCCCCGGCAAGAGGCCCGCGCGCTGCCCGTAGAGACCCGCACCGCCGCCTCCGCTTGTCCAGATGCGGCCTCTCACCGCGCCGCCGCCGAAGCCGACCCGCGCGACGACCTGCTCGCCCGTTCCTCTCATAAAACCCGGATGCCCCGTCACGACCGGCACGCGATTGACAACCCCGCGCAGCGGGAAGACGGGGACAACACCCGTGATGAAAGGCGACGCAGCGACGGACGAATATTCCGGCAGTTCCGAGAGCCTCGCGCGGACGTAGTTGACCTGGGCGTCGAGGGCCGTCAGCTCGGCCCGCAGCTCAAGGGCGCGCTCGCGCCAGTAGCTTTCGGCCTCGGCCGTCTCCATCTCGAACCGGCGGGATTCTTCGAGCGCTCGCTGGCCCTGCTCCGCGGCGCGGCGGCGCGTCTCCTCGCGCGAGGGCAGCCCGAGTTCTATGCGGCGGCGTTCGTATGCCTGCTCGCTCTGTTCTCTGGCCAGCCGCGCAGCCTCTATGTCCTCTTTCGTCAACTCTCGACGCGGCCCGCGTGCCCGAGCCCCGGCTTGCGACGGGCTCTCCTGCCCCGGCGGCGACTGCTGCCCGGCGCGGCGAAGCAGTGCTCCCGGCCCCTCCTTGTTGGCGCGTTCCGTAGCCGCGATGTCAATCGTGGACATCAGCAGCGTGACGTTGATTCCCGGCGCTGATTCGTAGGTCAGGGTCAGGCGCGTGACGCTAAACTGTGCGGGGATTTCGATCCGCCGCCCGCTGCGCAGGACGACCGTGTAGGCGCTGGCAGCAACCGGCAAAAGCAGCGCGAGCGCCAGGGCGCACAGGAGGCGCGGCGCTTTGGCCCTCAATCCGTAATCGCGTGGGCGACGTAAATGTCCTTCGGGCGCTTGAAACATGGCCACTCCTTTCCGGCAGCATAATCATTGCATTATGTGCAGTTTAGAGTATAACATTCGCCGAAATCAGTGCTCAACAAGGTGGCGGGGCCGAGGCCGGGGTCCGGCAAAATTCTTTTCCCGGCAATCGCGGACTTTAGTGTACAATCCGCCCATTCATGCACCGCTCTAGCAGTTTGAAAAATCTCGCGGAAGCGTCCGTCGGAAGGGACGATGCGACCGCTTTAGGTTGTTAACCCTTTTCTGACAAGGAGAGAGAAGAGAGAATCATGGCCAAAACAATCTGTAGAATTCTGGGTGTCGTGTTCCTGCTCGTCGGGCTGATGGGTTTCATCAAGCCGGACCTGATGGGCACACACCTGAGCATGGCACACAATCTGATCCACATCGTTTCGGGTATTCTGGCGCTCTACTTCGGTTTCGCGGGTACGCTCAGGGGGGCCAGGGGCTTCTGCATCGCCTTCGGGCTGGTCTACCTGCTGCTCGCCGTGCTCGGCTTCGTGCTCGGTACTGACCAGGCGTCGAGCCTTCCCGGCATGGCCGCGATGGGCACGGACACACGTCTCTGGAAGGTTATCCCGGGCACGCTCGAATTGGGCACGATGGACCACATCGTGCACATCCTGCTCGGCGCACTTTTCCTGATTGGCGGGCTGCTGACCAAAGAGGACGTTCGGCGGGCTGTAGATTAGAGAGAGCCCCCCTCCAAAGCGAATTTTAGATTTCAGGGTTCGAGCATGGCCGCGAGCGTGAGTGTCAAAACCGCCACGCCCCGGCGCAGGCTCGAACCCTGAAATTTTTATCGTCCGGGCGCGAGCCCGCACGCCGCTTCGGCTAGAACCTGAAGCTGGCCCCGCCTCTGCCGACCGCGCCGGGCGCGCGGAATCCATTCTCGAAATACTCCCGGTCGAAGATATTGTCCGCCCCGCCGAAGAGAATCAGGACGACGCGCTCGGAAAGCCTGCGCTCGTAACTGGCGAAGAGGTCGGCCTTCGTATACCCGTCGAAGGTCAGCTCGGCCTGGCGGAACGGAAAGTCGTTCTCGAAAATCGGCTGGATGTACGAGCCCGTGCGGTTAAGATCGAAGCTCAGGAGAAAGGCCCTGTAGCGTTGATTGAGACTCAACCCGAAGAGGTGCTTCGCAATGGCGAACTCCGGCTCTAAGCCGAGCGCGGGGGTGAGGCGGTCGCTGTTGGTGTAGGTGTAGGAGACGCGCAGGTCCGTCCCGCGAAAGGGGGCCGCCTCCAGGTAGCTCTCGACGCCGCGCGAGAGCCCGCCCGGACGGTTTAGGTAGCCGCCGAAGCGCCCCAGGCCCAGCGGGTCGGACGCGAAGCCCGTGAAGGCCACGACGCGCTGAAGCCGCGTGTAGAAGTAGGTCGCGCCGAAGCGCACGCGGTCGCGCGCGATACGCTGGTCAAAGCCGCCGTCAAGGCTGATGGACTGCTCGGCCCGCAAGGTCGGGTCGCCGAAGCGCACGGCCCTGCCGCCCAGAGTCCCCTCCCCGAAACGCTCGAAGAGCGACGGCGCGCGGAAGCCGTTGCCGACATGCGCACGCAGCTTCGTGCCCGTCGAGCGGATGAAGTAGGCAATCGCGCCGTCCCCTGTGATCGAGCCTTCGGACGAGACCTCGCTCAGAGCGCCCGGACGGTCGGCGGCACGCACACTGTAAATTTGTTTGCGCACGCCCAGAGAGAGCTGCAAACGCTCGTCGAGGAGAAAAATCTGGTCCTGCGCGAAGACGGCGAAGGTTCTCTGCCTGTCCGTCGTGTTGTTAAGCGCGGCGAAAGACGGGTTGGAGCTTTGAAACAAAGACTCGCGCTCCAGCTCCATCCCGGCGGTCAGGAGGTTCGAGCGGCCCAGTTGAAAATTGGCGCGCGCGTCGAGCGTGTCGGTCGCGCCGTTGTTCGTATTGTTGAACTCGAAATCACCGAACGGCGAAAACGAAGCGAAGCGCGGGTCCAGCCCCGGCCCGTTGTAGTTCCTTCGCCGCGAGGAGACGTGCTGGTACGCGACCGTGTAGGAGAAGAGCTGGCTCAGACGCTGCGTCAGCCTGAGGGAGCCGACGAGCAGGCGATTACGCCGCCCCTGGTCAGGATTATTAGTATCGGGCTGAAAGGTCGAGCCCTCGACCGCCCGCGGGTAAAGCCCGCCGCCCGCGAATGCTTCCGGCAGGACGAAAGGGCTATTATTGACGCGTGCGAAGGAGTTCGTGCCGTAAAAGTTGGCGCTGATAGAGGTCGCGGGCGTGATGTCGAACTGGAAGCGCGCGCCGCCGCCCGTGTTGCCGTATTGGTCTTCGCCGTCAACGCCGCGCCTGACATCGAGGCGCGAGAGGCCGAAGCTGTACGCTGCGCGCCGACCGATTCCGCCGGAGCTTTGCAGGCGCTCGCGGAATAGTCCCAGGCCGCCCGCTTCAAGACCCGCCTCGAAGCGCGGCGCGCCCGCACCCGTCTTCGGAACCAGGTTGATGACGCCCCCGATGGCGTTTGAGCCGTAAATTGACGAGCCCGAGCCGCGCAGGATTTCGACTCGGTCGAGGTCCGTCGGCAGCAGGTCTGTCATAAACGGCAGGGCCGAGCCGTTGATGTCGGAGGCATCGCGCACGCGCAGGCCGTCGAGCAGAATGGCCGTGTCGAAATTTCTCAGGCCGCGCAGACGCAGGCTCGTAATCTGCCCGTAAGAACCCTGTTGCTGGACGCGCAGGCCCGGCGTCCCGCGCAGCGCCTCGGAGAGCGTCAATTCGCGCCTCGCTTCAAGCTGTTGCTCGTCGAGCAGCGTGACGGCCTTCGAGACCTCGTCAATGCGCTGCGGCGTGCCGGTTGCAACGACCACGACGTTCTCGTTGACGCCCGCCACGGAGAGTTGAAAGTCTTGCGTCAGGCTTTGCCCGCGCTCGATGCGCAGCTCCTCAGACGACGCGGCGGCGAACCCGCGCGCAGAGATTTCCAGGATGTAGTCCCCCGGCCCGAGCCCGCTGAACCCGTAAACTCCCGCTTGATCCGTCCGCCCGAAGAGCCTCATCCCGGAGCGCGAGCGCAGCCGCACCTCCGCGCCAGGCACGTTCGCGCCCCGTTCGTCCGTGACGCGCCCGGTGACGGTCGCACCCGCCTGCGCCAGGGCGTCACTTGAAAGTAAGCAGATGAAGGCGAGCATGATGACGATGGTGCTCACCCGTTTGATGATGCTCAACTGTTTGCGTTGTGAGGCGGCCGCGGCGGCAGCCCTCTTGATAATCTTCCTGTCTTTCATCGTAGCTTCTCCTGCCCGTCGCAGTGCGAGCCGCTGGAGAACGCCGGAGAGGTTCCTGACTAAAAGCAAAGAATTTAATCATTGATTCATTTACTCATTTACTCATTTGGTCATTTGGTCATTTGGTCATTTAACGACTCGCCCGGCAGTTAAATGAATCAACGACTACATGAAACAATGAATCAATGAATCAATCTTCCTCGCTCTCACAGTTGCGCGGGCAGTGGCGGCTTTTCACCGCCTTCCCTCATCCGTCGCCCGTTGGTTGATTAATTACCGGCGCGCTTCGTGCACCGGCGTGATGCGTGGCGCTCCCGTGACCGGGTGTGCGTCCACCAGAACCCGAATGTCGAAAACTTCCTGTAGAAGCTGCGGGCTGAGCACCTCGCGCGGCGCGCCGGAGGCGAGCGTGCGGCCCTTCCTGACCAGCAGAATCCGGTCTGCAAACTCCGCCGCCAGGTTAATATCGTGTGTGACGATGACGGCCGACGCGCCCTGCCGGTCGCAGCGTGCGCGGACGAGCCGCAACAGGGCGGCCTGGTGCGAGAGGTCCAGGTTCGCCGTCGGCTCGTCGAGCAGGAGGATGCCCGCCTCTGTCGCCAGCGCCCGCGCCAGCAGAGCGCGTTGACGCTCGCCTCCTGAAAGCTCGCTCAGCAGCCGCGCGCCTAACTCCTCCAACTCCGTCTCGCGCAAAACATCGCGCGCAATCTCCACGTCGCGCTCGGTCTCCCACCCCCACGCGCCCGCGCTGGCCCAGGCGTAACGCCCGCCCAGCACGAACTCCATCACCGTCACCGGAAACCGCACGTCCGCCTCCTGCGCGACGACGGCGATGCGGCGTCCGATGGCGCGCCGGGCGTATGACTGAAGCGGCTTGCCGTCCAGCAACACTTCGCCGTGCGACAACGCATGAGCGCCGTTCAAGGCCCGCATCAAAGTTGACTTGCCCGCCCCGTTGGGCCCGATAATCGCCGTCACTTCACGCGACACGACGCGCAGCGAAATTCCCCGCACGGCCTCCCGCGCCCCGTACCCGACACTGATGTCACGCGCTTCTAACATGAATAGTCAGCAGTCAGCAGTCAGCAGTAAGCAGTGAGCAGTGAGCAGCGGAAGAAGTTAATAGTAAGCGGCAATCAGCAAGAGCGGTCTCTTGCTTTTAACTGCTTACTGCTCACTGCTCACTGCTTACTGTTGACTGCTCACCTCCCCTCATCCCCTCCTGAGCAGATACACAAAGAGCGGCGCGCCGATTAGTGCCGTGATTGCGCCGACGGGCAACTCGCGCGGGGCGATGACCGTGCGCGCGATAGTGTCGGCCACGATGACGAAGAGCGCACCCGCCAGCGCGGCTCCCGGAATCGCCGTCCGGTTATCGCTGCCGACGGAGAGGCGCACCAGGTGCGGCACGACCAGCCCGACGTAGCCGACCGAGCCCGACGACGCTACGGAGGCCCCAACCAGCAGGCTCGCCGCCAGAAAGATTACCAGGCGCACGCGCTCGACTTCGACGCCCAGGTCAAACGCATCCCGCTCGCCGAGCATCAGCAGGTTCAGAGAGCGCGCGTGCGCCGTCAGGAAAATCGTGCCGACCAGCGCGGCGCTCAAAGAGACCGGCAGCAGGCTCGAAGCCCCGCCCGAAAGATCGCCGAGCAGCCAGAAGGTGAACGAGCGGATGCGCGTCGCGTCCATCAGTGTCGTGATGAAGACGATGGCCGAAGAGAGAAAGGTCGTCACGATGACGCCCGCCAGAATTAACCTTTCGGGAGACGAGCCCGCGCGCCCGCGCGCCAGCCTGTAGACGACGAAGGTCGAGCCGAGC
>DASVWH010000026.1:0-16191 GCA_036389715.1 Pyrinomonadaceae bacterium | reverse complement strand
ATTTTTTCAGAATGTAGGGCAGCGCACCCAGATGATCTTCGTGCCCGTGCGTGAGGATGATGGCTGTGATGTTGTCCCTGTACTCTTCGAGAAAATCGAAGTCGGGGACGGATACGTCAACGCCATAAACGCTCTCTTCCGGGAAACCCATCCCGGCATCGATGACGATCATCTCGTCATCGTAACGTACAGCCATACAATTCATCCCGAACTCGCCGATTCCGCCGAGCGGGATGATCTCTAATGAATTACCCACTGTATCCTTTACTCTACTCTCCTGAAAAACCCGGCGACCGTTTACCTAGCCGTCTTCGCCGGGCGAAATTTAACAGAACAGTATAACACAGCCCCGAGGCATTCCCGCGAGTCCGGGGCTCGCCTCTCTCTTATAAAAGCCGCGTAATCGTAGTAACATCCGCTTGTCATGAACCCGTTCTTCGACGACAAGGTGCGCAGCCGCGCGCTGCCGGGTTTGAAGCTGGCCGAGACCCTTTACCCGGCGGGACTGGCCATGCCCCGACATGAGCACGAGGCGGCCCGCTTCTCTCTGGTCCTGCGCGGCGGCTACCGCGAGCGCTACGGGCGGCGTGTTCGCGCCTGCGCGCCCGCGATGCTCGTCCTGCACCCGCCCGGCGAAGATCACGCGGTGCAGTTTGACGACTGCGAGACGAGCATCTTCGACGTTCAGCTCGGGGCCGGGTGGCTTGAGCACATACGCGAATACACGAACGTCCTGGAAGATGCGCGCGAGTTCACGGGAGGCCGCGCGGCGCAGCTTGCCGTCCGCCTCTACAGCGAACTGCGCGAGGAAGACGAGGCTTCGGCCCTGACCATCGAAGGGCTCGTGCTCGAAATACTGGGCGCTGCCTGCCGCACGGACGACGCGCGGCCGCGGCCCTCGCGCCGGTTGGAGAGCGCGCGTGAAATCCTTCATGCACGCCATGCGGAGAGCCTGACGCTGACCGACCTGACGGCAGCCATTGACGCGCACCCGGTCTACCTGGCGCGCGAGTTTCGCCGAGCCTATGGCTGCACGATGGGCGAGTACGTCCGCCGCCTGCGAGTAGAGAGCGCGTGCCGTGCCCTCTCCGGCTCCGTGACGCCGCTCGCAGAGCTTGCCACGTCGCTCGGCTTCTACGACCAGAGCCACTTTACGCGCGTCTTCAAACGCATAACGGGAATGACGCCCTCGGCCTATCGCGTGATGTTCAGACAAAGTTGATTCCGGGCACGCCCAGGTTAATTACGGGCAGGCTCGCAGGCGAAGTTGATCCTGTCCAAGCTCTTTTCATCCGTCCAAGACCGCGCCGCCCGAGCGGTCGTAAAATCCCCCTCGCAGAGAAAACGGGCCGTCGCTGGCGGTCTCTGCCGGTCTCGGATTATGGCCGGGTTTGTGAAGTCAACTTCCGCGGAGGATGAAAGATGAAAAGCACTCGCAGGCTGATGCTGGCTTCTTTGCTCGCTCTTTTTTCAACGCAGGCAATCTCTGCTGCGACCCGTGTCGGGGCAACCATGACAGACAGGCAGGCTGCGCGAGCCGCGGGCCGCGATGAGGGGCTCGGCCAGCTCAAAAGGTATGTCGAAGAATTGATGCGACGCCTCCCGGTCGTTCCGGGGCTGGCCGTCGCGGTCGTGCGCGGAGACCGGATTATCTTCACCGCCGGGTTCGGCCTGAGAGACGTTAAGGCCGGGCTGCCCGTGACGCCGCAGACCGCTTTCTACATCGCCTCGACGACCAAGTCTTTCACGGGCACGGCCGCGAAGATGCTGGCCGCGGAGGGCAAGCTGGACCTCGACGTTCCCATCAAGACCTACTTTCCGAATCTGGTCTTAAAGCCGCCGCTCTCGACCGAGCAGCTCAGCCTGCGCGATCTGCTGACGCATCGTTCGGGCATCAACAACGAGCCGATAGTCTTTCGCACCGCTTACACGGGCCAGTACGACGCCGAGACCATCCTCGGCCTCTTGAGCAATCACAGCTCCGCCGTCTCGCCCATCTTCCGCTACTCGAACCTCGGCTACATCATCGCCGCTTACGCGATGGAAAAGGCTGCCGGGGAATCCTGGCAGCGCATCATCGAGCGCAGGATACTGGAGCCGCTCGGCATGACGGCCACGAGCGGCTATGCGTCGAAGATTAAGGCCAGCGCCGACTATGCTCATCCGTACCTGGCGGAGAGCGGGACCTTCACGGAGCTTCCCTATAAGCAGGACAACACGATGCACGCGGCGGGCGGGATGGCTTCGAGCGCAGAGGATTTGGCAAAGTGGCTGATAGTCAACATGAACGAGGGCAGGTACGAGGGCAAACAGGTGATTCCGGCCGCCGCCCTCGAAGAGATACTCTCACCGCAGATAGACCAGAAGCGCTCCTTCTACAAGTTCGAGCGTTATGCTTACAGCCTCGGGTGGAACATCGGCACTTACGAGGGCGAGAAGCTGATTCACTGCTTCGGGGAGTTTCCCGGCTTCCGCCCGCACGTCTCGTTCATGCCCGCGCAAAAAATCGGCGTCGTCGTGCTGGCCAACGAGAGCCGGGATGCGTTTCTCCTGCCCGACCTGATCGCCTGCGACATCTATGACCACCTGCTCCGCAAACAGCCTTTGCGCGTCGCCTCCAACCCGAAGGTCGAAGAGTTCGCCGCCAACCTTCAAAAAAGCAGGGAGGAGAGAGCCGCGAAGGCTGCGGCGAAAGAGAGCGGCAGGGAAAAGGGGATGCCTGCTCTCCCGCTGTCGGCCTACGCAGGCGTTTACCAGCACCCGGAGTATGGCCAAATCAAGATTGAAGTGGACCAGGGCTCGCTGGTCGCCAGCTTCGGCAACCTCTCTGCGAAGCTCCGTTACTATGGCCGCGAAGCCTTCGACGCGGCCTTCATCCCCGGCCAGGATTTCAAGCTCGTCTTTCAGGCCGAACAGCCCAAGGGGGTCACGGGAGTGAACATGATGGGGAAGGTTTTCACCAGGCTCGCACCCTCTTAAATCAAGTATTATCAAGCAGTTGCGTCAGTCCGGCCCATTCTTCGAGGGTCAGGGTTTCGGCCCTGCGGCCGGGCTCGATCCCGGCATCCCCGAGCAAGCGCCCAGTGCCGCCGGCCGCTTCAATCATGAGACGCAGATCGGCGGGCGCGCTGCGCAGGTTATTGAGAATCGTCTTGCGCCGCTGGGCAAAACCCGCGCTGACGAGCTGCCTGAAGAGCGCTCCGTCCGCGGCCGTGACCGCCGGGGCGGGGCGCACGCGCAGGCGAACGACCGTGCTCCAGACTTTCGGCACGGGTTGAAAGGCTGCGGGCGAGACATCGAAGAGTATCTCCGGCTCGCAGTAAGCCTGGACCAGGACGGAGAGAAAGCCGCGCTCGCTCGTGCCCGGCGGCGCTGTGATTCTGTCAACCACTTCGCGCTGTAACATCAGGACCATCTCTGTCAGGCACGAGCGCTGTTCTATCAGGCGTTGCAGGATTGCGGTCGAGATGTAGTAGGGAAGATTTGCGACGATGCGCGTCCGCCCGCCCGGCTCAATCAGCCCGCATAACTCGATGGCGAGCGCATCGCCTTCTATCAGCGCCAGGTTCTGCTGCGCGCCGAACTTCCTGCGCAGCAGCGGTATCAGGTCACGGTCAAACTCGACGGCCAGCAGCCTGCCCGCCGTCTCCAACAGCCGCGCCGTCAATGCGCCATGGCCCGGCCCGATCTCGATAATCGTCTCGTCCGCGCGCGCCGCCACCTCTTCGATGATGCGCTCGACAACCCTCTCGTCCACGAGAAAGTTTTGTCCGAAACTCTTCTTAGCACGCAACATGCTTTAATCATTCAACGATTCAACGATTCAACGAGTAATGAGTAATGAGTAATGAGTAATGAGTAAGGAAGTGCTCAATGATGAGCGTCACCTTGGCTTTCGATTCATCACCCATCACTCATCACTCATCACTTCTTTACTTTGTTTGAGATAACCTGTGAGCTCCAGGTCGCGTCCGTGCCTGGTGATTTCGATGTCGTGGAGGTTGGTCGCACCGGCGAGTTTGTCTGCGCCGGTGCCGCCGATGGCTGGCGGGGCGTCACGCCCGCCGATAATCAGCGGGGCGATGAAGAAGCTGGCTTTGTCTACCAGCCCGGCATCGAGAAAAGCACCGGCGACATTTGCTCCGCCTTCGACCAGCACGCTCTGGAGCGAGCGTTTGCCGAGTTCCTCCAGGACGATGGGGAGGCTGCGCCCGCCGGTCTCGCTTCGGATAATCTCGACGCCGAGCTTCGTCAGGGCGTCAGCGCGGGACGCGTCTGCGCTTGCGCCGGAGAAGACCAGGACGGGGGCTTCGAGCGCTGTCTGTGCGAGGCGCGAGCCCGGAGAGAGACGCAGCGTCTCGTCGAGCAGGATGCGGGCGAGCGGGCGGCGGCGGATTTTCCCCGACCTGTCCGTGAGCAGCGGGTCGTCCGCCAGGGCCGTGCCCGCGCCGACCAGTATCGCGTCGTAGCGATGGCGCAACTCCTGCACGCGGGCACGCGATTCCTCGCCCGTGATCCAGCGCGAGTCGCCCGTCCGCGTACTGATGCGCCCGTCCAGCGAAGTCGCCAGCTTGAGATGAACAAAGGGCCGCGCCGCGCGCATGAAGTGGATATAGGTCTCGTTGAGCCGCAGCGCCTCGCGTTCGAGGACGCCGGTCCGCACCTCCACTCCGGCCTCGCGCAGGTGCTTCAATCCCCTGCCCGAGACCAGCGGATTAGGGTCTTCGACGGGCACGACGACGCGGCGAATCCCCGCCTTGATGAGAGCTTCCGTGCAGGGCGGCGTGCGCCCGTGATGAGCATGGGGTTCGAGCGAGACATAGGCGGTCGCGCCGCGTGCGCGCTCGCCTGCCTCTTCGAGCGCCAGCGTCTCCGCGTGCTTGACGCCTTCGTAAAGATAGAAGCCCTCACCGATGACCTCGCCGCCTGCCGAGACGATCACGCAGCCGACCAGCGGGCTCGGGCTGACCTGTCCGAGCCCTCGCGCGGCAAGCTCCAGGGCACGCCGCATCAAACGCTCATCCGTGTCGGTAGTCTGAAGTCTGGAGTCTGGAGTCAAAGTCTGCTTTTAAGTTCGGAGTCAAAAGCCGTCACCGCTTTGACTTTTAGACTTCGGATTCATGACCTATTCAAACAGTCCGTTGACGTACTGCTCCGGGTTGAAGACGACCAGGTCGTCCACCTTCTCGCCGATGCCCGCGTAACGGATGGGAAGATTCAGCTCTTTGGCGATGGCGACGGCGATGCCGCCCTTGGCCGTGCCGTCGAGCTTGGTCAGGACGATGCCCGTCACGCCCGCGACTTTCAGGAACTGGCGCGCCTGCTCCAACCCGTTCTGGCCCGTGACGGCGTCAACGACGAGCAGGGTTTCGTGCGGAGCGCCTTCGACCTCGCGGCCCGCGACGCGCTTCATCTTCTCAAGCTCGGCCATCAGGTTCGATTTGTTGTGCAGGCGGCCCGCCGTGTCAACGATCAGCACGTCCGAGTTGCGAGCCTTCGCGGCCTTGAGGGAATCGAAGAGCACGGCCGCGGGGTCCGTGCCCTGCTTCTGCTGAATCAACGGCACGCCCGTGCGCTCTGCCCAGATGGCGAGCTGGTCGGAGGCGGCCGCGCGGAAAGTGTCTGCCGCGCAGATTAAAACGTCGTTGCCTTCAGCCTTAATGCGCTGGGCCAGTTTGCCGATGGTCGTCGTTTTGCCGACGCCGTTGACGCCGACGACCATCATCACGTAAGGCGAGACTCCTTCGGGCACGCTCTCCTCCGAAGCGATGCCCCCCTGCTCGGACGCCTGAAGAATTGCCAGCAGCTCCGTCTTGATCGCCTGCTTGAGGGCTTCCATGTCGTTGATCTGGTTGCGGGCGATGCCGCGGCGCACCGTTTCCAGGATGTGCAGCGTCGTCGGGACACCGATGTCGGCGGCGATAAGGGCTTCTTCAAGCTCGTCGAGCAGCTCTGCATCAATCTTCCGACGGCTCTGGAAAACCGTGTCCAGTCTTTCGGAGAGCGATTCGCGTGTGGCCGCCACAGCCCGGCGGAAACGCGCCGTGAACTCCTGTTCGAGCGCAGCCTCCTCGGCCTGTAGCTCTTCGATGGAACGGTCGAGCCCCAGTATCGAGGAGGAGAAAGGAGACCGCGACGGCACGGACTTCGGCTGTGCGGCCTGCCTGGCGGGCTCCTGTGCGCGCGGCGCTTCTGTGCCGGAAGACGCGGGCGCGGGCGGGGCGGGCGGACGCCTGCTCTCCGTGACCGCATGTGATTCGCGCGCGGGCGGAGGTGTCGGCGCGCCGCCCGTCACGGTCGGCTCTACCCGCGCCGAAGCCGGAATCAGGGGCGGAGCGGCGTCGGCCTGTGCCGGGGCTGCCGGGGGCTGAAGCTGCGGCTGCTGCCCGGCCGTTTGCGCAGGCGGCGGGGCGGACGGCCCCGGCGTCGGGGCGGGCGAAGGCTCGTTGAGTCCGAGCGTGATGTAACGCTCTTTATTCTTGCGTTTCCAGAAGGCCATGAATCGGTTGAACGCCCTTGTGAATCAGGATTGAATCGTAAAGGAGAGATTATAGACGCAACTGCCGCATGGCGACAAAAGCGAAAGAGCGCCGCGCCTTCCTCGCACCTTCAAACGCAGCTCCGCCGCCGCGTGGAATTGTCCGGCTTTAGTTGAAGCGAAAAACGGGCGCGGCCCCGAGCGGAGCTTCGGGCGAGAGACAAAGGCGGAGGAGCGCGCAGGGCTTTCGCCTAGCTCACTCTTTGGCCCTTTGTATTTCACCCGGCGCAAAGGCGCTCTATTTTTCCGGGCGTCGGGCGGGATTTAAGTGGCTGTTTGAGCGGGTGAAGGGGGTTTGGCCGTAGCGTCCGCCGGGCGGCGCTTAAGACGGACCACGCCGGGGCGTATCTGCCCGCTCTCGCAGGCGGCCACCAGCGAGGCGACGACCCGCTCGCAATAGCGCGTCCCGACGAAGCTCTTGATGCGCTCGACCGCATCCTCGAACTTCATGGCCTTCTGATAGGGCCGGTCGGTCGTCATCGCGTCGAAGGTATCGGCGACCGAGACGATGCGCGCCTGGACCGGAATCTGATCGCCTTTGAGGCCCTGCGGGTAGCCGTTGCCGTCAATCATCTCGTGATGCATGTACATGCCGGGCAGGAATTCTTTCATCGCCGGGATGTGCGACATGATCTTGAAGCCCTTCTGCGGGTGCTGCTTCATGATCTGGAACTCTTCGTCGGTCAGGGCGGCTGGCTTCTTGAGAATCTTGTCGTCAATCCCGATCTTGCCTACGTCATGCAGGAGCGCACTGATTCTGAGCTTTTCGATCTCGTCGTCGGGCAGGTCCATGCCCTGCGCGATGGCGACGGAGAAGCGCGCGACGCGCTCCGAATGGCCGCGCGTGTAGGGGTCTTTGCCGTCAATGGCGGCGGCCAGGGACTTGACCGTCCCGAGGAAGAGCTGGCGATTTTCGTCGGCCGCACGCTGGAGGTCGCCGATGAAGCGTTCGAGCTGGTCGGTCATCTGGTTGAAGGAATCCCCCAGCTCGCCCAGCTCCGTGCGGCTGCGGATGGAGATGCGCTGCGAGAAATCGCCGTTGGCGATGCGCTGCGCGCCAGCGGCCAGCGCCTGCACGGGCTGCGTCAGCTTTTTGGCGAAGAAGAAGCCTATCAGGAGAGCGAAGGTGGCCGCGACCAGGCTAATCAGAAGAGTCTGGCGGCGCATGTCGGCGACGGAGGCCAGCGCGGCGCGTTCGTCCTGAATGGCAATCACGCCGAGCCGCGCACTGCTGCCGATTTCGGCGGTCGCGTAGGAGCCGAGCATCTCCACCTGCCGTCCTTCACGCTCGGCCGTAAACGGCGCGAGGGCCGAAACCTGGCTGCCCGCTTCCTGCCAGTCCTGCACGACCTTGAGGTCGGTCATCGGCTTCTCGGAAAAGGCTATGCGCTCGTCGGGGTGAGCAACGGCGCGCCCGTCTTTGTCTACCACGAAGACGACGGGCAGCCCTGCGTCGAGCAGTTGCCGCTCGTTCCTGGAGGTCTGCTGCTGAACGGACTTAAAGACTTCGCGGAAGGAGACGATGGCGACGACGGCGGCGACGACCTGCTCGCCGTTGGGGCCGCCCATCACGGGCGCGGCGATGGTCAGGCCGATCTCCTGGCCCGAGCGGATGATGCGCGGGCGGCTGACGACCAGCCCGCCGCCGTTCATAATCGCCAGCACTTCGCCGACACGCTCTTCGACCTCTTCGCGCTTGATTACGTCGGGCTGGAAAGCTCTGTGCGGCTCGCCCTGGACCGGCTCGATGGAGAGCGCAATCAGGTTCGGGTCGTTCTCCAGGGCCTTGCGCAGGCGCGCGTCCGAGCCCTCCTCGTTGAGCACGCGAACACCGCCCGCCAGCTCGAAAGCCTGCGCCAGTCCCGTCACCACGTCGCGGTAACGCTGCCCGTAAAGCTCTATCTGCCGCGCCTTGTCCTGCACCAACTGCGCCTGGTAACGTCGCTCGACGGAGCCCAGCTCGACCGCCGTCCGGTCCGAGAGCAGCCATCCGGCCAGCGAGACGGGCATCAGGCCCACTACCAGCAACATGCCGAGCACGATGTAGAGCAGGCGGATGCGCCCGAAGGGGTCGAACATTGAGAGTTTCAAAGCAGTGCGTCTGAAGGGAATCCGGGATTCCGCGGCCACGTTCCCGGCGGGTTAGAAGATAAAAAGCCTGGACAGAGACGAAAGCGCCCCGCCTTCATACTAAGCATCTAAAGGGATGGTGTCAATGGGTTTTGCAATTTTTAACTGCTGAAATATAAGAAGCTAGGCTAAGTTGTTGATAGACGGTCGGAGGACGGGCGGGGCTTTCCGGGGGCGAGCCCGGCCGGGAGGCTTGCGCGCCGGGACGGGCGGCAAATCGTCCGATATTTTTACAGACTTAGGAGGCGGGCGGCGCGTCTAAATTCGTGAGCGCATTAAATAAAGGGTTTGCTGCGCCGGGAGACGGCAGAACGCGGCGCCAAGAGGACGAGCACCCGTGAGAGGATGGAGAGGGCCACGAGCGACGAGCAGATCGTAGAACGCGCGCTGGCGGGCGAAGCAGAGGCTTTCGGCGAGATCGTGCGCCGCTGGGAGCGACGCATCTTCGCGCTCGCCTACGGGATGCTCGGGCGCGAAGAGGATGCGCGCGACGCGACGCAGGAGACCTTCCTGGCGGCTTTTCGCAACCTGCGGGGATTTCGCGGCGAAGCCAGGGTCTCTTCATGGCTGCACAGAATCGCCGTCAACCAGTGCATCACGCGCCAGCGCCGCGCCAAAGTACGCGGTGAGACGGCGCTCGAAGTCGAGACGGAGGCGGGCGGCGAAGCCTCTTTCGCGGCGACGCAGGCTTCCCCGGCAGAGCTGGCGGAGAGCGGGCAGCGGACGGAGATAGTCCGGCGCGCAGTCAATTCGCTCCCGGCGGAATTGCGCCAGGTGATAGTCATGAAGGAGTTCGAGGAGTTGACCTTTCAGGAGATCGCAGACGCGCTCGAACTCCCCTTGAGCACGGTCAAGAGCAGGCTCTACACGGCCCTCAAGCAGTTGCAGATGCGGCTCAAAAATATGGCGACCGGGATTTCCTGAAGTTAAGCGGGAGAGAAACGCTGGATAAAACGATGCGAGAGACACACGAGACGATTAGCTGCGAGCGCGCCGAAGACCTGGTGGCCTACCTTTACGGAGAGGCGGAGGACGCGGGCGCGGCCGTGGAATTTGAGAATCACCTGCGGGATTGCGCCGCCTGCCGTGCAGAGCTTTCGGCCTTCGCGGGGGTGCGTGAGCTGGTCGGCCAGTGGCGCCGACAATCGCTCGGCGCGCTCGTCTCTCCCGCACTTCAATTCGAGACTTCGCCCGCGTCGAGTGCGCCGGAGAAGCGTTCGGCACTCGCGGCACTGCGTCAATTCTTCACGCTCTCGCCCGCGTGGATGCGCGCCGCGACCGTCTCGGCCGCGCTGCTCTTCTGCGTCCTGGCTGTCATCGCCATCGCACACTTCAAGGCAGAGCCCGCGACGGTCGTCG
The DNA here is from genome assembly GCA_036389715.1 of Pyrinomonadaceae bacterium. Lineage (GTDB taxonomy): Bacteria > Acidobacteriota > Blastocatellia > Pyrinomonadales > Pyrinomonadaceae > DASVWH01. The sequence continues at coordinate 6,164 of DASVWH010000026.1, read as the reverse complement.
TCGAGAAGGTGGTGCAGACGGGCATTTCGCAGGCGGAGTTGGAGGCCGGGGTCGAAGAGGCGCGCAGGCAGGAGCGCGCGGCCGCACCGATCAAACAATCAACTCAACTGCCCGGCACTCGCAATGCATCGGCCGGGAGCAACCGGCAGCGACCCGCAAACAGGCCAAGCGAGATGCGGACAGCACTTGTCGCCGCGACGGGCCGAACGCCGCGCTTGAATGCGCGCTCGTCGCCGCCGCGCGCCACGCAACTGGCCTCCGCAGACCCTGCGGCAGAGCTGCCCTTCACGGCCTCGAACGAGGAACAGAAGCTGCCGCGACTGTATGATCTCGTCGAAGACTCCAATTAGTTTGTCGAAAGCGACGGCGGCATTGATAAGCGCTGCGCCCGGAGGTCCCGGCGGCGCAGGGTAAACGGTTGAAAGTTAATAACTTACAAGGTTGAAAGCGGAGGAAGACGACGATGAAGGAACTGACGGCCATGCGCGCCAGGGCGGGAATGTTGATTGGGCTCTCACTGGTGCTTGCCCTTTGCGCCTCAAGGGCGCAGGCGCAGAACGCAGGGGGCGGCGGCGAGGGCGGCGAGGCCCCGCAGGAGGCCGGGAGGCCGGGCGCGGACTTAGGCGGGCTGCTCGGGCTGACGCCAGAGCAAATCGCCAGGATTCAGTCAATCAGAGAGCAGAATAAAGAGGAGCGACAGGCCCTCAATCAACGTTTGCGCCGGGCTCAAAGCGCGCTCGACGAGGCCATCTATTCGGAGAATGCAGACCAGGCTGCGGTCGAGCAGCGGGCGCGCGAGTTGAGCGAGGCGCAGGCTGCGGCGACGCGGATGCGCGCCTTGACGGAGTTGAGCATCCGCCGGGTGCTGACGCCCGAACAGCTCGCCACGCTTCAGCAGATACGCGCCCGCGCACGCGCCGAACACATGGGACGCCGCCTGGAGAACGGCGCAAACGGGCCGCGTAATCCTAACTTCAGTCTCGACAGGGGGCTTAACCGCCCGGCCGCGCCCGGCCAACGCGAACGGCGCGGCTCGCGTCCCCGTCGCCCCTAATCTTTCATCGCAGGTCTCGGAGAAGGAGGTCCGGCCGGTCAGCCCCAGGTTGACCGGCCGGACCTCTTTCTTCGCCCTGTCGAGGGCCGGTCGAGGCGGCATTGCGGCGTCCGGCTTTTTCTCGCGCCGGGTCTCGGCCTGCATTTATAATTTCTCACGTCGAGTGCTCTCCTGCATTTCTAACTTGACGCATCCAGCCTATTTTGCGCATCATAAGTCGCTCGTCCAGGCTCGCGGTCAGCTTCCAAGTTTGTCTGAAGAAACAGCTTGGCCCGGCCGCGTCCATTTCCGGCTTCGAGTTCTCCCGTTGATTAAAGGAGGGCCAGAGGTCAGGCTGCAAACATAAACGCGCGGAGTCGGGCAGACCGCGTTTTCGTCTATGATTCTCGAATGAATATTGCTACGCGCGCTCTGCTGGAATTGCAGGAGACGACGTTGCTGGCGGCGCGCGCCGCTCGCGGGCTCTTCAAGCGCCCGCGTTATATCCCCGAAACCGTCGCGCAGATGGATGCAATCGGCGTCGGCTCTTTGACTATCATCATCCTGACGGGTTATTTCACGGGCGGCGTCCTGACGCTGCAAACTTTCCCCACGCTGAAGTATTATGGAGCGCAGGGCACGACCGGCTATCTGGTTGCGCTCTCGCTGGTGCGTGAGCTGGGGCCGGTGCTGACGGCCCTGATGGTGACGGGGCGCGTCGGCTCTGCCATCTCGGCCGAACTGGGCTCGATGACCGTCTCGCAGCAGATAGACGCCATGCGCGCGCTCGGCACGGACCCTGTGCGCAAGCTGGTTGCGCCGCGGATGATCGCCCTGCTCATCACGCTGCCTTTGCTGACGGTGATTGCGGACGTGGTCGGCATCGTCGGCGGCTGGACGATTGCCTCCGGGCTCTACGGCATGTCGTCCGATACCTTCTTCAACTCGGTCCGCGAGGGCATCACGGCCGACGACATTCTCGGCGGCGTCATCAAGCCGATTGTGTTCGGCTTCATCATTGCGACGATTGCGTGTCACAAGGGGTTGTCAACAGAGGGAGGGACGGTCGGCGTCGGGCGCTCGACGACGAGGTCCGTGGTCACGGCCTCCATTGTCGTCATCATCGCAGACTTTTTTCTCGCGCGGGCGCTCCAGTACATACTCGACATGCCGCAGTAAAGGGGCAGTAGTTTTATGGCATCAACAGATGTAGAAATCCAGCAGCCCGTGCAGCCGCCGTTCACGGAGGGAGGCGTCAGCGACAACGCGGCCGAGTCCACTTTCGCTGAGGTGGACGACCAGGAGCGCGCCATTCCGGCCATCGAGTTTCGCGACGTTCACCTCGCCTTTGACGAACGCAAAGTATTGAACGGCTTGAGCTTCAAGGTGATGAAGGGCGAGACCAAGATCATCCTCGGCGGCTCCGGCTGCGGCAAGTCAACGACCATCAAGCTGGTGCTCGGGCTGCTCAAGCCGGACTCCGGCCAGGTGCTCGTTGACGGCGAAGACATCACTCATTACACGGAGCCGCAGATGATGGTCGTCCGCAAGAAGATCGGGATGGTCTTTCAGGAAGGCGCGCTCTTCGATTCGCTCTCGGTTTACGACAACGTCGCCTTTCGTCTTCACGAGCAGGGCGTGCCCGAAGACGAGGTTGAGCCGGAAGTGCGCCGGATGCTGCGCTTCGTCAATCTCGAAGATGCGATTGACAAGATGCCGAACGAGCTGTCGGGCGGCATGCGGCGCAGGGTCGGGATAGCGCGCGCGCTCGTCGGCGACCCCAAAATCGTCATGTTCGACGAGCCGACGGCCGGGCTCGACCCGCCGACGGCGCGCACCATCTGCGAGCTGGCGATGAAGCTGCGCGACCTGGAGGACGTTTCCTCCATCTTCGTCACGCACGAGATGAACAACCTGGACTATCTCTGCTCCGAATATGCCGTCGTTGATGATGCGGGCGAGGTCGTCTTCGAGAAAGAGGGCGAGCGGCTCTGCCTGATTAATACCAAGGTGCTGATGCTGCGCGAGGGCGTGCCGATCTTCAGCGGGACCGACGAGCGCCTGAAAAAAGCGGAAGACCCTTATATCCGAAAGTTTCTCCGAGGACACTAGGAAAGGAAAGGCCGGAGTAGAAAGGCCGGGCCGGAAGCGCCGTCGTCGGGCCTTCGCCTGTCACCCTTTAACTTTTGCCTTCTAACAATCATGCCTCCAGCTAAAAAGACCATCGGCTTGAGCGAGCTGCGCGTCGGACTGCTCGTCGTCATCTCCATCGCCATCCTGATCTTTCTCATCCTGAACGCCTCGGGCGACATCAATCCCTTTTCGAGCAAGCTGCACGTCCGCGCACAGTTCGACAGCGCGGAGGGCTTGCGGCCAGGCTCGGAGGTCAGGCTGGCGGGCGTGCGCGTCGGCAAGGTGGACGAGATCAGGCTCCTCCCGCCCTCGCCCAACCCTTCCGACCCGCGCGTCGAGGTAAAGCTCGCGATTGACAACAAAATAGACGGCAGGCCCGCCACCGAGCGGATTCGCAAGGACTCGACCGTCTCGATGGGCTCGCCCAGCCTCCTCGGCAATGAAAAGATCATCAACATCACGCCCGGCACGGCCGCCGGGCAGGCCGTCAAAGAGAACGACCTCCTGCCGCCCTCGGCTCTGAATCAAAGCACGCTCTCGAACCTCGTCGGCCCGGACGTGGCCGACCAGATGACCGGCATCACCAAGAACCTCAACGACATCACGCGCAAGATCAACGAGGGGCAGGGCTCCCTCGGCCGCGTCCTCAACGACGAGGCTCTCTATAATGAATTGAACGCGGCCATCATAGACACGCAGGCCATCATCCGCCAGATCAGGGCGGGCCAGGGCACGGCCGGAAAGTTCATCAACGACCCGGCCATCTACAACAACGTCAACGACCTGGCCGTGCGCTTCAACGATATCGCCGAAGGACTCCGCACGGGCCGCGGGACGGCCGGGAAATTCTTAACCGACGACGCGCTCTACAACAAGGTCAACGTCATCGCCGACCGCGTCAACAATTCCGTCAGCGACATCAACGGCATCATCGCCGACATCCGTCAGGGCCGCGGCACTGTCGGCAAGCTGCTCAACGACGAGACCATCTACAACGACGCGCGCGCGGCCATCGCCCGCGTCAGCACCACCACAGAGCGCCTGGACAACGTCGTCGCCGGGGCTCAACGCGGCGAAGGAACCGTCGGCAAGCTCCTCACCGACGACCAGCTCTACAACAACGTCAACCAACTCTCTTCGGAGGCCGTCAAGCTCATCTACGACTTCCGCCAAAATCCCAAAAAGTACCTGACCATCAAATTCGAGCTATTCTGAAAAGAAAGGCTTTTGTTCGCGAACAATTAAGTCGTTCCCCAAATAATCGAGTCCTTCCTAAAACAATAAAGTCCTTCCCAAACATGGCAAGGACTGCCCATTAGCTGTCGGGGACAATAATGTTCTGTCCTGCATTTCATAAATATGAACGCCTTATATATAACGTCACAAGAAGTGATGTTATGTATTTGGTAGGGCTGGAACGAAGTTCTAGCGAGGCAATATATTTGGCATACGATATAAAGAGGTATGCTTTAAGAGAATCAGGATTTCACTGCTTGGTCAATTAGTTCTTCTACACGAGCTTTGGCTTCTTCAAGAAGAAGTCGTGAACGGGTGCGGGCTTCACGTACATTAACTATCAGCTGTCGAATTTCCTTCTGAACAGACTCAGTGGCTTCCCAAACTTCAAACCGAGCAATGTCGCGTGGGTACAATTCAATTTGCCCGGACGATCCGCGTTGATGTTTCCGAACTTGTGCCTGACCAATCTGGCTATTCAGGAAAACAGAAAGGTAGACCAGGTCGAGAGTTCGAGTTCGAATTATAGTTACATGGTTATCAGGAATGGCATCGGTGTTCTCCATATATGGAGCTGCCCGTCCGATTGTCCCAATACCAGTCCCATTAAGAAGCAGATCGCTGGTCTTGATATTAGAAACTGAGAAGGGGTTCGGCATGGCTTTTTTACAATCCTCGACTGATACACGATTTGGTTGTACATGTTTGGAATTAACAACTGGTAAGCCATGGCGGGTATAGATTGGCTGTTTCCCTCGCTGGCAATAAGTTAACTCACTGCCGAGCATTATGAATTTCGCGCTAGAAGGAGCATTCTCCCTTAAAAATTCGTACTCCGGGAAAAAATGCTCTGCATCAATGCGTCCGGATAATTCAAGCTCACTGAACTGCGGCATGTAACCCACTGGCGGCTTGAAAGCTAAATTATTGAGTCCTAATTCAGAATTCAGTAAAGATATGCAATTTTTATAAAGGCTCTAGTGTAGCAAAGCCGCATTAGAGTGGATGTTTTTCAAGTAACTTGAGTAACTCTCGATACAGGTTTTTATGTCGCTGGTTGAACCTGTATTCGCACTCTTTCAAGTGCAAGTAGAATGTTTCTGTCGGGATGCCATTGAACTTCTGAGGCCTTCGCTGCGCACTTGACCAGAAACTTTCTATCCCATTGACATGACTCTGCCCATTAGCAAATTTATTGTCCGAATGCAGCACCCGGAAATGCTTCGAGTAGCCGACATCGACAAGTCCGTCAGAGCCGCGCCAGCCGTCCGAGTGAATCACGGTCTCAAGCGCGACTCGACCGCGAATGACCTTTTGCAGCGTGCCTTTACGGCAATCAGGCACGACCTCGGTAGAGACCGAGCCGTTGCGTTTGAAGATGCCGAAGACAATGGTCTTGCCAGAAGCTCCTCGTCCCCGCTTGCCACGAACGCGTCGAGCGCCGAAGTAAGATTCATCCACTTCGACCTCACCAGCGAAGGGCGAGGCACGTTCACATTCTTGAGCAATGCGCTGACGGATTTTGAGAAAGAGCACAGTCACAGAGCGGCGCGTCAGACCCACAAGTTCGGCTGTTTTACTGGCAGTCAAATCATGCGCAAAGTAGCGGTTGACTTGGCGCGTTTTACGTTCACTGATTTTGGAACATCTGTAATAGCGATTTAGTTGTTCCATTTCAGTATCTTAGCACTTTCTTTCAAGTGCTTTGCTACACTAGAGCCTTCACTATTATAAGCCGCGACTTTGAAAACGGAGCGAGATT
>DASVWH010000025.1:0-2791 GCA_036389715.1 Pyrinomonadaceae bacterium | reverse complement strand
GTCGTCCTGATCGACTTCGGCCTCGTACCTGTATGTGATGAAGTGAAAATCGCGCGCCTGTTCCGGGGTCAGTTTCGTTCCGAAAAGGGCCGCGGCGTAAGCAAGCGTCGGGTCATCTCTTTGCAGTAGAGCCGAGGCGGTCGGGCCGACGGGCCTGTCCGGGATGACGCCGACGTTTTCCAACCTTTTCCCGTCGCTCATGATGAGGTCGCCGATTGTGACATTTATGCCGAAGTACCACCAGGTTGAAGAACTCCAATCGCCGCGGCCCTCTGTGAACGGGAAAAAGTAGCTCGTCATGACGGCCCCGGCGCTCACATCTCCGACCACGCGCCCGCGCTTCTCCAGTTGAATCACGCGGGCAAAAACTTCAGAGGCGGAGGCCGAATTGCTGTCAATCAAAACTATCAGGTCTCCGCTGAAGAATTTCTCCTTGAGACCTTTTGCGATTTGCTCTTCGACCTTTTTCCTGCGCACTATATCGCCGATTTTCACATCCCGGTCGAAAAAGTATCCGGTCAGATACATCTCCGTGGTGATATAGCCTCCGCCGTTGCCCCTTAAATCGAGAATGAGCTTCTTGTATTTGCGCACCTCCTTCATCATTTTATCAATCTGGTTTTTCTCGACCGAGAAGGTGTAGAGCTTGCAGGCGATGGTCTCGGCGCTCACCTCCTTGCATTTGAAAGGCGTCTCCTTTTTGTCGGACTTGCGCTTGGCCCTCTCTTTAGCCACTTCTTCACCCGTTCTGAGCTTTGCGTCCACGACCGTTTGACGCTCAGTGCCGTCATCGCTTCGCAGGCCGAGCGCCAGTTTTTCCTGTGGATGAAGCTGGTAGATGAGATACAAAATCGTCGAGAAATTGGCTCTGGTCGGGGTGTAGCCGCTGATTTTCAGCACGATGTCCCCCGCCTTGATTCCTTTGGCCTCGGCATCGCTCCCCTTTTTGACGGCGACGACATAACAATCGTTTCCGATCATCTGCATTGAAAAGCCGTATTCGAGTCTGAGCGCCCTCGGCGGCGGGGAAAAGCGTGTGTGCGAATCGTTGAAATCAAGCAAGACCTGGGCAATCACACGAAAGATTTGCCAGTTCGCGTTCAGTTTCTTGATTCTTTCGGCGGCAACTTTGAACCTTTCATCGAGGTTTATGCCGTGAAACGTCGGGTCGTAATACTCTTTTTTGATGACCTCCTTAATATCTTCCAGAATCTTCAACCCCCTACTGCGATTGGTCTTTGCGTCCGCTGTGCTGACGATTTCATTCTGAATCTGGGCGCGGACGGGTTGAATGAGCAGGAAGAGACAGAGTAGTAAATAGCCTGGGCGTGAAATGCCGCTGCTGCTGCTGCGCCTGAACTGGCGGGTCTGGGCTCGCATAAAGGGTTCTCCTGAGAAAGAGGGTTCGGGGTGTGAAGACTACAACTGCTGAAAGGCAGGTCGCACGTAGATTCTACTGATTTAACGGATGATGAGCAAGACGCGGTTCAGGGTAAACCACTGCGAAAGGCCCCGGGGTGAAGGCCGGGCTCTTTTATATCTCCAAACGCTCTTTAGACTCGCGGAGGAGACTGAGATGGCACGGAGTAATCTGAAATCGGGCGCTACCGGCTGGCGCGCTTCCTTGCCCGCCCCTTCGCTCTGCTGTTAAGCTGCCCTTTTTGCAGAGAGGCCGCCCGTTGGGCTCGGGTAGCGACTGCGGGCGCGGCAGACGCCGACGCCGGGCGGAAACGACACCAGGGAGAAGGATTCAAACATGGCTATCAGTCAAGATTTGTTGGAGATACTGGCGTGTCCGGCGTGCCGCGCGGGCGTCGAACTGAAGGCCGACGGCAGCGGCCTCAAGTGTCTTGAGTGCAGGCGCGTCTACCCGATTCGCGATGATATTCCCGTGATGCTGATTGACGAAGCAGTGGTCGAGGATGAAGAGCCTGCGGCAAAATCATGAGCCGCCCGCCGGGTGGCCGGGCCTCGCGCCGGGCACGGAAGCGCACGCGGGTAGCGGGCCCGCGCCGCAGCCGCTCGCGCCCGCCCGCTGGGACTGGCAGGCCGTCCGGCGTGTGCTCGTCGTCCGGCTGCGCTCAATCGGCGATACTGTGCTGGCGACGCCCTCGCTCCTGGCCCTGCGCAGGTTTCTCCCGGCAGCGCGGATAGACGTACTGCTCGAAAGCTGGGTCGCGCCCGTCCTCGAAGGTTTCACGGAGGTTGACAACGTCATCACGGTCGAGCGCGGGAGCACGGCCGCGCGCGCACGCGTCGCACGCACGTTGCGCTCCGTGCGCTACGACGTGGCCTATAATCTTCACGGCGGGACGACCGCCACGCTGCTGGTCCGGGCGACGGGCGCGCGTCATCGCGTCGGCTACGGCAATTACCAGTACAGCCGCCTGCTCAATCACGTCGCGCCGCCCGCCACGGAGTTGTGGGGCACGGAGAAGACGCATTCCGTCGAACAACAACTGGGCCTGCTCGGCTGGACGGGAGTGCCCGTCAGCGACCGCCCGCGCACACGCCTCGCCGTCACGGAGCAGGCCCGCGCGAGCGTCTCGGACAGGCTGCGCGCCGCGCACTTGGACGAAGCGAGGCCGCTCGCGCTCATTCATCCGGCCGCCGCTTTCGACACCAAGCAATGGGCCGCGGCCAACTTCGCGCGCGTCGCGGAGGAGGTTTACAGGCGCGGCCTCCTGCCCGTCGCCGTCGCCGCGCCCGGCGAAAAGATGGTCCTCGCGGACGTGCTCGAACAGTCTTCAGCGCCCGTCGCAGCCTTCACGGACCTCTCGCTGCCGGAAGT
>DASVWH010000024.1:0-12025 GCA_036389715.1 Pyrinomonadaceae bacterium | reverse complement strand
GCTTTTCTATGTTTTTTTAATAGATTCAATTTACTTTTTATTCCGCGCCGTATTCCGCTACGCAAGCGCCGGTCTTTCGCACTCGTTAACGATCACTGGCCCAGCGCAAAACATTGTGCTGCTCGGACAAGCGTGTGTGTTCGGTCAACATCCGCGCATAACATTTCAGGCACATGCCGCGAGAGTTCTTCGCGCTCGTTCTCCTGATGATCGTCCCGCACCAAGTACACTCGACTTTAAAGTTCGCTCTCTCCTGACTCGTTTCCTTGTTCATATTCCTTCCCCTACCTTGAAATGGATGTGCTGCTCAAAAAGAAGGGTGAGCCTGCGTGAAAACTCACCCTTCCAACCCTCCCCTGCTCGTTGCGCCGTGCAGTGCCCGGCTTTTCAGCCATCATGCTCCGGCGAGTTCGTTGAGCACGCTCTTACTCAACCAATCCTCAAAGTTCCCGATAGAAACAGAATCTGCAAAATCAATTTTTGGGCAGCGCTCTATAATCTTCGAGCGGCTGCGGCAGTCGGCTCGGAACAGAACTCTTCTTTCATGCTGCCCGCGAGATAAGCGTAAGACGATTTTAGTGCTGGCAACACTGAAGAAAGACACGTCTGTGGGGGGATGAGAAATATAGCAGCCGGGCGGGCAATCGTCTGTACGCTTTCATACATTTCTTGAGCAGCCGGAGACGCATTTACAGGCGCAAAAACAGGGCCCGCGAGTACTCTGTTTTCAGTCTCGGGAGAGCTGAATAAGCGCGTCTTTGAAAGAGCGAGCAGAGCGTGTTTCAACCGCATGTGATGAGAGGCAGGCCGTGTGTTCTTTAGAAGCTAAGTCTTCATCAACTGCGGCCGCGTGCGTGAACGGCTGTGCGCGCTCGCCAGTCGGTCATAAAGCCGGGAGCGAGGGCGCGCTTAGTGCGCACCGGCAATCCGGCGAGGCCGGTATGATTGAACCGTCGTTCACATCAATGACCGGGCGGTGACGAACTGAATTGGGACAGCAGAGGCACACCGGATTCGCCGCGTTTCCATACAGAGCGACCCGGCCGGTGAGAGCCGCGCGCAGGCCGGATTCGCTTCTCCTGCCGGGCCAAATTGATGTAATCAAGTTGTTTACGCCGCTGAGACGCCCGGCTTGAAAAAGCTGGCACGCGCTTTGCCAAGTAAGCGGGCAGGTTCGAGGGGGAAACGAATTCTAAAGGTTCAATTAACAAGGAGAAGGCGATATGTTGTGGACAATTCTGGTAGTGCTTCTGGTCTTGTGGTTAATCGGCGCAATCGGTGGAATCGGCGGCGGCTTCATTCACTTGCTGCTCGTAGTGGCGCTGGTTGTTCTGGTTATCAATCTGTTGACCGGACGCCGCACGGTGTAAGCTGAGACTCGTTTCAGCACGGGCAAAACAATTCAACTAATGGTCCAATGCGGACCATGATGGACTCGGAGCTTTAACGAGGGTTGTTGACTCGTCGAGTTCTGAAAGACGCCTGACTCGGAAGAGTCGAGGTACGTCCACAACATCAGCGTCTCTTCGATGAAAGTCGGGGAGACGCTGAGTTGTGTTCGGACTATCTCAAGGCTCGGCGCGGGGTTGATTGCGCGCCACGTCTACAGTCATAAAGTCGTGGGCCATCTCCGTCTCTGGAAAGACGACGCGGGCTTCCCTGAGCAGCTCATTCGGCTCCAGCGGTCCGCCCGGAGCATAGCGCGGACTAAAGTGGGTCATAATCAACTGCCTGACCCCGGCCTCGGCGGCAACCCTCGCGGCCATCACGGAGGTCGAGTGCATGCCCCTGTAAGCCAGCTCCTCGTCAACGTGTGCATAGGTCGCTTCGTGAATCAGGAGGTCGGCGTCGCGTGCAAGCTCGACCGCGCTCTCGCAGTAGAGAGTGTCCGTGCAATAGACGACGCGGCGGCCCTTCTGCGTCGGCCCGCAGAAATCCGCGCCGTTCAGCTCGCGTCCATCATCGAGCGTAATCGTCTCGCCCCTTTTGAGTCTCCCGAATAAAGGGCCGGACGGAATCCCCATCGCGGCGGCCCTCTCAACGTCGAAACGTCCCGCGCGATCCTTCTCCGTGATGCGATAGCCGAAGGCCGGGACGCGATGCTTGAGCGCGGCACAACCGACCCGAAACTCATCGTCTTCGTAGACGGGGCCGGGCTCGACCGTGTGAACTTCGACCGGATAAGAGAGGTGAGTCTTCGAGTATTTCCCGGAGAGCGCGAGATACTCCTGTAAATCCGGCGGGCCGTAAACATCTATCCCCTGATGATTGCCTGCCATCCCGCAGGTTGCCAGCAGCCCCATCAGGCCGAAGACGTGATCGCCGTGCATGTGCGTGATGAAGATGCGCCGCAACTGGCTGATGCTCAATCCGCTCTTGAGAAACTGCTGCTGTGTGCCCTCGCCGCAATCGAAGAGCCAGACCTCGCCTCTCTGCGGCAGGCGCAGGGCCACGGCCGAGACGTTACGCGACCGCGTCGGCACACCCGAACTCGTTCCCAGAAAAGTAATCTGCAAGTGACCCTCGACCCCTCGGCTTCTCTCGAAGAAATATGTGCGGAAATCTTAATAGCACAAAATCTGCGCGAACAGCAGCGGCCGAAGGTTTCAGCGGCGCGCCAGCCCTGGGAAAAGTTTGACAAGCATTCCGCGCGCCACTATATTTCGCCTGATGTTGTTACTGGCCGAGGGGCCTTGTGCTCATCAACCGTCGCTCCCGTTACCGGCTTGAGTTCCTCCCGCTAAACCACTGCGGTGGCCGCCCTTCGGCCAACAGCCTGCTAAGGATGGGTCAAGATGAAATTAAAGTTGTTCGTTATTTTATTCGTCGCGCTCGGTTACATGGCGGTCATGTTCGCGGACCAGGGCTCCGTGCCCGCCGCCGCTGTTGCGCGGGGCGAAGCGGCGGCGCTGCTCGACGGCGTTGACCCGCCGCACGCCGTTGACACGGCCGGGAAAGCCCTGCCCAACGAGAGCGCGACACAGCCGGACAAGCCCATCATCCTGGCCAAGGACAGCGACGACCCGAAGTCCGGCGAGTTGAAGGCGGAGGCAGCCTTCGACCACGCCAAGCACAGCACGGACGCGGCTTACAGTCTCGACGGCAAGACCGCGACCGCCTGCATCGAATGTCATCACACGGACCAGCCGTCGGCTCCGAAGGGCCAGGAATATCTCAAGAAATTCGAGCGCAAAGAGGCTCTGACGGCCAAGCAGCTCGAAGCCTCCAAAGAGCCGGTCAAGTCATGCCGCGCCTGCCATTTCCAGCCGTCGGCGGAAGAGACGGACGAGTTTCCGCCCAAGAGCATCGTCTATCCGAAGGAGAGCGGCAAAGCGCCTTCGGGCAAGCTGACCAACGAGATCGCGTATCATCTGAACTGTAACACCTGCCACGAAGCGGCACGCAAGCGCGACCCGAAACTCAAAGCTCCGCAAACCTGCACGGACTGTCATAAAGCGAAATCTTAAGAGGAGCGGGAGGGCGCTCAAGCAGAGCCCGCACTTCTTCTTCGTCAGACGGCGCGGCTCCGGCTTCAACTCCGGGACCGCGCCGTAGTTGCCTAAAGGCGGCAACAAAGACATAATCTCTGCATGCGATTTTTTGTTCTTCTGCTGACGTTGATTGCTTCCGCGCTGCTCCTCGGGTGCGGCTCGTCTGGTCCGCAACCCGAGCCTTCCGGCGCAGGTGCGGCCGCGCCGTTACCGACCGCGACCGTCTCCAGACCCGCGCAGTCCTCCATCGAGCATTCGACCGCGCCTTCAGCAGAGACCGCGCCGCCCGTCTCAGTAGCGCACGGAGGCCAGGCAGCGGGATCGCCGGACAACAAGACGGCAGCGCCGCCGCCGGGCCAGGCTGCGGCTGACACCGCGGCGCTCGACAAGAAGATCGAACAGGCGGAAGCCAAAGCGAAGGCGAAGAACGCGAAGCAGGCGGACAAGCTCGCCGCCGCCGCCGCTTACCTGGAGCGCGCCAATCTCTTCTACAATGCCGGACAGCCGAGCCTCTATAAGTTCGCGCTGCGCGATTACCGCCGGACGCTGCGTTATGACCCGAACAACAAAGTGGCGCAGGAGAACCTGAACACCATCGTCTCCATCTATAATTCGATGCAGCGCCCAGTGCCTGAGCTGGGCAACGAGCCCTAAGACTCAAAACCCGGAAAGCCGCACAGTGCTGCGCAGTGGGGCAAAGGGCCGCGTACATTCATGGGAATGTACGGGGCCCTTTATTGTTTGCGCAGCAGAGTTCTCGCCGTAGCGTGAAGACGGGAATCCCTCTTCAGCTCTTTGGAATGCTGATGCCGATTGATTCCAGGAATCTGGTCGGCCGGTCGCCGCCGATCAGGGCGAGAATGTAATCGTTAGCAATCGTAGTCTTCTCTTCCCTGGTGCGCGCGTTCATCAGGACCACTTCGTCGGCGCGAATCTCCTTGATGGCCGTCTCGAAGTAGACCTCTATTTTGCCTTCGTCAATGCAGTGATAGACCTGTAGCTTGTTGTTGAACTTGAGATCGTTTTTGAAGTCGCTGCGGACGACGAGCGCGACCTGGTTAAGCTCTGCCGGGTCGCGGAACTCGATCCGGTCGCCGTCGCGCCGGGCGACTAAGTCAACGGCCGCTTCGACGGCGGAGTTGCCGCCACCGACGACGATTATCCTCCGGCGCTTGAAATTCTCCGGGTTCGAGAGCTTGTAGAGCACCTTGTCTTCAACCCGGCCGTCGCTCATGAGCTTCAAATCCTCGCCGCGGACGCCGAGCTTCATCGGCGTGCCGCGATTGCCGATGGCAATGACGACGCGCCGCGCGCGGTATGAGCGGGGCTCGCGCTTCTGCCCTCTTTCGGTCGTGACGGTAAAGTAGTCGCCGTCCGCGGCCCGCGCGACTGCCTTGCAGCTCTCTTCTTCGTTGATGACCAGGCCGCGGCTGGTCATCGCGCCGAGCCAGGATTCGAGAATCCGCTCGCGCTGTTGGCCCGCGCCCGTGACTTCTAAATGGCCGCGCGAGGTCATCGCGTCGGGCTTGAAGAAGACGTACTTATTTTTCGGATAAGCGTCTATCGTCGCGAGCACTTTGTCCTGCTCGATGCCTAGATAGCGAAGCTTGCTTTCGTGGGCCAGGAGGGCTGCGGATAATCCGGCGGGGCCGATGCCGATGATCGCCACGTCGTATTGGGCGCGCGGCTCGGGCGGCGAAGTCTTCAATTCCTCGACGATGTGAGAGATGACATCGGCGCCCTCGTTGGCGGCGTTCTTAATCAGCGGAGTGCCGGATACGTCGCCGATGATGTAGCAGCCCGCGACGTTGGTCATGAATTTCTCGTTGCGCGTCGGAATCGGGCGCGGCTTGATGAGCTTAGTCGTATTGACGACGATGCACGCCTTTGGATTGACGGGACACTCGATCTGGCAGGAGGTGTCCTCCGCGCACTGGTCGCGCGCGACAGGCAGGGCTATGTAGTCAACCATCGCCAGCACGTCGTGCGGGCAGGCTTCGACACAGGCCTGGCAGCCGATGCAGCGCTCCGTGATAATCACCGGGTGCGGATACTCCGGCCCGCCCGGATCGTACTTCTCCAGCAGCTCCGGCGAGAGCTGGATGCTGTGATCGTTCGACGCGGGCCGCGGCTCGGCTCTCTCTTCGAGCAGGCGACGCGCGCACCACGCATCTCTCATCGCAAAGCCGATGCCGACGAGCACCAGGAAGATGCTGATGCCCGCCCAGCCGTACCAGGGCAGGCCGCCGAAAACGCTCTTGAGGAAAGAGCTTGCGGTCGTCAGCCGGTTAATCGCCAGCAGGAGCGCCAGGAGAACGACGATAATCAGAAGCTGCGACTTTTTCATAAGGCAATCATTAAAACTTTCGTCTCAACTCAGCTGCTCCTCACTCGTTGCGTTTACGGCTCGCCTGGACTGTGCTGCGTGCCGGTCGGCGTGTTCGCGCCGGAAAGGAGCGGCGAGTTCCTGTGTGCGTCTGCGGCGTGCTGGACGTGGCAGGAAATACAGCTCATCGACGGGGCCTGGCTGACGGGGCCGAAGTCACGCTCGAAGAACTGGCCGTTATGACATTTGAGACAGGTCGTGCGCGGCGTCTCGCGGTCAATGGGAGCGAAAGATTTGTGGCAGCTCGAACAGGACAGAACCTTGAGATGCTCCTTCGAGTCCTCATCGCGGACGCCTTCTATCCCCGGGACGGCGCGGACGCGGTAGAGGTGCAGGGCGTGAAACTGCTTGCTGCGCCATTGCTGCTCCGTCTCTGTGGGCGAACGCTGCGCCGCGAGTTCGGGCCTGAGGGCCAGTTCCTCCGTCTCCAATCCCGGCCACTTCCAGACGCCGCTGGCGACCGGATAGCCGAACGTGCCGCCGTGCGCGGTGTGCACGCTCTTGCCTCCGTAGAGCTTCCGGTTATCGTCGTTGTGACAGGCGGCGCAGGAGCGGAGCGCCGCCATCGAGGGGCTGAAATCGTCGCCCCTATGCTCCGTGTGACAGACCGTGCAGGTGATTCCGGCCTCGCGGTGCGAGCGCGTGACGGCCGGGGCGAAGCCTTCCGCCTGATGACAGGCCGCGCAATTCTCTTCCATCCGCGTCCTGTTCGCCAGGCTCACGCCGACCGCGTGGCAGGAGGCACAGGAATCGCCGTTCGGCTCTCTGGCAATCGCTGGCCTTAAGGCTAGCTGCGTCCTGGTGTGCGCGGCGGAGAGAGGCGCGGGCGCGAAGGCGTTCTTGTATTTGAGGGCTGCGGCGGCCGAGAGCGCGCCGACGACGATGATGCCCCAGATGAAGACGGAGAAGGGCCAGGGCCGGACCAGATCGCGCGTCGGCGTCCAGTTGAAGCGGGCCTTGCCGAGGCGCGGCGGATGGTGCGGGTGCAGCGGCGTCGGGCGTCCGGCCTTCTCGCGCGTCCGCTTGTCCCAGAAGACCTTGAGCGCCCCGGCGACTTCCGACGAAGCCTCCGCGCGCGCCCGCGTGAACTCCTCCTGGCGCTTCTCTTCCGACTCCTGCCGCGCTTCCATCTCGCCGACGTTGAGCGCGAACTGGTGGGAAACCCTCAGCTTGAGAAGACGCTCCGACGCCTGCTCGATCAAGAGAAAGAAGGGGCCGAGCTGGAGAATGTCGCCAGCCGCGAGAGCATCCGCCGCGTCGAAGGGCACGACGCGGCCGTTGAGCGTCGTCGCGTTCGACCCGCTCAGATTGACGATGTAGAAACGGCCGCCCAGCTCGTTGATGCCCGCGTGCAGCCGCGAAACCGTCGGGTGATTGAGCACGATGTCGCACTCGGGCAAGCGACCGATCCGCAAGCCCTCCGTGACGAGCGTCTTGGCCGCCTCCGCTTTATCGTCGCGGGTGACGATGAAGGTGGTGTTTCGTAGCTCCAGGCTCATTAGTTAGGATTCATCATTTAGAGATTGATTCATCTACTCATTTAACAATTCACTCGGCGGTTCGATGAATCAATGACGACATCAATCAATGTCTAAATTCTTAAATCTCTTTACCTGACCGTGTAGAAGATGACCTGAATGATGTGGACGAGCATCAGGGCGAGCATCAGCGAGGTCGAGACGACGTGCGGCGCGAGCCAGAGCTTGAGCAGTTGGTGCAGGTAGATGAGCGCGTCCACGCGGCGCAGCGTCGCGGTCGTCTCGACCATGTCCATCAGCAGGCGGCGCGCTCCGGGGTCGCTCAACCGCTCGGCGTCTTCCCTGAACTGCTCGCGCGCCTCGGCCAGCATCCTGGTCAAATCCTCGCGCCTGAAGTATTGCCGCAGGAGATAACGAAACGAGAGAAAGCGCCCGCGTATCTTCCGCTTGAGCAGGCCGCGCAGCTGCGCATCGCCGAGGTCAATCTGCGCCAGCGCCTCGCGCAGCTCGCGGCGGCGATTGCGCAGGTCTTCGACCAGCAGCGGGTCTCCCTCGATGCTCGTCATCACGCGCGGGACGATGATGTAGCAGGCGATGCCGAAGAGACCCGAGACTATCACCAGATCGAACGAGACCATCAGCAGCGAAGTGAGCAGCCCGCCGGAATCGCGCCCGCCGTGCAAGAGCAGCAGGATGCCTGCGATCACGCCGAGGTAAACGTGCGCCAGCAGCCAGTAGCGCAGCGGCCCTGCGCGCCGCCTGTAAACCTGCTTGCGAGCCGGATACGTCATCACGCCCGCTATTCCCAGGAGCCCGACCAGCCCCGTCACCCAGCGCACCGTCAGCCAGGTTCCGCCCAGATGCCCGTCCAGAGTGTAGCGGCGCGCGGCCCAGAGAGCCGCCCAGGTAATCAGGACGGTCGCCGCCACTCCGGCCGCGTGCCAGATTCTGGCCGGGATGTCGCGCTTGTGAATGTTGCGTCCGATGGCGTGCGTCTGGTCGCGGAAGATGAGGCCGATGGCGTTCTTCGCTTCGGTGAAATACTCGCGCGGGTTGACGCGCACGAGCGCGCCCGTCGGACAATTTTCCTGGCACGAATAGGCCTGGCCGCGCGCGCCCGGCCGGTTGAGCGCGGTGTTCTCGCAGAGATTGCACTTGACGGCCAGCAGGTTCTCGGTCTCCGTCACGGCCGCAGGCTCTCGCGGCTCGGCCAGGCTCAACCAGCCCTTGAGCCTTCGCATCAAGCCTGTCGGGGCGGGCGTCTCAGGCTTGCGCGGAATCATCGAGATGGCGTTGTAAGGACACTGCGTCGCGCAATCGCCGCACCCGATGCAGGTCTGCGGATTGATGTCTATCTGCCCTTCGGAGAAACGCCCGATAGCGCCGGTCGGACATCCCGTCAGACATTCGGGGTCCTGGCAGTGCAGGCAAACCGAGGGCGAGAGGACGTGTTGCAGCGACGCACTTGCGGGCCGGGCGGGCCGCGTGATGTGGATGCCGCGCCGCAGGAGCCGCGATTGCCCGTGGACCTTGTGACAGGCCAGCGAACAGTTGCCGCAGCGGATGCAGAGGTCCATGTCCATCAAAAGCAGGTTCGTGCCGTCTACGATGCCGGTGGCTATCTCGCGCCCGGCGGCGGCCGTAACGCGCTTATCAGCGGGCGGCTGCGGCGCGCTATCGTCGGCAATCGAGAAGGCTGAGAACTGCCTGAGCACAGTCTCGCTCAAGCGCGGGTTGGCGCGCAGGTGAGAGATGGCGACTTCCATGACCTCCGTGCGCGCCATGATCGTGGCCGTATATTGCCACTCGCTGCCCTGCTCGGCCGAGAGTGCTTCCAGACCAAGGCAGTTGCCCGCGCCGAGGAAATCTATCCCGACCTCTTTGCCAAGCTCCATCACCATGTCGGCCTGCGTAGGGTTCGAGAGCAGCCCGCGCGTGCGCCTGGCCCAGCCGCTCTGGATGAAGACGAGGCGGTTGACCGGGTCGCCCTCCTGGAAGAGGATGTGATTCTTGCCGTAGACGGTGAAGCGCGCGGCGTCGCCCAACTGCCGGAGCAGTTGCGGGTCAAAGGCCCCGCCGGTCGTCTCCTCTATATCGAGCAGCGTGCGCTCCAGCCCGTAAGTGCGATAACCGACATCGAGCAGGTGTCCGAACTTCTTCAACTTGCGGAGCAGACGCAGCGCCGGGCGCTGGATTTCGATGATCCGGGCCGAAGCGCCCGGCGGGACGATAATCGTCGCATTGCGCGGCTGCCCGGCGAGCACGGACCTTTCGCCGAAGGTCTTGCCCGGTTGAATCTCGCCCACCTTGCGCGTCGCCCCTTCGTCGTCCGTGATGTAAACGTCGAGCTTCCCTGCGACGAGGATGTAGAGCGTGTTGCCGCCCCAATCGCCCTGCCGGATGACCTCTTCCCTTTCGTCATAGACGAGCAGGCGCGCGTAGGGGCCGACCTTCTTGCCCGTATAGTTGCGCCCGTAGACGATCACTTCCAGGTCCAGCTCATACTTGAAATGGCCGTCCTCTTTCTCGACCAGCTCGGAGATCAGGTCAACGCTGGCGATGGCTTCGAGAATCCGGCCATGATGTGTGATTTCGCGAGGCATAGATTTGGGTATCAAACGGGAAGTCTTCAGGGCATAGACGCGGCTTCGGCGCGGGCCGGGGAGCTTTCGCAGAGCAACCGTAGTGTTCTACGTCAGGCTCTAACTTATAGCATTATTTCCGTCAAAATAAAACGGGCCGAAAATCCGGCCAAGCGGGACTGTGCCGGAGGCTCGAAACGCGAATTTCGACCAACTGTGATACTATGTCAATTGCTCGAACCCAAAAGCGCGGCCGACACCTTAAAGCGTCCCGTTTCAGATTGATGGTTAATCCGTACCTGCTGAGCCGCTTCCCTCCTCAAGGCCCACCGCCGCCGGGGCAACCTGTTCTTATGCATAACAAACCGGAGTCCGATTCAGCGTCCGAGGAACAAAAATCATGAGCAATCCTCTCGTCGAAGTGATGAAGGCAGGCCAGTCCATCTGGTACGACAATATTCGCCGCGCGATGTTGGAGAGCGGCGACCTGCGCAAGAAGGTCGAAGAGGACGACCTGCGCGGCGTGACCTCGAACCCGACCATCTTCGAGAAAGCGATCACGGGCTCGACCGACTATGACGAGCAGCTGCGCGCGCTGGTCGCGTCGGGCGCGAGCGTCAACGAGATTTACGAGGCGCTCGTGATCGAAGACATCGCCCGCGCCGCCGACACGCTGCGGCCCGTCTATGACAGGACGGAGGCACTCGACGGTTACATCAGTCTTGAAGTCAGCCCGCGCCTGGCCTATGACACGGCGGGGACGATCGAAGAGGCCGAGCGGCTGTTCAAGCGCGTCGCGCGGCCCAACCTGATGATTAAGATTCCGGCTTCGCAGGAGGGCTTGCCCGCCATCGAGGAGTCAATCTATCGCGGCGTTAATATCAACATCACGATGATCTTCTCGATTGAGAACTACGAACAGGTGGCCGCAGCCTTCATCCGGGGGCTGGAGCGGCGCGCCGCCGAAGGCAAGACGGTTGAGCGCATCGCGTCGGTCGCCAGCTTCTTCGTCTCGCGCGTGGACACGGCCGTCGACGCGGACCTCGAACAGAGAGCGCGCCACGCCGCTTCCCCCGAAGAGAAGGCCGCGCTCGAAGGCTTACTGGGCCGGGCGGCGATCGCCAACGCGAAACTCGCTTACGTGAAGTTCAGGGAAATCTTTCACGGCCAACGCTTCGCCGCCCTGAAGGCTCAGGGCGCGCAGGTCCAGCGTCCGCTCTGGGCTTCGACGGGCACGAAGAATCCGAAATATTCGGACATTCTCTACATCGAAAATCTGATCGGCCCGGAGACCGTCAACACCGTTCCGCCGCAGACCTACACGGCTTTCCGGGATCACGGCCGCGTCGCGCCGACGCTCGAAGCGAACCTGGACGAGAGCCGCGCCGTCATCGCCAAACTCGCGGAGATCGGGATTGATCTTCAGAAGGTCACGGAGAAATTGCAGCACGACGGGCTGGAAGCCTTCGTCGGCTCTTTCGACACGCTGGTCCAGTCCATCGAAGCCAAGCGTTCTTCTCTCATCTCGGGCATCAACAACCGGCTGACGGCTTCGCTCGGGAAACACGGCGACGCTGTCAACGCGGCCATCAGGGAGGCCGATAAAGGCGATGTCATTCGCCGCATCTGGCACAAGGACGCCGCGCTCTGGAAAGAGGACGAGGCAGATCGAAAGCTCATTGACAACTCGCTCGGCTGGCTGACGGTGGCCGGAACGATGAGCGGCGTCGCGGACGACCTGCTGGCGTTTGCCGAGAGCGTTCGCGGCGCAGAGGGTTTCAAGCACGTGATGCTCTGCGGGATGGGTGGCTCTTCGCTCTGCCCGGAAGTCCTGCGGCAGACCTTCGGGCGGCAGGAGGGCTATCCTGAGCTGCTGGTCCTGGATTCGACGGACCCGGATGTCATCGCAGGCTACACCGGGCGGATAGACCTCAGGCACTGCCTCTTCATCATCTCGTCCAAGTCAGGGACGACGACCGAGCCGCTAGTCTTCTACAAGTACTGGTACGCGCGGGCGGGCGAGGTCTACGACAGCGCGGGCGAATGCTTCGTCGCCATCACGGACCCGGGCACGCCGATGGAGAAGAT
>DASVWH010000023.1:0-15975 GCA_036389715.1 Pyrinomonadaceae bacterium | reverse complement strand
GATGACGCTCCGCAGCAGGTTCTTGAACGTATCGTGAACACGCGCGCCCGTCTCAATCACCTCCTGATGATTGATGGGCTCGCCGACCACTCCGGCCGCCATGTTCGTGATGCACGAGATGCCGAGGATTTTCATGCCCATCTGCCTGGCGACAATCGCTTCCGGGACCGTGCTCATCCCGACGGCGTCGGCGCCCAGGATACGCAGCATCCGCACCTCGGCCGGTGTCTCATAGCTCGGGCCGGACATCCCGGCGTAGATGCCACGCCGCAGCTCAAGCCCCATCCCGTGCGCTTCCGCGACGGCGATCTCCTGGTAATCGCGCGCATAGACTTCCGACATGTCTGGAAAGCGCGGCCCGAAGCGCGTGTCGTTTCTGCCCCGCAGCGGATTGACGCCCATCAGGTTCAGGTGGTCGGAGATAATCATCAGTGCGCCCTGGTCGAAGGCGACGTTGATGCCGCCCGCCGCGTTCGTCAGGACCAGTGATTTGATTCCGAGCAGCCCGAGGACGCGGATGGGGAAGACGACCTCCTCGAACGTGTAGCCCTCGTAGTAATGGAAGCGTCCCTGCATGACCGCTATCGGCACGCCCGCGGCTTTGCCCAGCACGAGCCGCCCTGCGTGGCCCTCGACGGTCGAGCGCGCGAAGCCCGGTATCTCTTCGTATGGAATCGCCGCGGTATCGTCCAGATCGTCGGCAAACGCTCCGAGCCCGCTGCCGAGCACCATTGCGATTCGCACCTCTTCACTATAGCGTGCCCGAATCTCGCGCGCGGCGTGCTCGGCGCGCTCGTAAAGTGTGGCGCTACTCAGGTCTTGGCTCATCATCATTCACAGTCAAGTGAAGGAGGGCTGCAAGCGCCGCCCGAATCTCGGACGGCAGCCCGTTACTTCTCCTTCTCGTAAGGAATCCCGAGGGCGCGCGGCGCTCTGGAGAGTCCGATGAAGCCCGCCAGCACGATAATCGTCAGCAGGTAGGGAATAATCTGGATGAACTGGTTGGGAATCTCGTCGCCGGAGGGCAGCTTGACGCCCTGCAACTGAATCGCCACGGCTTCCGTAAAGCCGAAGAGCAGGCAGGCGAGCATCGTCTGGACCGGCCGCCACTTGCCGAAGATTAGCGCCGCCAGCGCGATGAAGCCTCTCCCGGCCGTCATGTTGCGCGTAAAGAGCGACGATTGCCCGATGCTCAAGTATGCGCCGCCGAGCGCCGCCAGCGCGCCCGAGATGAGCACGGCCGTGTACCTGATGCCGAGCACGTTGATGCCCGCCGCGTCCGCCGCCTCTGGATTCTCGCCCACGGCGCGCAGGCGCAGGCCGAACGGCGTGCGATAGAGCACGTACCACGTCAGCGGCACGAGCACCAGGAAGCCGAGCACGATGGGCGTCCAGGGAATCAGGTTCTGCTGCGGAATCTGCGGCGTCGAGCCGGTCGAAGCGAAGAGCGCGCCGCTGACGAAGGCCGGGATGCCGAGCATCAGGATATTGATGGCCGTCCCGCTGACCACCTGATCGGCTCTGAAACGGATGCACGCGACGGCGTGAATGCCTGCCACCGCGACGCCCGCCAGGACCCCGGCCAGCAAACCCACCCAGGGGCTCCCGGTAAAGTGTGTGACGGCGGCGGCCGTAAAAGCCCCGGCCAGCATCAGGCCTTCGAGCGCGATGTTGATGACGCCCGACCGCTCCGAAAACAGCCCGCCGAGCGCCGCCAGCAACAAAGGTGTCGCCAGTCGAATAGTCGAAAGAATCAGCGCCCAGGTGAAAATTTCTCTCATAAGCTCAACTCTCCGCCATCAAGCGGGACAACTCGACGCCAAATCGAGGGCGGTCGAGGGCCGCTGGCCTTCTCATACTTTCGATCTTTTCAATAAGCCGAACCTGCCGAACGGGCCGTAAAAGAGGGCTTCCGCCGCGACGAAGAGAATGATGATGGCTTGCAGCACCTGCACGATGTCCTTCGAGACGTGCTCGGTGAAAGCGTCTACGGGAATGCCGCCGCGCTGCAAGACGGCGAAGAGCAGCGCCGCCAGCAACACTCCGACCGGATGATTGCGCCCGAGCAGCGCGACCGCGATGCCTGTAAAGCCGTAGTTATCGGAAAAGCCGTCGTAGTAGCGATAGCGATAACCGAGCACCTCGTTGATGCCGACCATCCCGGCCAGACCGCCCGAGACGGCCATCGCCAGGATGATCTGCTTCCTGACGGAAATCCCGCCGTATTCGGCGGCCGACGGATTCGCACCCGTCGCGCGAATCTCGTAGCCCCACTTCGTCCGCCAGAGAAAGATGTAGACGAGCGCGCAGGCCACCAGCGCCAGGATAAAAGCGAAGTTGAGCGGGATGCGCGAGGGCAGCCCCGGAATCAGGCTGCCGAGGCGCGGGATGTGGGCGTTCGCGCCGATGGCCGCGGTTTGCAGCAGCGGGTCGCCCGGCACTTTGTAATGATACTGCGTAAAATAGCTGACCAGCGCGACCGCGATGAAGTTCAGCATGATCGTGTTGATGACTTCATGCGAGCCGAACTTCGCCTTCAGGTAACCCGGAATCGCGCCCCAGGCCGCGCCCATCAGAATCGCCGCCAGGCAGCACAGCGGAACCAGCACGAGCGCCGGTAGATTTGCCAGGGGAGAGCTGACGACATCACCGCCAGGTGTGCTGATGAGCACGCCGCCGAACTTGATGCCTATCCAGGCGGCGGCAAATGCCGCGACGTAGAGTTGCCCTTCAGCCCCGATGTTGAGCAGGCCGCAGCGGAAGGCGACCGCCACGGCCAGCCCCGTAAAAATCAGCGGCGTCGCATAAAAGAGGGTGTAGCCGATGCCGTCCGGCCATGAGAGCGCGCTGCCGATGAGCAGCCCGTAAACGCTCAGCGGATTATCGCCGACCAGCAGGATGAAGATTCCGCCCACGATAAAAGCTGCGATGACGGCAATCAGAGGGAACAGTAGCTGTCGAAAATATTTCATCTATTTTCGGCCTCCGGTCATCAGCAATCCGATCTCTTCCGTCGTCGCCGTCTGCGGGTCAACCTCGCCGACGATCCGGCCCTGGTGAATGATGAGCAGGCGGTCGGCCAGCGCCGTCACCTCTTCTAGTTCCGCCGAGACGAGCAGCACGGCGCAGCCCGCATCGCGCAAGGCCACCAGCTTGCGGTGAATGAACTCGATAGCGCCGATGTCCACGCCGCGCGTCGGCTGTGCGACGAGCAGGAGCTTCGGGCCAAGATCGAACTCGCGTCCGATGATGAGCTTTTGCTGGTTGCCGCCCGAGAGGCTGCGCGCGGCGAGGTCCGGGTTAGCCGGGCGCACGTCGAAGTCTTTGATAATCTGCTCGGCGCGCTGGCGAGTCCCCGCATCGTTGAGAAAGATGCCGCTCGAAACCGCCGGTTGCCGATAATGGACGCCGAGAATCGAATTTTCCGCGAGGTCGAAATCGAGCAGCAGCCCGCGCCTGTGCCTGTCTTCGGGGATGTGCGCGATGCCCATCTCCTTGCGTGCGCGTGCGCTGCTGCGCGTAATGTCGCGTCCCATAAACTCGACCGCGCCGCCGGTGTTCGACGCGGCAACGAGCCCGGCCAGGGACTCTATCAACTCGGTCTGGCCGTTGCCCTCGACGCCCGCGATGCCGACGATCTCGCCCGCGCGCACGTCGAACGTCACGCCGTCGAGACGCCGCGCGCCGTCCCTGCCCGTGATGCTCAGGTCACGAATGCCGAGGACCGTCTCGCCGACCTGCATTTCCGGTTTCTCGATGCGCAGCAAGACATCGCGGCCGACCATCAGCCGCGCCAGCTTGGCGGCGTTCGTCTCGCGCGTCTTCAGCTCGCCGACCACTTTGCCGTCGCGCATCACAGTCACGTCGTCCGAAATGGCCAGCACTTCGGAGAGCTTGTGCGTGATGATGATGATGGTCTTGCCCTGCTCGCGCATTCCGCGCAGGATGGCGAAGAACTCCTCGACCTCCTGCGGCGTCAGGACGGCCGTCGGCTCGTCGAGAATCAGCAGTCGCGCACGGCGATACAATGCCTTGAGCAGCTCGACGCGCTGTTGCTGGCCGACGGAGAGAGTGCCGACCGTCGCGTTCGGGTCAACCGAGAGCTTGAACTCTTCGGAGAGCGCGCGAATCTCTTTCGCGGCCTGCGTCAGGTTGAGCGAGGCCGCGCCGCCCGTCTCAGCGCCGAGGATGATGTTCTCGGCCACAGTCATCGTCTCGACCAGCATGAAGTGCTGGTGAACCATCCCGATGCCGAGCGCGATGGCATCGTGCGGCGTCTGAATCCGGCGCGGCTCTCCGTCAACCACTATCTCGCCGTCGTCCGCCGTGTAGAAACCGTAAGCGATTCGCATGACGGTGGATTTGCCCGCGCCGTTCTCGCCGACAATCGCGTGAATCGCGCCCGCGCGGACGTTGAGATTCACGCCGTCGTTGGCCAGTACGTCGCCGAACCGCTTGGTGATGTTTCTTAGTTCAAGCATAAAAAGTGTGATGAGTTAAGAAGTAATGAGTAATGAGCGATGAGTGATGAGCGAGCGGCCGTCTTTAACTCATCACTCATCGCTCATTACTCATCACTTCTTATTTTATTTGGCCATCGCGTCGGTGACGGTAATCTGCCCGTTGATAATCTTCTGCTTGGCTTCGTCAACTTCCTTGAGCACTTCGGGCGAAATCAGCGCCTGGTTGTGCTGGTCCATCGCGTAAGCCACGCCGTCCGTCTCCAGGCCGTAGACGTGAAAGCCGGGTTGAAAGGTGCCCGCGACGCGGTCTTTGACGATCTGGTAAACGGCATTGTCCACGCGCTTGACCATGCTGGTCAGGACGAAGCCGGGCTTGACGCCGTTCTGGTTCGAGTCAACGCCGATGACAAACCGCTCGGCGCGTCCGTCCCTTTTCCCGGCCTGCTCGACGGCGTCGAACGCGCCGAGGCCGGAATTGCCCGCCGCCGTGAAAATCACGTCCGCGCCCCTGCCAATCTGCGACAGCGCCAGCTCCTTGCCCTTCCCCGGATTATTCCAGGCCGCGTCCGTCACGCCGACGTAATTGGCCACGACGCGTATGTCCGGGTTGACGGCGCGCGCGCCCTCTTCGTAGCCGGTCTCGAAGCGGTGAATCAGCGGGATGTCCATGCCGCCGAGGAATCCTATCACGCCCGTCCGCGAGGCCCGCGCCGCGATCATCCCGACCAGATAAGAGCCTTGATGCTCTTTGAAGACGAGCGAGGCGACGTTGGGCAACTGGCTGACGCCGTCAACGATGGCGAACTGGACGTTCGGGTAATCTTTGGCGACGACCTCCATGATCGGGGCCTGGGCAAAGCCGATGCCGATGATTAAATCGTAGCCGCGCTCGGCGAAGGCGCGCATCGCCGGTTCGATGGAGGTCGGATTGCCCGGCTCCACGTCGCGCAGGATAATCGGGAAATCCTTCGCGGCCCGCTTGACGCCCTCCCAGGCCGCGGCGTTGAACGAGCGGTCGTCCTTGCCGCCGATGTCGAAGACGATGCCGACGCGGACTTTCGATCTATCATCGGCCGCGTCCGTAGTTGTCCGGCACGCAGGCCCGGCCAGGACCAGCACGAGCAGGCAGAGAACAGTGAGAGACGCCGAAAGACGAAAAGACTTCATGCTGTGATTACTTCCTTAATGAGTGTGGGGGCGGATGTCGGCTCGTCACCGATGGCGTAGGCGGAGCGGATGCGCGCCAGGGCGCTCTCGGCCGCTGCGCGATCCCGGCAGTAGAGCAGCCCGAGTGTTTGACCTGCCGTGACCCGCTCGCCAATCTTCGCTTCCGCAGCAAATCCGACCGCAGGGTCAATGGCATCGTCAATCCGTATGCGCCCGCCGCCGATGGTGGCGACCGCGTGGCCGATCTCGTCCGCCTCGATTCCGGTGACAAATCCAGTGCGCGGGGATTCTACCTTAACCTCGTGCGGTGTCAAAGGAAGAAGACGCGCCGGGTCGTCGCAGATGCGCGGGTCGCCGCCCTGCGCCTCAACGTTGGCGCGAAAGCGTTCGAGCGCAGCGCCCGATTCCAGCTCGCGGAGCACACGAGCGCGCGCCGCGTCGAGCGATGATTCCAGGCCGGAGAGGGCCGCCATCCGCGCCGCCAGCTCCAGAGACAGTTCGAGCACGGGACGCGCCCTCTCATCCGTCTCGTTGCGCAGAATCCAGATGCACTCGCGGACTTCGATGGCGTGGCCCACCGTGTGGCCGAGCGGCTGGCTCATGTCCGTCAAGAGCGCCTCGGTTCGCACGCCGCAGGAATTCCCCGTCGCAACCAGCGCCTCTGCCAACTCCCTGGCACGCCCCTCATCGCGCATGAAAGCGCCGCTGCCCGTCTTCACGTCGAGCACCAGCGCGCCGAGCCCGGCGGCCAGCTTCTTAGACATAATGGAAGCGACGATTAACGGAATCGCCTCGACGGTCGCGGTCGCATCCCTGAGCGCGTAGAGCTTTTTGTCGGCGGGCGCAATCTCGGCGGTCTGGCCCATCATGGCGAAGCCGACTCGCCCCAGCACCGCCCGGAATTCGGAGAGCGAGAGATTGACGCGATACCCCGGGATGGATTCGAGCTTGTCGAGAGTGCCGCCCGTATGGCCGAGGCCCCGCCCCGAGATCATCGGCACGCAAGCGCCGCAGGCCGCCACCAGCGGCGCGAGGATGAGCGACGTTTTATCGCCGACGCCGCCCGTCGAATGCTTGTCCACCTTCGGCTGCGGGATGTCGGAAAAGTCCAGGGTTTCGCCCGAATGAAGCATCGCGTCGGTCAGCGCGGCCGTCTCGGCGGTGTTCATTCCGTTGAGCCAGATGGCCATCAGGAGCGCCCCGGCCTGGTAATCCTCCACGCCGCCGCGCGCTACGCCTTCGACAAAGAATGCTATCTCTTCGGTCGAGAGGCTGCCGCCGTCCCGCTTTTTGCGTATCACGTCCTGCGGTCTCAAACCGTTTCCCCTCAACCGCTCGCCAGCAAGATCACTGCCTGGACCATCACGGCCTCTCCGCGCCCGACCGCGTCGAGCCCCTCGCCCGTCTTCGCCTTCACGCTCACGCACCCGACGTTGACGTTGAGCACCCCGGCCAGGTTCGCGCGCATCTCTTCGACGTAAGGGCGCAGCCTCGGTCTCTCCAGCATCACTGTCGCATCCAGATTAACGACGTGCAGGCCGCGCTCGCCCGCCAGCCACATGACGCGCGCCAGGAGGTCCAGGCTGTCTGCGTCCTTCCAGCGCGGGTCGCGGTCAGGGAAATGGACGCCTAAGTCGCCCTCGCACATCGCGCCCAGAATGGCGTCGGCCACTGCATGCGCGAGCGCGTCGGCATCGGAATGGCCTTCAGCGCCCTGCTCGGACTCGATTCGCGCGCCGCCCAGAATCAGCGGTCGCCCGGCCGTCAGGCGATGCGTGTCGTGTCCGATCCCTACTCTGTACATAAAAGTCTTACGGGCCGGAAGTCTTGAAGCGCGAAGAGCGCAGCCAGCGGAAAAGTCCTTCCCGAGACTCCGCCCTTTAGGCTTCAGACTCCGCAGTTTTCATCAGTATTTCGGCCAGCGCGATGTCTTCCGGGCGCGTGATCTTGATGTTCCGTGTGCTGCCGTCAACGATTGAGACGGGTGCGCCGAGGGCTTCGACGAGAGAGCTTTCGTCGGTGGCCGCGTCAACGAGCTGCGGCGGCTGCTCAAAGGCGCGGCGCAGCAACTCGTAGCGAAAGCACTGCGGCGTCAAGGCATGGCGCACGCGCTCGCGCTCAAGCGTCCGCGCGACTAAATTGTCGCGCACTTCCTTGATAGTATCTACAGCCGGAGCGGTGAGGATGGCGGCCCCGCTCTGCTCGGCGGCGCGGACCGTGCGAGTGATTTCGCCGGGCGTGACGAACGGGCGAACGCCGTCGTGAACGGCCACGATGCCCGCGGTAGCGGCGCGAATCGCCTGCAAGCCGCGGCGAACGGATGCGGCGCGAGTCGCCCCGCCCGGGATGACGTGCGAGAGCTTGCCGAGCCCGTACTTGCCCGCCAGCGAAAGAAAACCGCCCGCGTCCTCGGCAGGCAGGACCAGCACGATCTCCTGTATGGCCGCACACTGCTCAAAGCGCCTGAGCGTGTGAATGATGACGGGAACGCCCGCCAGCTCAAGGAACTGCTTGGCCCGCTTCCCCCCGAGCCGCTTGCCCTGCCCGGCGGCGGCGATGATCGCAACGTTCATAGGATGAAGAAAAGAGATTTAATGATTGATTCATCGATTCATTTAGTCATTTTCAATGAATCAACGATTAAATCTCTTCATCCTTCAATGTCCGTGACGCGGCTCGGCGTAGTCGCCGGGCGCACATCGCGGACGATGCGGCGCGTGCCGTTGATGCGCGGCTCGCCCGCAGTGCCGCCGTTGTCGGCTGATTCTTCCCAGAGGCGGCCGAAGATCATCTTCCCGGCCGTCGTCTGTAAGACGCTGGTGACGGCGATGTCTGCATTCCTGCCGATCAGCTTGCGCGCATTGTCAACGACGACCATCGTGCCGTCGTCCAGGTAGGCGACGCCCTGGTTATATTCCTTGCCTTCCTTGAGGATGAAGACGCGCATCGCTTCGCCGGGCAGAACGACGGGCTTGAGCGCATTGGCCAGCTCGTTGATGTTGAGCACGTTGACGCCGCGCAGTTGTGCGACCTTGTTCAGGTTGAAGTCGTTGGTGACGATGACGGCGTCGAGCTGCTTGCCCAGTTCTATCAGCTTGAGATCGACTTCGCGGACGGCCGGAAAATCCGTCTCGATAATCTGAATGTCGAGCGCGTTGTTGTTCTGGAGGCGGTTGAGCATGTCGAGGCCGCGACGGCCGCGCTGGCGCTTGGAAGAGTCCGGCGAGTCGGCCACTTGTTGCAGTTCGCGCAGGATAAACTGCGGAATGACAATCGTGCCGCCGAGGAAACCCGTCTCGGCCACGTCCGCGATGCGCCCGTCAATGATGACGGAGGTGTCCAGAATCTTGTAATCGCGGCGCGAGCTTTTGTCGCTGAAGATGCCGCCGAGCGCCGAGAGGTCCAGGTAATCGCCCTTGGCCGCGCCGACCATCAGCCCGACGTAGGCCATGAAGAAGGTCAGGGCGAGCGTCAGAAACGTCTTCATCTCGGCCGTCACGGCCAGCGATTCCTGGCGGCTGATGAGCGAGCCGATGAGATACGCCCCGACGATGCCCATAATCGAGCCGACGGCCGCGCCGATCAGCGTCTTCAGGGAGGCGCGCCGGATGCGGATTTCAAAAAAGATGATGGCGAGGGCGATAAAGGCTGCGACGGCGGCCGAGACCAGCTTGGAGGCCAGGGGGTCAGCGGCGATTCCCGTAGACACTAGCCATTCGCCGGAGACCGGATGCAGGACGTATCCGGCCGAGACGAGAATGGCTGTGAAGACTACTCGGATGAGAATAACGTTCGTCCGCATGGTGGCTGCATCTTAGCACGCCATCAAGGCGCGCGTCACGAAATCCTTTTGAGACTGTGCCAAATGATTGAAGGAAGTGAAATTTCCGTGACCCGGCCGAAGGCGAGACGACCGGCAGGCCCTGAGCTTTCAGGCACTTAAGGGCAAACGAGCGCCGACAGTCAGCACCTGCCCGGTGATCGAGCGCGCTTCGGGCGAAAGCAGATAGACGCAGGCGCGGGCCGCTTCATCCGGTTGAGCCTGCGGACTGACCGTCACACAATTAACGCGAATACGCGGCGACAGCTCGCGCGCCAGAGCGCCGGTCAAACCGATCATCCCGGCCTCTGCGACGGCCAGCTGAACGCTCTCTTCGGCCCCTCCGGCCGCGGCCTGCGGGGCGAGTTGGACTATTGACGGCGAGGGCCGCTGGCGCATCAGGCGCACGGCCGCCTGCGAACAGAGAAAAGCGCTCTTGAGACCGGCATTCACGGCCTCGTTCCAGGCTTCTTCCGTCAACTCTTCGAGCGGCGCGGCCGCGCGCGTCAGCCTCGCATAGTTGACCAGCATATCCAGGCGTCCGTAGAGCGCTTCGACCTCCGCGAAGATGCGGCCGACGCCCTCCGCGCGTGAAGCATCAGCCTCGATTGAATGGGCCAGTGTTCCCAGCTCGCGCAGCTCTTTGACTACAGTCTCCGCCCCGGCCTCCGCGCTCGCGTAGCTGACGACGACATACGCGCCCTCCAGCGCAAGCTGCAAAGCGACGGCCCGCCCGATGCCTTGCGCCCCGCCCGTGACGAGCGCCACGCGCTCCGCGAATCCCCTGTAGCCCTGACCAGCCATAAGATAAAGTATGAACGCCGAGCGCCGAACGGTAACGCTGGATGGTGAAGCAAAGAGACGGGCTCTGCCCGCTCGGAGCGATGGCTGGCGCGCTCAGAACAGCTCGTCGAGCGCGTCTTCGACGGAGCGGACGCCGACCACACGCAGGCCGAGCAGTCGTTCGAGCCCCTGCGTGTTGGAGACGGGCATGATGATTTTCTTGAAGCCGAGCGCCTGCGCCTCGCGTGCGCGCACAGCCGCCTGCATCGCGCCCCGGACCTCGCCCGTCAGGCCCACTTCGCCGAAGACGGCCGTCTCCGCATCAATCGGCACATTCTTGAAACTCGAAGCGATGGCAGCGACCAGTCCGAGGTCTGCCGCTGGCTCGTCAATCTCCAGACCGCCCGCGATGTTGACGAACACGTCGTCGCCGATCAGGTGCAGCCCGACGCGCTTTTCGAGCATGGCGATCAGGAGCGAGACGCGGTTGGCATCAACGCCCTGCGTCATGCGCCTGCCCGTCCCGTACTTCGAGCCGGAGACGAGCGCCTGAATCTCCACCAGGACGGGCCGCGTCCCCTCCATGCAGGCCGTGACGACCGAGCCCGCAGCGCCGACCGGCCGCTCCTGCAAAAACATCTCCGACGGGTTGGCCACTGCGACCAGCCCCGCGCCCGTCATCTCGAAGACGCCGACCTCGTTGGCCGCGCCGAAGCGGTTCTTGGTCGCGCGCACGATGCGGTGATTGTGATGGCGCTCTCCCTCGAAATAGAGCACCGTGTCAACGATGTGTTCCAGCGCCTTCGGCCCGGCGATTGAGCCTTCCTTCGTGACGTGGCCGATGAGAAAGACCGGGATGGTCTGGTTCTTGGCGAGCAGGAGAAACTGCCCTGCGACTTCCCTGACCTGCGAGACGGAGCCGGGCGCGGATTCGATCTTTGAAGAGAAGACGGTCTGAATCGAATCAACGATGATGGCCCCGGGCTGCATCCGCTCGACCTCATGGAAGATGTTCTCCAGGTTGGTCTCCGGCAGGAGATAGAGATTCGCCGCCTCGACCCCGAGCCGCTCGCCGCGCAGCTTGATCTGGCGCTCGGACTCTTCGCCCGAGACGTAGAGGACGGTCTGGCCCGTCCCGCTCAGCTTGTCCGCAACTTGCAGCAGCAGCGTGCTCTTGCCGATTCCCGGATCGCCGCCGATCAAGATCAGCGAGCCCGGGACGATGCCGCCGCCGAGCACCCTGTCAAACTCCGTCACGCCGGAGGTGATGCGCGCGTCGTCCTGCGATTCGATCTCGCCATAGGCGACCGGGTGCACTTCGCGCAGCCGGAATCCGCCGCGCGCCGTCCCGGCCTTCTCCGTCCGCGCGCGCTCTTCGACGAACGAGTTCCACTCGCCGCAGTCCGAACACTTGCCCAGCCACTTGCGCGATTGGGTGCCGCACTTCTGGCAGACATAAACTGTTGCAGGCGCTTTTGCCATAAAAACTGGGTAATAACGAAGAGTCAAAAGTGATAAGTGAAGAGTAATGAGTAATGAGTGATGAGTGATGAGTGATGAGTGAGAGGCGGTCTTTAGCTCATCACTCATCACTCATTACTCTTCACTTCTTAATCATCACCCGTATTCAGTAGTGCCCTGACATTCTCTACGGGGCGTCCGAGGACGGCTCGCGGGCCTCGCTCGACAATGGGGCGCTGAATTAAGTCCGGGTGCTCGGCCATCAGCGAGACCAGCTCATCGTCGGAAAACTCGCCCTTGCCTAAACCCAGCTCGCGGTAGAGGGACTCGCTCGTGCGCAGCAGGTCGCGCGGCGCGAGCCCCATCTTCGCCAGCAGCTCGCGCAGCTTTTCTGCGCCGAGCGGCGCTGTGTAATAGTTCACCTTTTCATAAGGGACGCCGCTCTCACGGAGCAGCCGGTCCAGCTCGCGGCACTTCGTTCAAGTCGGCTTTTCGTAAACGGTAATCTTATCGGCCATCATTCTTTATCCTTCCGCCTTCTCTTCGATCTCGGTGATGTCGCCGTCCGTGAAGAGGTAGGTGCGCATGTGTTTATCGAAGACGGGGCTGATGCGCCGCAGGTATTCGAGCCCCATCATGGCGTGCTCCACTTCTTCGTCGCGGTTATGTTCGAGGATGCGTCGCAGTTGCTTGTCGGTCGTCGCCTGCGCGCGCTGGTTGTACCAGTCAACAGCCTCCAACTCCTCCTGAACAGACTTGACTGCGCGCGAGAAGTTAAGCGTCAGTTCGTCCATCTCCTCATATTTTTCATGCCACTCGGCGCTCGTTGCCATCCGCATACCCTCCTGAATTTGACTGAATCTTACTCATTCCATCCTAAAAGAATTGACGCTCGCTGTACAGATGGCAGCCCGCTTTTCAGGCCCCGAGACTCAAGGTCAGGGCCGCCAGCCCTCCGGCCTCGAACTCCGAACCGCGAGCCCCGGACCGAATTTAACGATTTCTGGAACAAGCCTCCCCGCGGCGGGGTCTAAGATGGCAGAGTTTGCTCCTGGCAGAGACCCGCTTGGCACCGGCATGGGAGGAACGAAGAGATGTTCAGCAACTTGATCGTATCATCTTCTCAGAAGGATGATTACAGGCGCAGGGGTTCATTCTTTCTCGGCGCGCTCGGAATCTACGCGGTCTTCTTTGCCGCCATCGGCGTCGCCAGCATCTACGCCTACGACGCGCACGTGGAGAATCAGAATCTGGAATTAATCGCACTGGTGACGCCCGTTGACAGTAGAGAGGTGACGCCCCGGCAAGAGCGAAGACAAATCGCCAGGCCCGCCGCCGCCAGCGCCGACAACCGGCCGGCGATGTCCGTCAGGACTGAAAACGTCGCGCCGACCACCGACACGCGCATCGCGCCGCGGGGAGTCTTCGTCAATACCAATCAGGCCCCGCCATCCAAGCCCGGGCTGCCGTCCGTCATCTGGAGACGCAATGAGGACATCGGCGGCGGAGGCGGGGGCAATGGGAAGCATGGAATTTTCGGAGATGACAATAACAACACGACCGCCTCGAAGGAGATTGCGGAACTGGCGCCGGAGCCGCCGCCCGCGCCCAGAGTGGAGAAGCCCATGCAGCCCCGGTTGGTCACCAAGGGTGTCATCAACGGGCAGGCCACCCACCTGCCGAAGCCTCCATACCCGGCGCTGGCCAAGGCAGCACACGCCTTCGGCGTCGTCACCGTGCAGGTCTTGATTGACGAGAAGGGCAAGGTCGTCTCCGCTAAAGCCGTCCGCGGACACCCGCTGCTCTTGCAGGCGGCCGAAGATGCCGCGTACCAGGCGCGGTTCACGCCGACCTTACTCTCGCAGCAGCCCGTCAAGGTCTCCGGGCTCATCACCTACAACTTCCTGCTTCAGTAAGGCCGCTGCCATCTAGCGCCGCAAGCCAGGCCCGGCCACTACAAGATAACGCGGCGGAAAAAAGAGAGTGCGTGTCCCTCGACCCGAAGGCCACGCACTCTCCATACATCTTTCATGCCTTGGCCGCGCACCCTCCCGGCATGCTTCAAATACTTCCCTGCCCTCCCCGCAACCTCTGACGGGTTGCGGTCCGCGCCCTTATGCTGGCGGCAGATAAACGCGAGGCACGCGCGCGCTGATGCCGCAGGTAATCTCGTAGGAGAGCGTGCCCGCCGTCATCGCAATATCTTCGGCCGGGACCGCCTGCCCGCCGTCCGTGCCGAGCAGCGTCACACGATCATTGACGGCAACGCCGGGCACGTCCGTCACATCGAGCAGCGTTAAATCCATCGAGATGCGTCCGGCCACGGGCGCGTAGTGGCCGCGGACTATCACCCGCCCACGGTTTGAGAGTGCGCGCACGTACCCGTCGTTGTACCCGATGGGGATGGTCGCCGCCAGCGTCTCACGCGAAGCCTCGAACGTGCAGCCGTAGCCCAGGGTCTCGCCCCTGTGCACATGCTTCAGGAGCATGATGCGCGTGCGCAGAGACATCACGGGCCTCAGCTCCGGCGGCTCGGATAAGGGCGGAAGGATGTCGCGCCAGATGCCGTAGAGCACGCCGCCCGGCCTGACCATGTTGCCGCGCGCGGACGGATGCGCAAAGGTCACGGCCGAGTTGGCCATGTCCTCGTAGGTCGGGGCGTGCCCGCGCTCGCGGAAGACCTCTACGGCCTGCCGGAAGCGCGCCTGCTGCTCGTTCGTGAAGCAGTCAAGCTCCGGGTTATCCGCCGCGGCGAAGTGCGACATTAGCCCGTCCACGCGAATGTTCTGGAAACGGCGCAGCGCATCTGCAAAGGCCCCGGCCTCGTCGTAGCGCACGCCGAGCCGCCCCAGGCCCGTATCAATCTTGACGTGCACGTCCGCCACGCGATTCATCACGCGGGCCGCGCGGTCCAGAGCCTCGATCATCTCCAGGCGGTAAACCACGGGCACGAGCGAATCGTTCAGCACGGCCTGTTCCTGGCCTTCCCAGAAACCGCCCAGGCAGAGAATCGGCTGCTCGACGCCCGCGCGTCTCAACTCGATGGCCTCCTCCGGCAGCGCGACGCCGAACCAGTCCGCGCCCTCGGCCGCGAGCCTGCGCGCGCACCGCACAGCGCCGTGCCCGTAAGCGTTGGCCTTGACGACGGCCATCACTTTAACCTCTGGACCGACGCGCTCGCGCACCGCATGGAAATTCGCGGCGAGCGCGTCCAGATCTATCTCCGCCCAGGTAGGACGCCCCGCATCCGGGACAATTCCGCCCGGCTCAACCTGCTCTTTCGGCTCGAAGGGACTTGACATGAATCTTTCTTCCGCTGATGAATAAACCCGGCCTCATCTTAACCTCATGACTTTATACGTCAAGAGGGCTTTAAGCGACAGAAAAAACCGGAGGCTTGAAGGCGACCGCCCCGGGAAGAAAGCAGCACGCGGCCCTCCGCGGGCTCTATCTTTTCAGCCCCTATCTTCATTGAAAGATATAAAGAGGCTTGTGAGACGGGCTTTGGTCCGGCGATTACCGGGCAAAGCGAAAACACCTTGACGGCGGATGTGGAGTGCGAGTAATCTGAGCCCCTTATAAGTTGAGCGTTATCGCCCGTCGGACATACAAGTGCCGCTCTCGCGCGGGTGTGATAGCCGCTTACGGTTTTCCAACAACTGTTAGCATGTAAGAATAGAAGAAGCAGACTGAACATATAGCCTGGGCTCTGCGAAGCAGTTCTCCTTCAGCCCGACCTAGACTTTCATCTTCTCTCCTACCCTTCATCACCGCTGACTTTTCTTAACTGATGGCCCGGCGGGCCTCAGCAACGATCACAGGGAATCAAAACTTTGAGCCAGGGATGAGTCCCGCATCGGGATTGCTCCCGGTTGACCTCAATCCCGCAAGGCTCAGTCATGTCGAAAACGCGGCACACAGCGTGCTGCGCTCGAATAGGTACTATCACCCCTCAGTCCTAGTAAGGAGCATAATTTATGTCGGCACAAGCCCCAACATCTGCTGCTAATGCAAACGTCATGGGCAGTCTAACTGAGAAGATAACTCAGATTATGACCGCACCGGACACAGTCAATAGCGGCACGACCCCGAATACATCCTTCATCGCGTTCTGCGCGCCCGGCGTGGCCATCGCCGAAGCTGACCTCAGCTTTGGCGACATGACCACCAAGGCGCAGATCAACGCCAACGGCGCGTTCTCGCAGGTAGTTAATAACATTCCGAATTCCAAGGGATTCTGGGGCCTGACCGGTAAAAAGGTCTGGGACATCTACCAGGACG
>DASVWH010000022.1:0-7090 GCA_036389715.1 Pyrinomonadaceae bacterium | reverse complement strand
CTGTTCATGATTATGACGAAGAAGGACGACAGCATCTCTGACTGAAGGATGGCTCTGAAGCGCGGCTTCTATCTCTCCCAACTCGATGCGGAAGCCTCTAACCTTGACTTGATAATCCGCCCGCCCGACGAATTCGATATTCCCGTCCGGGCGAAAGCGCACGATGTCGCCCGTCCGGTAGAGCCGCGCGCCTGGCTCTCGGCTGAAGGGATGCGGCACAAAATATTGTGCCGTCAGTTCCGGCCTGCCCAAGTAATTGCGTGCAAGCCCCGCGCCGCCTAGATAAAGCTCACCCAGGACCCCGGGCGGGACGGGCTGCCCGTGCGTGTCCAGCACATAGACCTCGGTGTTGGAAATCGGCTTTCCGATGGGAACCGTCAGGGCGTCTTCCGCGACATCTTTGACCAAGTACCAGGTTGAGAAGGTGGTGCTCTCAGTCGGGCCATAGACGTGCAGCAAACGATGGGGAGCGAAATTCTCGATGACTTTTCTGACCCATCGCGGGTCAACCGCCTCGCCGCCGAAGAGGACATTCTTCAACGAGTCGAAGGCCCAGGGCATCTCGCTGGCAAGCTGGTTGAAGAGCGCCGTGGTCAGAAACAGCGCCGTCACACCCTGCTTGCGAATTTGTGTGGCGAATTCGAGCGGCGACAGCGCGACATCTTTCGTGATGCCGACAAGCTCCGCGCCGTGCAGCAATGCGCCCCAAATCTCGAAGGTCGCAGCGTCGAAAGAAGCGTTCGAGGCCTGCGCGACTCTGTCTGAAGCGTCGAGGCTGATGTAGTTCGTGTTGAAGAGCAGCCGATTGACGGCCGCGTGCGTGATAGAGATGCCCTTCGGGATGCCGGTCGAGCCGGAGGTGTAGATGACATAGGCCAGATTCTCGACGCGTGCCCCGCTCCGCAAATTCTCAGGGCTCTCGCTGGCAATCTCGGCCCGCTCCCTTTCGACATCTACTAACCGTACGCCCGCCGCCGCTCCTGACGGCTGCCATGAACCATTCTGCGTGACTATCACGCCGACGCCGCTGTCCTCGATCATCCACTGCAAGCGGCTCGGAGGATACGTCTTGTCTAGTGGCACATACGCGCCACCCGCCTTCACTATCGCGAGCATCGCGACTACCATCTCGACCGAGCGCTCCATCATCAGGCCGACCGGCGCTTCGGGCCGGACTCCCCGCGCGCGCAGGTAATGGGCCAGCCGGTTAGCTTTCTCGTTCAACTCGCGATAGCCGAGCTGCTCTTCGCCGAAGCGCACGGCCGCGGCATCGGGAGTGCGCGCGGCCTGCGCTTCAAACAGCTCATGCAGGCACGATTGCGGGTAATCCGTCCGCGTAGTGTTCCACTCTTCGAGCAGTTGACGCCGTTCTCCCGCATCAAGCAGCGAGAGCAGCGAGAGCCGCTGGTCCGGGTTCGAGATGATGCTTTCCAGGAGGTTCGCATAGTATTTCATCCAGCGTGCGGCCGTTCCGGCGTCGAACAATTCGGTGCTGTAATCGAGCGCCAGCAGGAGGGCGCTCTCCTGTTCGACGATGTTCAGGAACAGATCGAACTTGGCGGAGCCGGTGGCGTTCGCATCAAGCTCGACTTCCAGGTCATGGAATTTGAGCGCCGGGCCGGAGTGGTCCAGGTTGAAGGCGGCTGTGACGAGCGGAGGGCGGCTCGGGTCTCTCGAAAGTTGCAGCTTTTTGATGAGCCGCGCGAAGGGATAGACCTGATTATCAAAGGCGTCCGAGACGACTCTTCTGACGTTTCCGGCGAATTCCCTGAAGGTCGGGTCGCCCGTGCTCAGGCTCCTGAGCGGCAGCAGATTGACGCAATAGCCGACCAGTTCATCGCGGCCCATGGGGGCCTGGCCCGCCGAAGCGATGCCGACGACCAGCTCGTCCTGGCCCGAGAGCCTGTGCAATAAGAGCTCGTATCCGGCCAGCAGCGTCATGAAGAGCGTCTGCCCGGATTGTGCGCTCAGGCTCTTGAGCTTGCGCCCGAGTTCCGCGTCGAGCGTCATGGTCCGCCGAGCGCCGCGGTATGTCAGGACGGAGGGGCGCGGGCGGTCGCCCGGCAGTTCGAGGACCGGTATCGGACCTGAAAACTGCTTCAGCCAGTACGCTTCCGCGCGGGCCATTTCCGGGCTCTCGTCCAACCTCTTCTGCCACTCGACGAACTCTCCGTAGGGCGTCGGAGCGGGCAAGCGCGCGGGCGTCCCCAGGCACTCCGCCTGATAGAGCAACTTCAGCTCGCGCAATAGCACGCCGAACGACCAGCCATCGAAAACCAGATGATGAAAGGTTAGAACCAGCAGGTGATGCTGCTCGGCGAGCTTCGCCAGCCGCCCGCGAGCAAGCGGCCCCCGCTCAAGGTCAAAGGGCCTTTGTGCTTCTTCCGAGAGCCATTCGGCCAACAACTGTTGCGGCTCGCCTGTCGTCGAACTGAAGTCTGTGAGCGGGAGATTTGCTTCGACGCGCGGAGAGATGATTTGATATTCGCCATCCGAACTAAAGCTCGTCCGCAGCGCCTCGTGCCGGTCGAAAAGCTGTTGCATGGCGCGCCGCATGGCCTCTCTGTCGAGCGGCCCGCGCAGAGTCATGGTCAGCGATTCGTTATAAGCGCGCGAGGCCTCTTCCCCCATCTGCGCGACTATCCAGAGCTGCTTTTGCCCTTCCGTCATGGAGATGCGGCGCGCTTCCGGGCTCGGGGAAGCCTGCCCGGCACTCCGGTCCGCAGTGCCGACGGACGCCCGGCCCGCGTCCTGCGATGAAGATGGCACAGCCGGGCCGTTCCGCGGCGTAGGCGCTCCGGGCGATGCGGTGTCTTTACCTGGCGACGGCACTGAATCCGTCTGCCGGGGAGGCGGCAGGAAATCCCCGGCGCGCATCTCCGCGATGCTCTCCTTGACGGCACGCACGAGCAGCTCAAGGTCTTCGTCCGTGTGCGCGGTCGAGAGGAAACAATTACGCCCTTCCCAGACATAGACGCCCTTTTCGAGCAGGTAATAGAAGAAGAGCGGCAGGTACTTGACCTCGGCCGGAGCGATGAACCGGAAGAGAGAGCCGAAGTGGACAACCTCTAAGGGCACGTCCTCCGTCGTGAAGTAATCGTTGAGCATGCGTGCCAGCCGCGTCGTGCGTTGGTTCAACTCTTCCTGAAGCGCGGGCCCGCGACTCTTCATGTGATTGAGCGAGGCCCAGGCGGCGGCCATGACAAACGGGTGCTTGAAGAATGTTCCGGCAAAGAATGTCGTCTCGGCGCGCGGGTACGAATCATCGCCGTAATTCCACATCCCGCCGTCAATGGCGTCCATGTAGCGAGCCTTGCCCGCGACGATGCCGATGGGCATCCCTGCGCCGACCGCCTTGCCATAGGTGACGAGGTCCGCGCGAATGTCGAAGAGCGCCTGGACGCCGCCCGTGTGCATCCGAAAGCCGACGACCACTTCGTCAAAGATCAGGGCCGTACCGGCCTCTTCCGTCATTCGTCTTAACTCTTTGAGGAAAGCCTTCGGCTGCAAATCTGGACGGCGGCTCTGCAACGGCTCGACCAGCACAGCCGCCAGCTCGTGCATCTGTTCCTTTAACAGTTCGAGCGATTCCGGGTTGTCATAGGGCAGCATCAGGACATCCTCGATCATGTGCTCGGGGATGCCCGGGGCGAGCGGGACGGCGCGAACTTTTCCGTCCGGCGTTCTTCCGGGGCGGACCAGCACGCCGTCGAACGTGCCGTGAAACGCGCCCGCGAAAACCGCTATCTTTGAACGGCCCGTGACGGTGCGGGCCAGGCGCAGGGCGGTCATCACGGCCTCCGTGCCGGAATTGAAGAAGGCCGCGCGCTCGGCTCCCGTCATCTCGCAAACCAGTTTGGCGACCCGCCCAGCCAGATGCGATTGCGGGCCGAGTTGGATTCCCTGCGTCGCCTGCTCTTTCAGGGCATCCATGACGAAGGAGGGCGAGTGGCCGAAGAGCAGCGAGCCAAAACCCATCGTCACGTCCAGATACTCATGGCCATCAACGTCCCAGATTCTTGAGCCCTGCGCGCGCTCGACCACTAGCGGATAGAACATCTCTTTCCAGAGCATGCGGAATCCGGCCGAGGCCCTGTTGTCTGCAAGATAAGGGCGATAGGCTTGCGTCAAACGCTTGGATTCGCCGGTCCGCGCGTTGAGCCTGGCGATCAAGTCTCCGAGATGCTCGCGCTGGCGCGGGGTGAGCCCGTCGGAAGCGCCCTTCCTGATGGGCTGGTAGGGCACGAACGCCTCCTGCTCGAAATGCCTTTTCGTCTCCCGCGCAGCCGCTTCGGGACCGGGCCCGGCGGCGGAAGCTGCGAGGACTGCCTGCCCCGTTTGCAGCGCGCTCTCGGCACTGGCCGCGTCGTTCAAATGAGACGCGGGCTCACGGCTGCGGCCCGTCTCAAGAGACTGCGGCTCTGCGCTGACGCTCGCCGTCGGCCTCGCCGGGCCAGCGGATTTGCCGGGCGCGCTGACGCCGACGACGCCGCCGCTCTTGTTGAGCAGGCTCAACTGTTCGGACATGATTCGCAATTGGTAAGCGACAATCCGCTCCAGTGTGTTGCTACCGGTCAGCGGCTCCTGCCCCTCGTCAACCGGCTCAAGGTGAGAGCCGCCGTTCCCGGCTGACATTTTCGTCGTGGCCTGAAGGTTGACTGGAACGCGCCGCGCCGCGTCCGGCGCAGGCTGTGTGACATTGCTCTCGGTCGTGACACTCGAAGCCTTTCCGGCAGGATGTGCGGCGGGCGGCGCGGCAGCTTGTGCGGGCTGCGACGGCTGCTGCGGCTCGGCTTGTGGTGGTTGCGGCTGCGGTGACTGCTGCTCGCGCGAGGGGGTCTCGCTCGTCGCCTGCGGGGGCGGGATTTGCGCGGAGCGAGCCGACGCGATTTGCGCGGGCGGTAATTGCCGCTCGATGTGTGCGGAGAGCGAGTCCAGGCTTGAGAACTCTTCAAACAGCGACCGGAAAGGAATCCTGATGCCGAGCCTGTCTTGAATGGACTGGCTGGCCTGAAGCAGGAAGAGAGACTCCGCGCCCAGCTCCGAGAAGGTCGC
Organism: Pyrinomonadaceae bacterium; assembly: GCA_036389715.1. Classification (GTDB taxonomy): domain Bacteria; phylum Acidobacteriota; class Blastocatellia; order Pyrinomonadales; family Pyrinomonadaceae; genus DASVWH01. The sequence continues at coordinate 2,035 of DASVWH010000022.1, read as the reverse complement.
GTGAATGTCTATCTCGTCCGGGTGAATACCGGACAGCTCGCTGACGATGCTTCTCAGTGTCAATAAGACTTCGTCTTTGCGCGCACCCGAAGGCGCGGCGGCTGCTCTCGCTTCCGACATATTGGACTCCTTGAATTTTACAGGCGCTCCCTCGAAGGGGCTGCTGGTCGGTTCCGATTGAGAAAGTAGTTGAGAGACGCTCGGTTGGAGGTCTCTGGTCTCGCGCTCAAATTATCTCTTCCACTTCAGGCAGGAGATCGGCTCGGCCTTGAGTCCGGTCAAGTTCCGGTCGCGCACGACCGTTGCCCAAGAGGCTCAGTTGTTCGGACATGAGCTGTAACTGTTGCTCCATGATCCATGCCAGTGACGGGTTCGGCCCGGCCGCGCTCTCGGCCGCACTCTCTTCCGCGGCCTCGCCTTCAAGGGCCGGGGCCGCAGGAGTAATCTCTAACTCATCGGTCGCGGGCGCTGGGTCCAGCGGCGCGTGGGCCGTCTCCTGCGTCGCGGGGGGCTGTGCGTTGATTGTTTCGGGGGAGTCGGGCAGAGGATACGATTTAGCCCCGCCGTTGTTGGCGACGGGCGGCGCGCTGTGCGTTGCCAGCGTGTCAAACCAGTGTCGCTTGCGCTCGAACGGGTAAGTACTCAGCGGAATGCGGCGCAGACGTTCGTGTGCGTGAAGGGCCCGCCAATCAATCCTGACTCCGGCCAGCCACAAACGGCTCAAGCTCTTCATCAGGAACTCTTCGGACGACCCGCCGCGGCCCGCCGCGGGCAGCGTCGAGACGACGATTCTCTCTTTCGTATATCCGGCCTGGAGCCTGGCCAGCGAGCAGAGGGTTTGTCCGGGGCCGACTTCGACCAGCACTCGCTCCGGCTCCGCCAGCAAAGCTTCGAGGCCGCGGGCAAACTGCACAGTCTCGCGCAGATGCCTGCCCCAGTATTCAGCGGCGGTCGCCTCCGCCGCAGTTATCCACGTCCCGGTAACGTTCGAGATGAACGGAATCTGCGGGCTCCTGAGCTTGAGGCTTTTCAACTGCGCGACGAATTCGTCAACGGCCGGGCTCATCATCTCGGAATGAAAAGCGTGTGAGGTCTGGAGCCGCCGAGAGACAGTGCCTCGCTCTGCCAGTTGGTGTTCGAGCCTGTCAATGCTCTCGGTCGGGCCCGCCACGACGGAGCGTGCGGGAGCGTTCACTACGGCCAGCGAGAGCCCGTCTCCCAGGAAGGGACGCAGCTCTTCCGCCGCCACCGGGACGGCGAGCATCGCGCCTTCCGGCATCCGCTGCATCAGGCGACCTCTGAGCGCCACGGCCCGGAGCGCGTCTTCGAGCGAGAACACGCCCGACAGGCAGGCCGCGACGAACTCTCCGATGCTGTGACCGATCATCGCTTCGGGCTTCACGCCCCACTCCATCCAGAGCTTCGCCAGCGCATATTCGACGACGAAGAGCGCAGGCTGCGTCAGCTCTGTCTGCTTCAATCTCTCTCCGGCTTCCCTGACCGCGGCGGAATCCTTCGCGGGCGCGTAAAGCTGCGTGCGCAGGTCCAGGCCGAGATGCGGCGACAGCAGCTCACAGCAAAGGTCAACCTCGCGCCGATAGACCGGCTCTTTCAGATACAACTCAAGGCCCATCTCCGCATACTGCGCTCCCTGCCCCGTGAACATCATGACGACAGGAGGATTTGCCTTCGCCTGATGCCCCGTCATCGAACGCCCGGCATCAGGGGCATCGAGAGCGGAGATGGCATCTTCTATGCTCCGACAAACCACTGCCCTTCTCCATCCGAACCCTCTGCGCCCCACCTGCAACGTCCATCCCACATCCTCTATCCTGACCTCTTCTCTCTCTCTCTTTAACTGCTCGCTCAATCTCCTCCCGCTCTCCTCCATCGCCCGTTCCGTCTTCCCTGATATCACCAGCACCTGCCATTCTCTCTCGCTCCTGCTCTCTTCCATCGCCGGTGCTTCTTCCACTATCACGTGCGCATTGGTTCCCCCGATGCCGAACGAGCTGACGCCTGCTCTTCTGGGTGT
>DASVWH010000021.1:0-25649 GCA_036389715.1 Pyrinomonadaceae bacterium | reverse complement strand
TATCTCGGTCGCCAGTATGAGCAGCTCGGAAACTTAGGGCTCGCGGCTCAAGCCTACCAGCAGGCCGCGGACGCTTTCGGCGACTCGAACCCGCAATTCCTGCTCGACCTCGGCCGCGTTCGTGAAAAGGAGGGAAACGCTGCGGCGGCGCTGGCGGCCGTGGAGTCTTACGTGCGCATCAGCGAGGGCCAGGGACGGGTTCCCGAATGGACGGCCGAGCGCCTGGCGGAGCTGCGCAGGAAGGCTGGCGCTTCATCAGCGCCGCCGACTACAGCGCCCAGGGAGCGATAAGCAAGAGCCCAAGTGAAAAAGGGTCGAAGGCCGGGAGTGAAGAAGATGGCGGGCGTTCCCGTCTGGCTTCTTCAGTCCCGGCCTTCGGCCTTACTTTCGCTTTCGAGCTTTCGCCGGGCTTCTTTCGCTCCGGCCCGTTTTGAGTGAGAAAGAGAGGGTGCGCGCGCGTCGTCTCAGGCGGCTACGCGCTCGAACTCCCTTTTGAGAATGTCGTAACAGTCGCAGGCCACGTCTTCCAGTCCCTTCCTGTCGAGGATGCTGATGTGGCCGCGCCTGTAATTGATATAGCCGTCCGTCTGGAGCACGACGGCCGTTTCGGTCACGCCGGAGCGACGGACGCCGAGCATCATGGCGAGAAATTCCTGCGTCAGCGGCAGCTCGTCACAGTTGCAGCGCTCGTAGCTCATCAAGAGCCAGCGCGCCATCCGCTCGTCCACGTGATGCAGGCGGTTGCAGGCGGCCAACTGCGAAGTCATGAGCAGGAGCGACTGCGTATAGCGCAGCAGGCGCTTCTGCAACGCGCCGCCGCGCTCGAACTCAGCGCGCAGCACTTCGGCGCTGACCCGCATGGCTGCGCCCGGAATCTGCGCCATAGTTTCGTGCGGCGACCTCTCGACTCCGAGCAAGAAGGGCAGGCCCGCCATTCCTTCAAACCCGACCACGCCCACTTCGATGCTCGCGCCATCAGCCATCTGGGAGACCAGCGAAATCATCGAGCCGACCGGAAAGTAGACGTACTCAATCCGCTCTTCCACCAGGTAGAGCCTTTCGCTACGACTAAATTCGATGGGTTGAAGATGCGGGGCCAGCCGCTCGTAGTCTGCGGCGGGCAGGGAAGATAAAATCCTATTTTCGGTTGAACGGCGAGAGGTTTCGCTCATCAGTCATCTCCTTGATGTTCCGCGGTCGCGTACCTGAAGACAGCAGACGGCACAAGGAGAAGTCAGCCGGGCTGATCCCGATGTCGCATGTCGAATTCTCGAAAGAACAGTTATGTGAGACTAAGTGGAGGATAGTAATATGAATCTCAGGTTGATTATAGCACACCCCCCCCCCGATTTTCACAACCGCAGCGATTACCTCTTTAATTTCCTCGACTTGACACACTTTGAACCCGCCGTTATCATCCTTGTTTTCGGCTCAACCCGGCGGGCCGCTCCTATTGCCGTATGTTTGAATCTTTATCCGACAAACTGAAGCGGACGCTGAAGAACCTGCGCGGCGAGGGCGTCCTGACGCCCGAGCACGTGGACGCTGCGCTGCGCGAGATTCGTCTCGCGCTGCTCGAAGCCGATGTCAATTACAAGGTCGCCAAAGACTTTATCGCGGCCGTCAAGGAGAAGGCCGAAGGGCAGCAGGTCTGGCAGGAACTCAAGCCCTCCGAGCAGGTCGTCAAGATCGTCTTCGACGAGCTGGTCGAGCTGCTGGGCGGCCAGTCTTCCAGGCTCGTCTTCACCAAGACGATGCCCAACGTCGTCATGATCGTCGGCCTTCAGGGCTCCGGCAAAACGACCTCGACGGGCAAGATTGCGCGCTGGCTCGCCAAGAATCAGGAGCGCAAGCCCCTGCTGCTTTCCGTAGACGTGTACCGCCCGGCGGCGCGCGAACAGTTGAAGGTCATCGCGCGCGCGACGGGACAGGCCATCTTCGAGATGCCCGAGACCAACGACCCGCTGACGCTTGTGCGCGCCGCTCATCTTCACGCGCAGCAGACGGGCTACGACACGCTCCTGATAGATACGGCCGGACGCCTGCACATTGACGAAGAGCTGATGCAGGAGCTGGTCAGTATCAAGGCCGAGACGCACCCGGTCGAGACCCTGTTCGTGGCCGATGCGATGACCGGACAGGACGCCGTGCGCTCGGGCGAAGAGTTTCACCGCCGCATCGGGATCACGGGCGTGGTCCTGACCAAGATGGACGGCGATGCGCGCGGCGGCGCGGCCCTCTCCATCAAGCAGGTGACGGGCCAGCCCGTCAAGTTCGTCGGCGTCGGCGAAAAGTATGACGCGCTTGAGCCCTTCTACCCGGACCGCATCGCGCAGCGCATCCTCGGCATGGGCGATGTGCTCAGCCTGATCGAAGAGGTCCAGTCGAAGGTAGACCAGTCGGAAGCCGAAGAGCAGCTCAAGAAGCTACAGAAGAACGAATTCACGCTCGACGATTTTCGCGGTCAACTGCGGCAGGTCAAAAAACTCGGCTCCTTCTCCAAGATCATGAAGCTCTTGCCCGACCAGCTGCTCGGCGGCATCGGGATGCCGAACCTGGACGAAGAGCAGACCAAGCAGATGGAGAAAGAGTTGAAGCGGACCGAAGCCATCATCGATTCCATGACCGGCCAGGAACGCCAGGACCACCGGATTCTCAACGCCAACAGGCGGCGGCGCATCGCCCGCGGCTCGGGCGTGACGGTCGCGGAAGTCAACGCGCTGATTAAGCAGTACACGGAGATGCGGCAGATGATGCGGCAGCTCTCAGGTTCAGGGATGTTCGGCGGCGGCGGAGGCGGACTCAAGGGTAAGCTGATGCGCCGGATGGCCGGGATGGCCGGAATGCCCGACATCAGCGGGATGGCAGGGATGGGCGGCGACGGCGACAACGGCGCTGGCCTGCCCGCCGCGCCCTCGCGGAAGAAGCTCAAGAAGAAGCCGCGTCACAAGAAGAAACGATAAGCTAAGGAGACCGGGCTTACAGGATGTCAGCCGTCAGACCGAAATACTGAAGACACCCATAGCGCCCGGCATCCACATGGAGGATAGAACGTTGTTAGCGATTAGATTAATGCGCATGGGCGCGAAGAAGAAGCCCTCTTACCGGATCGTGGTTAAGGAGAAGCTGTCGAAGCGCGACGGAGCGTACATCGAGAGCATCGGAACGTATAACCCGATTGGGAAGGAAACAGAGATTCGCCTGGACGCCGAGCGCGCGCAGTACTGGATGGAGAGGGGCGCGCAGCCGACCGATACCGTCCGGCGCTTGATTAAAGCCAACGCCAAGACGCAGGCCGCAATCAGGCAGGAACCGGCCGTCTAAAGTACGGAGACTAAAGTCACAAAGTCACTTGGGCTTTAGTCTCCGTACTTTCGGACTCCGGCGCTTTGAGGGTGTAATGAGAGAGACTATCGAGATGATCGTCAAGGCCCTGGTGGACGAACGGGAGGCGGTCGAAGTGCGCGAAATCGAGCGCCGGGACGGCGTCCTCATCGAAGTCCGCGTGGCCGAGTCCGACATGGGTAAGCTCATCGGGCGGCAGGGACGAACGGTGCGCGCCCTGCGCTCGCTGCTGCATGCGGCGGGCATGAAGAGAGAGCGCCGCTTCCTCCTGGACATTATCGAATGAGCGCGGGCGAGCCAGCAGGTGATGCCGACTGGTCCGTCGCGGGCGAGCTGGTGGCCGTGGCGCAGGCGGTCAGGACGAGGGGCCTCAGGGGCGAGCTCGTCGCAGATCTTTTAACCGATTTTCCCGAGCGTTTCGAGGGACTCGAACGTCTGATCGCAGTCGCGCCCGACGGCAGGCGGATACCGCTCATGCTCGAAGCGCACTGGCTCCAATCGGGGCGCATCATCCTCAAGTTCGCCGGGTATGATTCAATCGAAGCGGCGAGCGTGCTGGTCGGCTGCGAATTCGCAGTGCCGGAAGCGGAGCGCGTCGCACTGCCCGAAGATGAGTTCTACGACTGGGAGCTGGAAGGCTGCCGCGTCGAAACGGTCGCGGGCGAGCCGCTCGGGCAGGTCCGCGAAGTCCTGAGGACGGGCGGCGTCGAAGTGCTCGTGATTGAGAACAGCGCGGCCGGGCGCGAGCACCTGGTTCCATTCGCCGAAGAGATTTGCGTCCTGATAGACGTGGAAAACAGGCTGATTCGGATAGACGCGCCCGAAGGCTTGCTGGAATTTTAGATTGCGGAGAGCGGGATGCGAGTTTGAGTGGCAGGGCCTTACTTAAAGCCGCGTTCTACAATCCGAAATCCGCAATGCGAATTGACATCATCACGATCTTCCCGGACTTCTTCGCAGAGGTCTTCGAGTACGGGATCGTCCGGCGGGCGCGTGCCGCCGGGCTGGTAGAGGTTAAGGTACACGACCTGCGCGCCTGGACCAGCGACAGGCACAGGCAGGTGGATGATCGCCCTTTCGGGGGCGGCGACGGGATGGTCTTAAAGCCCGAGCCGATCTTTGCAGCCGTCGAGGCGTTGACGGCAGAGAACGCGAGCGCACATGGCGCAGGCGCAACGCGGGTCGTGCTGCTCTCGCCGCAGGGGCGCGTGCTGACGCAGGCGCTCGCCGGTGAGCTGGCCGCGACGGCCGAGCAATTAGTCGTCATCTGCGGCCGGTATGAGGGGGTTGACGAGCGGGTTGCGGAGGCGCTGGCGACGGACGAAATCTCCATCGGGGATTACGTGTTGTCGGGCGGCGAACCGGCGGCGGTCGTGCTGGTTGATGCTGTCGTCAGGCTGCTTCCGGGTGCGCTCGGAAGTGAGACTTCAGCCGTCAACGAATCCTTCTCCGAAGGAGTGCTCGATTACCCGCACTACACGCGGCCGCCCGAATTTCGCGGGATGCGAGTGCCGGATGTGTTGCTCAGAGGGCATCACGGGGAGATCGCGCGCTGGCGTAAACTGCGTGCGCTGGCCAAGACGGGACGCAACAGGCCCGACCTGCTGGAAAAAATCGAGCTTGATGCAGAGACCCGCGCCGCGCTCGACGAAACGAAAGAATGATTTTGACGGTTTGATTTTAGACCTGCGATTTTGAGAGCATCATAGCTCTAAAATCAAAGACGAGTATTGGAGTAGAAGAGATGAACCGCTTAGATTTAGTCGAGAACAGGCAACTGCGCGACACCGTCCCGGATTTTCAGCCGGGCGATACCATCCGCGTTCACGTCCGCATCAAGGAATCCGAGACCAAGGAGCGCTTGCAGGCGTTCGAGGGCGTCGTCATCGCGCGCAAGCACGGCGGCGTGCGCGAGACCGTGACCGTGCGCAAGACCAGCTTCGGCGTCGGCGTCGAAAGAATCTTCCCGCTGCACGCGACCATCGTGGACCACATTGACGTGGTCAAGCGCGGGCGCGTGCGCCGCGCCAAGCTCTATTACCTGCGCGAGCTGCGCGGCAAGGCCGCACGCATCCGCGAGAGGGATACGCGCGTCACGCAGGCCACCAGCGCCCAGGGCGCTTCGGCGGCAGGCAAGAAGTAAATGACCGAGCAGACGCGGAGAGCGGACGGCGCACAGGGCGGGGCAGCAAAACCCCGCCGCCGCGCTGGTCCCTCTCCGCGTCTGCGCGTCTCTTCGCTGATCTGCACGGACTTTGAAGACGATGCGCGCTCGCAGGGCTTCGGCTTAATCGCCGGAGTTGACGAGGTCGGGCGCGGTGCTCTGGCCGGGCCGGTCGTCGCGGCCGCCGTCATCCTGGACCCGGAGCGGCCTCTGCCCGAAGGTCTCGATGACTCGAAAAAGCTGACCCGTCTCCAACGAGAGCGAATCGCGGACGAACTGATGCAGACCGCGTTGGCCTTCGCCGTCGGCCAGGTCGAGCCGCCCGAGATAGACCGGATAAATATCCTGCAAGCGACCCGGCTGGCGATGGCCGAAGCGCTCATGCAGCTTGCCCCCTGCGCCGATTACCTGCTGATTGACGCCGTTTCTCTCAAAGAACCGGCCCTGCCCCAGAAAGCGATCATTCGCGGCGACTCCATCTGCGCCTCCATCGCCGCCGCTTCCGTCATCGCCAAGACCTACCGCGACGCACTGATGCGCGGCTTCCATGAAGTCTACCCGCAATACAACTTTGCCGGGCACGTCGGCTACGGCACGCGCGAGCACCTCGCGGCGCTGCGCGCGCACGGGCCTTGCCCGCTTCACCGCCAGAGTTTTCGCGGCGTCCTGCCCGGCCAGGAAGAAGGATGAAGGATGAGGGCTGAAGTAAAAGCCGACGATTCATCCGGCTCATCCGTTGCTCCCCATTCGTCAAGGCCCCTGCACATTGCGATAGACGCTCATTCGATAGGCGCTGGCCTGGCCGGTAACGAAAGCTACATCACGAACCTGGTCGAGGCGCTGGCCGAGACCGACAGCATCAATCACTACACGCTCTACGTCACGAAGCGCCAGGCGGTCGAACGCTTGACGGGGCGCTGGCCGCACGTCCGCGTCCGGCGGACGCTCCCGCACACGCCGCTGGTCCGCATCCCGCTGACGCTCTCAAGGGAGCTGCGCCGTCGTCCGGTAGACGTGCTGCACGTTCAATATACGGCCCCGCCGCTCGCGCCCTGCCCGGTCGTCGCCACGATTCACGACCTCTCTTTCGAGCACCTGCCGCAGACCTTCAAGCGCCGCAGCCGGATGCAGCTGCGCCTGACCGTGCGGCGGACGGCGCGCGGGGCCGCAGAGGTACTGGCCCCTTCAGACTATTCACGGCGCGACCTGATAGAGACCTACGGGCTCAGGCCCGAGCGCGTTCATCTGACGCCCCTGGCCGCGCCCGCAGGCTTTGCTCCCGTGACGGACGAACGCGAACTCGGGCGCGTCCGCGAGCTTTACAAAATCAACGGCGACTATATTCTGGCGGTCGGCTCCATCCAGCCGCGAAAAAACCTGGCCCGGCTGATTGCGGCCTACTCGGGCTTGCGCCGCGCGCGCCCACAGGCTAATCTTCCGAAGCTCGTCCTGGTGGGCAAACGGGCCTGGCTCTACGGTGAAACACTGCGCGCCGTCGAAGCAGAAGGCATCGGCGGGCTGACTATTTTCACGGGGTATGTCCCGCAAGAGGACCTGCCCGCACTGTATACGGGAGCGCTCTGCTTCGTTTACCCGTCGTATTTCGAGGGGTTCGGCCTCCCGCCGCTCGAAGCCATGCAGTGCGGCGCGGCCGTCATCACGGGCAACCGGACGAGCCTGCCGGAAGTGGTCGGCGATGCAGGGTTGCTCGTAGACCCCTTCGACGAGCGCGCGCTCCAGTCAGCTATGGCGAGCCTGATGGACGACGCCGGGCTGAGAGCGAGTTTACGGAGCAGGGGCCTTGAGCGGGCGCGCCTCTTTAGCTGGCGCGAGACGGCGCGTTTGACCTTGCAGGCTTACGAGCGTGCCGCCAGAGAAAGGGGAAGACTGAAAGATAAAGATTAAAGAGTGGTGAAAGAGCGCCCCCGGACTTTCATCCTTTCTGCCTTCATCATTCATCCTTAGCTGTTATGCGTATAGCCATTCTGGGAACACGGGGGATTCCCGCCAGCTACGGCGGGTTTGAGACTTTCGCCGAACACCTCTCGACGCGGCTGGTCGCGCGCGGCCACGACGTGACCGTCTACTGTCGCTCGCACTACGTCAGCCCGCGCCAGCTCGAATATCACGGCGTGCGCCTGAAGGTGCTGCCCACCATCCGTCATAAATATTTCGACACGGTCGTGCACGCTTTCCTCTCGGCGCTGTCGGCCGTCCCGGCGCGCTACGATGCCGCGCTCATCTGCAATGCCGCCAACGCGATTTTCGCCCCCATCCTGAGATGGACGGGAACGCCCGTGGCCGTCAACGTGGACGGCCTGGAACACAAGCGCAAGAAGTGGAACTGGCTCGGGCGTTACTACTACCTGCTGGCCGAGCGCCTGGCGACCGTCCTGCCGAACGAGATAGTGACGGACGCGCGCGTGATTCAGGACTATTACCTCGCGCGATACGATACTTTATCAACCATGATCGCCTACGGCGCGGAGGTCGAGCGCAGGCCGGAGCCAGCGGTCCGCCAGTGGCGAGTCGAGCCCAACCGCTACGTCCTCTACGTCTCCAGGCTCGAACCCGAAAACAACGCGCACCTGGTTATCGAAGCCTTTAAGAAGGTCAGGACTTCACAGAAGCTCTTGATCGTGGGCGACGCGCCCTACGCGCACGAGTACATTAACGAGCTGCGCGAGCGGGCGCGGCGCGACCGGCGGATCATCTTCACGGGCTTCGTCTTCGGCAAGGACTACAGGATGTTGCAGCAGAACGCTTACTGCTACGTTCACGCCACGGAGGTCGGGGGCACGCACCCGGCGCTCCTGGAAGCGATGGGCTACGGCAACTGCGTCCTGACGCTGGCCACGCCGGAGAACGTCGAAACCGTCGGCGATGCCGGTCTTCCTTACGCAGACGAGGCGGACCTGACCCAGCAGCTCCAGCGAGTCTTGAGGGACGGCTCTCTGGTCAGCTCCTATCGCCTGCGCGCACAGGAGCGCATCCGCAAGCATTACGATTGGGAGCACGTCGTTGACCGCTACGAAAATCTGTTTGCCAGGATGGCGGGCCGGACGCCGCCGGGCGAAGACCAGCAAGGGCTCGCAGAGCTGCCCGCGCATGACGAAGCGAGGCTGCGCGCCCGGTCCGAGAAATAGAGGTTGAGCGAGAGGCGTGAAGGGTCTGCGGGCGCTTTCGAGAGGCCGCGGGCGCTTCGCTTTTCTGCCTGCGGCCGGGAGATTTACTTGACGGCCTTGGCGTTGGCCGGGCGGGCGAAAAGCGTCTCGGCGATGGGGCGATTGAATTCGACCGACTGATAGTTGATGCGGCTCGTCTGCGAGCCCGCGACGAAGTGGTCTATGACGAAGGGCGCGATCACCCCGTCTATCTTGACGTGCTGCGCGAGGCGGTCTTCTTCGGCGCGTTCTTCGCCCTCCGCATTCTTGCGCTTGTAGAGCACCTTCATCGGCAGTCCATCCCTGGCCCCGAACTCGAACTCGACCTGAAACCCGTCGGGGTAAGTCAGCCGCACGGCCTCGTTGCGCCGCGCCAGCCCGGCCTCGCGCCGTCCCCTGTAGGAGAGTTCCGCGCCCTCCCTGCGCCACGTCCCGCGCAGCAGGTTATCAACGCTGGCCCGCATCGCGAGCTTGAAATCCTCTATCTGCGCGGGCTTCATGTCGTTGACGGACTTGGCCGCGCCGTCGTAAACCCAGCCCTTGTCGCCCGTGTTGGTCTGAATAATCTTGCCCGTCGGCACGCGAAACTCCGTGCGCTCTTTATCTGGAAAGACGATGTAGTCAATGAAGCCGCTCGGCAGACCCGTCTCGCCGTCCCTGAACTGCGTGAAGAGACCGCGCCCGATGACGGAGCGAACATTCAAATAGGCGCTGCCGCCCATGGCCTCTATGGCGCGCGCGATAATCTGCTCGGCCTTCTCGTCGGCCGCGGGCGAGGGCCGCGCGGCCGGCTTACTCTCGGCGCTGGCCTTGGCATCTCCAGACTGTCCCCTGGCCTCCATTCCGAAGGCCAGCGCCAGCGCGAGCACCATTCCTAAAATCCCGGTGGTTTCCAGTCTCAAACGATCAATCTTGGGCATAGCGTTGTAGCGCCTTATTTTCCCTTCGTTGAAATCTTTGCCTTCGTCAAGGGCGGTTCCGCGCCGGGCGGAACAATCCATAATTCTGCGTGCGTCCAGGCGTCTGCGGGCCCAACGATTGTCCTGATGCGCGCCGGGTCGAGCGCGAATTTCTTAATCAGATAGTGCCTGTCTGCGGCGACGCGGCGCGATGCCTCCCGGCGGGAAAGGTATCCATCCGAGTCCCAGGAAGCGGTCCCGGCCCGCTCGCTGCGACTGTTTCTGTGCGGGCGAGACGATATAGCCACGCCAGCCCGGCCGTCTTTTCAATGCTTCGGCGAACTCCGCGAGCGACGGAGGGCGACCCGAACCGCAATAATCTCCGCGCCAGTAAACGTACCGGTCAAAGAGTGTGGCCTGTTTGTCATCCAAGCTGGACTTAAGCTCCGGCAAAGCCGCGCCGCGAGGAACCAGCCAGAGTTCCATCCTTGGCGTCTCGACCGGGCCTCCATAAAGAGCGATGAGGCGTTCGGGAGCAATCCCTCTGACCTGCGACAACCAGCGCCTCACGCTCTTTGCGTATCTCAGAGACCAGCCCGGCATTCCGTAAACGATCAGGGCGGCCCGTGCCTCCGCGTTGGCGTTCAACGCGACGAAAATGGGCGAGGGCGAATCTGTCACCTGCGGCACTTCCGAAAGGTCACAACGCAGGTACGCCGTCTCGTCAATCTTATATGCTGACTGCGCCCCGGCCTCACCGGCAATGAGATGCAGGGCAGGCAGGAGGAGCAGCAAAGCGAAAGGGTTTCTGAGCTTCAACTTACGCATCGGGTTTACTATCGAGTGCTCGGGCAAAGCGAAAGGGCTTCGATGAATTTACCTCATCGAAGCCCTTTCGACCAAGAGTGAGCGCCTCTGCCGAGAGCGCGCTTCAGTTAGACTACTTCCGGCACGATGCCGTCAACAGCCTTGATCGTGATCGCGCCGTCCTCGGCGTCAACCAGAAAGCGCGAAGCGCCTTTCCACATGGTCGTGATCGGGAGCTTGACCTTCTCGTCAATGTGCCGCTTGAGGAAGCGCGCGCCGTAAGCCGGGCTGAAGCCCTTCTCGGTCAGCAGGTCGATGGCACGCTCCGTGACATCAACCTCTTTGCCCTGGTGCTCCATCTGCTTGCGCAGCTTGTTGAGATAAATCTGCGCGATCTGTCGAACCTCGTCCATCGTCAGCGGCGAGAAGACTATGATCTCGTCAATGCGGTTGCGAAACTCGGGCGAGAAACGCTGCTCGGCGGCCTTCATCACCTCGCCCTTGACGGCGCGCACGTCGCCCAGTGTCTTCTGCCCGAACCCGAGCGGCTTCTCGTATTTCTTGAAGCTCTCCGAGCCGAGATTGGAGGTCATGATAACGATGGCGTCCGAGAGGTAAACCTTCTTGCCGCGCCCGTCCGTCATCCAGCCTTCGTCGAAAGCCTGTAGGAAGAGGTTCATCAGGTAGGGCGAAGCCTTCTCGACCTCGTCGAGCAGGAGCACGGTGTAGGGGTTCTCCCTGAGCTGCTCGGTCAAAATACCGCCACGCTCCGAGCCGACGATGCCGCGCGGCATTCCGATCAGTTTCTCGATGCCGATGGTCCCGTCGCCATACTCCGACATGTCTATCCGAACCATCTTCTCTTCATCGCCGAACATGAATTCGGCGACGGCCTTGGCAAGCTCGGTCTTCCCGACGCCGGTGGGCCCGAGGAAGAGCAGCACGCCGTCCGGCTTGTAGTGGTTATCCTTGAGCGGGCCCTTGTTCAGACGCAGGCGCTGCGCCACGGCCGCGACCGCCTCCTTCTGACCGATGACGCGTCCGGCGATGTCCTCTTCCATCTTCCCGAAGCGGTCGTTCGTATCGCGGAAGATCATGTCGCGCGGGATGCGGGACTCCTGCGAGATGACCTCGATGATGTGCTCGGGCTTAACGATCAGCGTCTGCGGCTCGTTAATCTCGACCTTGACGGCGGCCGTGTCGAGCCAGCCGATGGCCTTGTCCGGCAGGTGCAGGTTGCGGATATACTTCGGGGCCATCTCCAGGGCCATGTTGATGGCGTCGTCCGAGATCGTCACCGAATAGTTTCTTTCGAGACGCGGCCGGATGCCGAGCAGAATTTCGCGCGTTTCCGTGAGCGTCGGTTCGTCAACCTTGACCAGGCGGAAGCGACGCGCCAGCGCCTCGTCCTCGCCGATGTACTCCTTGTACTCCGTCAAAGTCGTCGCGCCGATGATCCGCATCTCGCCGCGCGCCAGCGCCGTCTTGAACATATTGGCCGCGTCGCTCGACGTGCCGAGCGCCGCGCCCGCGCCGATAATCGTATGGGCTTCGTCAATGAAGAGAATCAGGTTATCGCGTTCCTTGACCTCGTCAATGATGCCCTTGATGCGCTCCTCGAACATGCCGCGCAGCATCGTGCCGGCGACGAGCCCGCCCATCTGAAGCTGGACGATGTGCGAGCCGCGCAGGCGGGCCGGAACCTTTTCGGGCTCCAGCTCGACGAGCCGGGCCAGGCCCTCGACCACGGCCGTCTTGCCGACGCCGGGTTCCCCGACGAGCATGGGCGAGTTGGCGCGCTCGCGATGGCAGAGAATCTCCACCATCTGCTGAATCTCCATCTCGCGCCCGATGGTCGGCGGAATCTTGTCGGCACGCGCCAGCCGGTTCAGCGATGTGCCGAAATGTTTCAGATAAGGGGGCAGCTCGAACTTCTTCTTGTACTGCTCCTCTTCCTGTTCCCTGATGTGGACACGGGCGCGTACATTTTCCACCACAGCCTCCGGTGAAGCGCCGAAGTTTCTCATGACCTCGACGAATAAACCTCTTTCGTCCTGCGAGAGAGCCGTGAAAATATCTGTCGCCTCGATAGTCTTGCGACCCTGCGCGCGGGCGCGTTCCATCGCGCGCTTGAAGAGGTCGGTCGTATCGGGCGCAATCCTGAAACCCTTGCCGACGTGCTGCCGACTCATTTCAAGACGCTTCTCGATCATCAACTTGACGGAGCGCGGGTCAATCTTGAGATCACGCAGGGTGGAGTCAAAAAGGTCCGCTTCCTCGTCCGAGAGAGCCTTGAGAATGTGTTCGACTGAAACGTAATTCTGGTCGCGGCGACGAGATTCGTTGAGCGCATACTCGAGGATGCGCTGGCCGCTGTCGCCGAATTTATCTTTGTAAGCCCCTAGGTCTATCATGCTTTGTTTCTCAACTAACTCTTAAGTGAAGGCGATTCATCACCGTCTATCAAATGCCAAGGATGTGACAAATGTTTGGCGGGGAAGTGTCGTCTTGATTGTCAACCTCAAGCCGCTTCTTACCTCTTGCGCAGCCCTTTCAAGTGCCTTCTTTTAGATGCGAGGGGTATGGACGCCGTTGCGTTTCCAGACATCGGAATCATACCACATCTCGCGCCTGCAAATATGTAGCCACAAGCGGGCGGTTCCGGCCGCGAAGAACGGAAAGAGGAGAAAGCAAAGAGGGAAAGAGGAAGGGACCGGAACCGCCCTCTCTTTCCCTCTTTCCCTTTATCCTCTGTGTGTGCCCCGTTTAGTAGTCGTAATCCTCACCGCCGCCCATCTGCGGCGCGGCTTTCTTCGGCTCGGGCGCGTCCGTTACGGCCGCATCGGTCGTCAGCATCAGCCCGGCGATGGATGCGGCGTTTTGCAGCGCCGTGCGGACCACCTTCGTCGGGTCAATGATTCCGGCCGCGACGAGGTCCTCGTATTCCCCGGTCGCCGCATTGAAGCCCTTCGCGCCCTTTGACTCTTCGACGCGCCCGACGACGATTGCGCCGTCAACTCCGGCATTCTCGGCGATGCGCCGAATCGGCTCTTCGAGCGCGCGCCTGACGAGGCGGATGCCGGTCTGCACGTCCAGCTCGTCGTGCTTGAGCTGGTCCAGGGCCTTGGCGGCCCTTAAGAGCGCGACGCCGCCGCCCGGCACGATGCCCTCCTGCGCCGCGGCCCGCGTGGCATTGAGCGCATCCTCGACGCGCATCTTAATCTCTTTCATGGCCGTCTCCGTGGCCGCGCCGACCTTGACGACGGCGACGCCCCCGGAGAGCTTGGCCAGGCGCTCCTGCAACTTCTCGCGGTCATAGTCGGAAGTGCTCTCTTCGATCTGCGCGCGCAGAGTGGCGACACGGCCCTGAATGGCCCTGGCTGCGCCCGCGCCTTCGACGACCGTCGTATTGTCCTTATCAACGATGACGCGCTTTGCCGAACCGAGGTCCGTTACTTCGACGTTCTCCAGCTTGATGCCGAGGTCTTCCGTGATGACGCGCCCGCCCGTCAGGACCGCGAGGTCTTCGAGAATCGCCTTGCGACGGTCGCCGAAGGCCGGGGCCTTGACGGCACAGACTTTGATGGTCCCACGCAGCTTGTTGACGATCAGCGTGGCCAGCGCGTCGCCCTCGATGTCTTCAGAGATGATGAGCAGGGAACGGCCCTGTCCCGCCGCCTGTTCGAGCACGGGCAGGAGGTCTCGCATGGCTGAAATCTTCTTCTCGTGAAGCAGGATCAGAGGCTCTTCGAGGACGGCCTCCATCCGGTCCGCATTGGTCATGAAGTAGGGCGAGAGATAGCCGCGGTCGAACTGCATGCCCTCGACGATGTCCAGCTCCGTCTGGAGCGTCTTGGACTCCTCGACCGTGACGACGCCGTCCTTGCCGACCTGCTCCATCGCTTCGGAGATGAGCTGGCCGATCTGGCGGTCGTTATTGGCCGAGACTGACGCGACGTTGGCCAGCTCCTCTTTGCCCCTGACCTTCTTGGACATGCGCTCAAGCTCGGCGACGGCCGCTGCGGTCGCCATTTGAATGCCGCGCTGCAAAGCCATCGGGTTCGCCCCGGCGGTCACGTTCTTGATGCCCTCGCGGAAGATGGCCTGGGCCAGGACGGTCGCGGTGGTCGTGCCGTCGCCCGCCAGGTCGTTGGTCTTGGTCGCCACTTCGCGCACCATCTGCGCGCCCATGGTCTGGTTGTTGTCCGGCAGGTCAATCTCTTTTGCGACCGTCACGCCGTCCTTGGTAATCACGGGCGAGCCGTACTTTTTACCGATGACGACGTTGCGCCCTTTAGGCCCGAGCGTGACGCGCACGGCGTTGGCCAGCACGTTCACGCCCTGAAGCATCGCGCTGCGCGCATCTTCCCTGAACTTCAACTCTTTCGCCACTTTGTTTTCTCCTTCAAAAGTAGTCAATGGTCAGTGGCCCGTCGCCCGCCCGGCCAGCCTTTGACTGAACACAGGCCACACGCCACCGGCTACTGTTTTTATTCCGCCGCTCTGATGGCCGCACTTCGGGCGCGCCCGACCTGGACGCGAGCCGGGCGCAGCAGGCGCTCCCCGATGCGATACCCGCGGCTGTACTCGGCCGTGACCGTCCCGTCGCGCTCGGGCTCGACTTCGATTGTGTCAACAGCCTCGTGCAATTCGGGGTCGAAGAGTGCGCCGACCGAAGTCAGAGGCTCGACGCCCGAGGCCAGCAGCGCGCTCTCGAAGCTGCTCAGAGTGCTGCGCACGCCGTCGAGCAGCACTTCGAGCGAGCCGCCCTCGTCCGCCGCATTGATTGCCCGTTCCAGGTTGTCCGCAACCGGCAGCAGCGCCGCTACGAAGTCCGCCTTCTCACGCCGCGCGCGCTCGTCCGCCGCGCGGTTCAGGCGCTGGCGCGTCTCGTCCGTCTCGCGCTGCAACTGGGCGCGCACCTGCTCGAAGCGAGCCTGCACGTCGGCCGCCTTGCGCTCGGCTTCGAGGGTGCGCGCTTCGAGCTGCTCCACGTAGCTCGGCTTTAAGTTGGGCGCAGCATTGCTTTCATCCGTGCCCTCATGCTCCGCCTCGCCGTCCATGTTGAAGCGACGACGATCCGTCACACGTATCCCCTCTCTTGAAGAAGACTCCGGCCCCTCGGCCTGAGCCTCCTCAGACACCTTTTGCTCTCGCATACGACGCTGTTTTTTCTCCCTGCGGAAAGATACCATATTAGTAAATAGTGAATAGTAAATCGTGAATCGTGAATAGATAAAAGCGATTGCCTGAGACTTAAAGCCTGTCTTTCTTTTTCTATTGACGATTTACCATTTACTATTTACCACCGATGATTTACGAAACCTTGATTTGCACGCGGCGCGACTTCTGCTCCTTGTGCCTGGGCAGGCGCACGCGCAGCACGCCGTCCTTATATTCCGCTCCGATGGCTTGCCGGTCTACGGTCGCGGGCACTCCGAATCTTCTCAGGAAACGTCCGTGCGGACGCTCGGCGCGGCGCGCTCCATCCTCTGCCGGACGAACGCCGCGAATCATCAGCCGGTCCTCGTCGAGGCTGATTTCCAGGGCGGCGCGGTCAATGCCCGGCAGGTCCAGGGCGATGGTGTACTCCTGCTCGCTCTCGTAAATATCCGCCAGCGGAGTCCAGTCCGCACGCTCTATCTCCTGCTCGCCCTCTTCGTCGCCGCCCGGATGACGCCTGTGCGCGGCATCCTCGAACAGACGGTTCATGCGATCCTGCAATCCGACCAGATCGCGTAGCGGGTCCCATCCCTTTGTCATCACGCTCCTCCAAATAATGGGCGCTGAAGCAAGAAGGGGAAAGAGGGTTAAGGAGTAGAAGAGCGGAGGCGACGGCCGGAGCTTGAGAGCCCGGCTCTACTCCTGACCCCTCTTTCCAGCTTAACCTTTGCCCCTGCTGCTCGCTTCGAGCCTTCAGCTTTTCTGGCTTTCGAGTCTGCCTTTTAGGCCGCCGCGGCGGCTGCTTCGGTTGCGAAATTCATCTGGTCGCCGTCGGCCGAGACGCGAATCGTTTGTCCGGGCGCGATCTCGCCGCGCAGCAGCTTGACGGCCAGCGGATTCTGGACCAGCGTCTGAATCGCGCGCTTGAGCGGACGCGCCCCGTAATTCGGGTCATAGCCCTCACGCGCCAGGAGCGCGCGCGCCGAATCGTCCAGCTCAAGCAAGACGCTGCGCTCGCCGAGCATCGCGCGCAGGCGTTCGAGCTGCACGTCAATAATCTGCTTAATCTGCTCGCGCGAGAGCTGGTGAAAGATCACTATGTCGTCTATGCGATTGAGAAACTCCGGCTTGAAGTGGCCGCGCAGGACCTCCAGCACGGCCTCGCGCATCTGCTTCTCGTCGTCTTCGAGGCCCTGCATCTCGCGCGAGCCGAGGTTCGAGGTCATAATCAAGACCGTGTTCTTGAAATCAACGGTGCGTCCCTTCGAGTCGGTCAAGCGCCCGTCGTCCAGAATCTGGAGCAGGACGTTGAAGACATCCGGGTGCGCCTTCTCTATTTCGTCAAAGAGGATGACGGCGTAGGGCCTGCGCCGCACGGCTTCGGTCAACTGCCCGCCCTCCTCATAGCCGACGTAGCCCGGCGGCGCTCCGATCATTCGCGCCACGGCGTGCTTCTCCATGTATTCGGACATGTCCAGCCTGACCATCGCACGCTCGTCGTCGAAGAGAAACTCCGCGAGCGCACGCGCCGTCTCGGTCTTACCGACGCCGGTCGGCCCCAGGAAGATGAACGAGCCGACGGGGCGATTCGGGTCTTGGAGCCCGGCGCGCGCCCGCCTGACGGCGTTGGCGACGGCCGTCAGGGCCTCGTCCTGGCCGATGACGCGCTGGCGCAGGCGGTCCTCCATCGTGACCAGCTTCTGCATCTCGCCTTCGAGCATCTTCGAGACGGGCACGCCCGTCCACTTGGCGACGACCTCGGCCACGTCCTCTTCGTCCACCTCTTCCTTGAGCATCACGCCGTCGCTCTGAATGTCTGCGAGCTTCTGCTGCTCGCCCATAAGCTTGCGCTCAAGCTCAGGAATCTTGCCGTACTGAAGCTCCGCGGCGCGCGCCAGATCGCCGGCGTTGCGCGCCTGGTCCAACTGCAAGCGCAGCTGCTCAAGCTCGTTCTTGGCCGCGCGCATCCGCTCTATCTCTTCCTTCTCCGACTGCCACTTGGCCTTCATCCCGCCCGACTCCTCCTTGAGATCGGCGATGCGCTGCTCGATGTCTCTCAGGCGCGCCTTCGAGCGTTCGTCCTCCTCGCGCGTCAGGGCCTGGCGCTCGATCTCCAGTTGCAGGATTTCGCGTTCGAGCTGGTCTATCTCCTGTGGCAGGGAATCAATCTCTATGCGCAGGCGCGAGGCGGCTTCGTCAATCAGGTCAATCGCCTTGTCCGGCAGAAAGCGGTCCGTGATGTAGCGATTCGAGAGCGTCGCGGCGGCGACAATCGCGGAGTCCTTGATGCGCACGCCGTGATGCACTTCGTATCGCTCCTTGAGGCCGCGCAAGATAGCAATCGTGTCTTCGACGCTCGGCTCGCCGACGTAGACCTGCTGGAAACGACGCTCCAGCGCCGCGTCCTTTTCGATGTACTTCTTGTATTCGTTGAGCGTGGTCGCGCCGACGCAGCGCAGCTCGCCGCGTGCCAGCGCGGGTTTCAACATGTTCGAGGCATCAATCGCGCCTTCGGCAGCGCCCGCCCCGACCAGCGTGTGCAGCTCGTCTATGAAGAGCACGATCTGCCCCTGCGCGTTCTCGATCTCTTTCAGGACGGCTTTGAGGCGGTCTTCAAACTCGCCCCTGTACTTCGCGCCCGCCAGCATCGAGCCTAAGTCAAGCCCGACCAGCCGCTTGTTGCGCAGCGTCTCGGGCACGTCGCCCGAAACGATTCTCTGCGCGAGTCCCTCGACGATGGCCGTCTTGCCGACGCCCGGCTCGCCGATCAGCACGGGGTTATTCTTGGTGCGGCGCGAGAGCACCTGGATGGTGCGGCGTATCTCGTCGTCGCGCCCGATGACCGGGTCGAGCTTGCCCTGGCGCGCCAGCTCCGTCAGGTCCTTGGCATACTTGGAGAGCGCCTGGTAGTTGGCCTCTGCGTTCTGGTCCGTGATGCGCGAGCCGCCGCGCGTCTGCTCTATGACCTTCAGGAGGTCGTCGCGGCTGACGCCGTGCTGGCGCAGGAGCTTGCCCGCCTGTCCCTCTTTTTCGTCCGCGATGGCCAGCAGCAGGTGCTCGGTCGAGATGTACTCGTCCTGCATGCTCTGCGCCTGCTTCTCGGCGGCGACGAAAATCTGGCTCAGGCGCGAGCTGAAATACTGCTGCCCGCCCTGGACCTTCGGGAAGCGCCCGACCGCTGCCTGCACGTCGTTGAGGACGACCTGGACGTTCGCCCCGAGCTTGCCGAGCACTGGACGGACGATGCCCTCGGGCTGTTCGAGCATGGCAAAAAGCAGGTGCTCAGGCTCGACCTGTTGATTCTGGTTGCGCTCGGCCATTTCGATGCCGGACTGAATGGCTTCCTGGCCGCGCAGTGTGAATTTATCTAAACGCATAAAATAGTGATGGGTGATAAGTGATGAGTGATGAGTCAGAGGTGATAAGAGAAACGCTCTTTCCCCTCACCTCTGACCCCTCACTCATCACCGAAATTAATTAACGACCCGACGCTGCCATCGTCTTATCGTCGGTTCTCTGGCTCTCGGAGCTTTCGGCTTTGGCTTCGATGGTGCGAGGCTGCTGCTGCTGCGCGCTCTCGCCCTGAATCTCTATCCGGCGCGCCTTGACCTCTTCGCGCTTGGGCAGCGTGATGCGCAGGACGCCGTTGCGATATTCGGCCCCGATGCCTTCGCCGGAGACCGTCGGCGGGAGCGTGAAGGAGCGCGTGAAGGAGCCGTAAGACCTCTCGACGCGATGATAGTTATCACTCTCGTCCTTCTTCTCAAAGCGACGCTCGCCGCGCAGGGTGATGACGTTGTTCTCAAAAGAGAGGTCGAAATCCTCGCGGCTCATCCCCGGCAACTCGGCCTCGATGATGATCTGGTCCTTGTTCTCGTAGATGTCCACGTTCGGATTCCAGGCTCCGCGGGCGATCCCCTCGTCGCCGAAAACCCTCGTCAAATTGGTGGAGAACAGACGATTAACCTCGTCCTGAAGACTGCGTAAGTCGCGGAACGGATCGTAGCGAACGATGCTCATCTGAAACTTCCTCCTCTTGAGTATCTCTCTAATTGATTTGATTGACGCCCCGAGGCCGTCACCGAAGAGCGACCTCGACTGTTTGAGCGCAAGAGAATAATAAATCTTGAGTCTCTTCTTGTCAAGTCCCCGGGCGAAATTCTTTTGAGCCCCTCCGGTCCTCGTCCAAAACCCCGGGCAGGCGTGGTAAGTCAAGTAAAGACAGGGGTTAAGGCTATGGCCGGAGCTGCCGAGGGGTAATCGCGCGGCTCGCCAGGCGGGAAAAACGGGGCTCGCGGGAGGGGTCCGGGCCGGAGAAAAGCGCCGGATGAGGGCCACGAAACGGAGGGAGCGTGCCTCAATCCATCCCGAAAAAGCGTTTGATGGAGGCGATAATGCCCGCCGATTCCTCCTCGCCGTTGTCGTCCTTTTCGGCCCTGGCGGCGAGGCCTATGCGGCGCTCGGCGATGATGTAGCTGAGCGAGTCAACCAGGTCAGGATTAGTGTCGAAGAGGTGTTTCATGGCCGCATGGCCGATTTCGAGGACCTCGGTCTCCTCCAGGGCGACGACGTTGGCCGTGCGCGGCTCGCCCGTAAATAATGCCATCTCGCCGAAGAAGTCGCCTTCGTTGAGCGTGGCGACGGTGCGCGGGCGGCCGTTATCGCTAATCTGCACTTCGACGCGCCCGCTATGGACGACGAACATGCTCGCGCCGTCGTCACCGGCACGGATGACGGTTTCGCCGGGCGCGAAGATGTGACTGACGGAGTTGCTGGCAAGGCGCGCGGTCTCTTCGGCCGAGAGCGGGGCGAAGATGTCTACGGCCGAGAGGCGTTCGATAAAGCCGCTGCCGTCCGTTTGCGCGGCCTCGGTCCTGGCCGGGCGCTCGACGTGCAGCGTCCGCGTCGGGAAGGCGAAGTTGATTCCGGCGCGGCGGAAGGCGTACCAGATGCGCTGGCGGATGAGCGCGTCCGTGTCGTTGTACTTGGCATAGTCTACCAGCCAGTACTTGACCTCGTACTCGACGCCGCTATCGCCCAAGTTGCGGATGCGGACGATGGGCGTGACCTGCGGCGCGACGTTGTCGGCCTCGCGGACGGCCTCGCGGACGATGTGGATGGTCTTGGCGGGCGAATCCGTGTAGAGCGTGTTGAAGAAGACCAGGCGCGCGTTGAGGTTATCGCGCGGGCAGACCTCTATGGCCTCGCGGGAGACGCTGGTGTGGCTGGCCAGGATAACGTGATTGGTAAAAGTCCTGACCTTGACTGCTCGCCAGCTGATGCTTTCGACGACGCCCGTCTTCTGGCCGACGGTAATCACGTCGCCGACCTGAAAGGGCTTGTCCGCGTGCAGCGAGATGCCCGCGAAGAGATTGCCGAGCGTGTCTTGCAGCGCCAGACCGATGATCGCGCCGAGGACCGCCGAAGTCGTAAAGAGCGCGCCCAGTCCCACGTCCGGGTAAAAGACCTTGAAGATGATGACGAAGCTGACGATGTAGGCGACCATCGAGAAGATGTTGCGAATCAGGACGGGCGCTTCGTAGCCGCGACGCATGCGGAAGATGATATTGAAAATCAGTGCGGCCAGCGCCCGGACGATGACAATCGCCAGGCTCATCCAGAGGACTATCCTGGTGATGTTGAGGAACATCTCGAAGGACTCGCGGGCCCTGGCCGCGCCCTCCGGCGTCGGGTCCATGCCCTCTCCGAAATGGGCCTTGAGCGCGGGCTCGAAGATGTGCAGCAGATAGAGCGCCAGCGCGACGATGACCGTCATCAGGAGAAAGAACGCGAACCGGTTTTTGGAGCGGGGACGAGTCACGTTGATGGAATTTCCTCTGGCCTTAGCAAGCCCTGGCAAGCCTGTCCTTTGTTTATTCTTTTATCATTATCCGCCGCCATTTGCGAGCGCCAGGGCGAAGCCGCGGCCCTCGCAGCGCGCCCGGCCCGGCCCGCTCATCCGTCCCGGCTAATGCGGAATAATGTCAGGAAAGATAGTCGTCATGATGAGCAGCAGCGAGAGCCCGGAGACGATCACGACCGTCAGCCACGCCGCCACATTATAGATCGTGCCGTTGCGATGCTCGCCCATCACCTCCTCGTCGTTGACCAGGCGCAGGATGGCGAAGAGGATGACGGGCAGCAGCAGGCCGTTGATGACCTGTGTGACGAGCAGGACGCGGATCAGCGGCAGCCCCGGAATCATCGCGACCAGCGCCCCGACCGCGACCAGAAACGTGAAGATGCCCAGAAAGATGGGGGCTTCGCGGAAGCTCCTGGAGACGCCCTTCTCGAACCCGAGCGCCTCGCTGATCGAATAGGCCGTGGCCAGCGGGAGCACGCCCGCCGCCAGCATGGACGCGCCGAATAGCCCGACCGCGAAGAGCAGTCCGGCGTAGCGCCCGGCGAGCGGCTCAAGGGCGCGCGCGGCGTCGGCTGCGCTCTCTATGTGCTGGGGCGGCGTCTGCGTGTGCAGGGTCGCGGCCGTCGAGATGACGATGAAGAAGACGATAGCGACGGCGAAGATGGTTCCGGCCCAGACATCAACGCGGGTCAGCCTGTAATCCTCCGCCGTGATGCCCTTCTCGACCACGGACGATTGCACGAAGACCTGCATGTAGGGCGAGATGGTCGTCCCGACGATGGCGACGAAGGCGAAGAGAAAGGCCGGGTCGAAATTGAAATTCGGCCGGACCATGGCGCGTGCTACCTCTGCCCACTTCGGCTGGGCCAGAAAGGCCGAGACGATGTAGCCCAGGAAGACCAGCGACATCACCAGGAAGACGCGCTCGACGCGCCTGTAAGAGCCTTTGACGACGAGCCACCAGACGCTTGCGGCGGCCAGCGGGACCGAGACGAAACGCGGCACGCCGAACAGCTCCGTCGAGAGCGCGATGCCGACGAACTCCGAGACCGTGACGCCGCCGTTGGCGATCAGCAGCGCCAGCATGACCAGCGCCATCCAGCGCACGCCGAAGCGCTCACGAATCAGGTCGGCCAGCCCCTTGCCCGTGACCGCGCCCATCCGCGCGCACATCTCCTGCACGATGCCTAAGCTAATGGTAATCGGGACGAGCACCCAGAGCAGGCGATAGCCGTAGTCCGCGCCGACCGAAGCGTAGGTCGCAATCCCGCCCGCGTCGTTGCCCGCGTTGGCCGCGATCATGCCGGGCCCGAGGATGGCCAGGTACATCAGGAGCCCCCCGCGCCGCCCGAAGGTCCCGCGCACACCGCGAGCGCCGCGCCGCAGCCAGCGACGCCCGGCGGCCGCGACAGCTATCCGGTGTTCGGCCACTTGGAGGGTCTCCGTCCTTCATCGAATCAAAGCTCCGGCTCTCGCTCACGGAATCCCGCAGGACGAAACCCTGCAACGGGAGAGCCGCCCTCCGGCCCGTGAGAGAACAACCCGCATTCAAAGGTGTAAGGCGAAGACGGATATTATCACAAACCTTGCCAAACCGAGGCGGCGAAGAGCAGAGAGGAAGGAAAGGGATTGATTCATTGACCGGTGCCATCCCTGATTCATTTAAAGACCGGATAAATGAGTCAATGAATCAATGAATCAATGAGTCAATGAATCAAGGAGTCGATGAATCGATAACTAAATTCTTTCCGCTTAGCCGAAGAGTCTCGGCAGGCGCTGTCGCCAGCCCTTGGGCAGGAGCATCTCCATCGCGTCGTCCACGGTGATGATTCCGAGGATGTCGCCCGCCTCGTCAACGACGGGCAGCGCGAGCAGGTTATACTCGGCTATCTTCTGGGCCACTTCGCGGGCGGAATCGTCCGGCTGGGCACGCTGAAACTCGTCGCGCATGACCTCTTCGAGCGGCGCGCCGGGCTCTGCGAGAATCAGGCTCCGCAAGGCTATCACGCCGCAGAGCTGCCAGGAGCCCTCCTCTTCGACGACGTAGAGGTAATAGATCATGTTCGGCGTCTCGGCCATCTCGCGCAGGCGTGCGAGGGCTTCGCCGACCGTCAGGTTACGCGGCAGCGTGACGAACTCCGTGGTCATCAATCCGCCCGCCGTGTCGTCTTCGTAGGGCAGCAGCTCCGCGACATCGGCCTGCTCCTCGCCCTCCATCCGCTTGAGCAGGTCCACGGCCTTCTCTTCGGAGAGGTCTCCGAGCACGTCTGCGGCTTCGTCCGGCGACATCCATTCGAGAATGTCCGCGGCGCGTTCTTCGTCCATCTCGCTGATGATGCGCGCCTGGCTCTCGGCGTGCATCTCTTCGAGGGTTTCGGCGGCCGTCTCATCATCGAGCGATTCGACTATCTCCGAGCCGTGATGATAGGAGAGGGCTTCGGCGAGGCGCGCGATCTCGACCGGGTGCAGGCGCGAGAGCTTGTCCGAGGATGACTTGAGCTGGACGGTGGCGGCGTCCGTGGCCAGGTATCCAACGTCGGCCCAGTCAATGACCTCGACGGCGCGGCTGGTCCCGGCAAAGCCGGCGGGCATCAGCCGCCGCCAGAGACCCTGAAGGCTGACATCCGCGCCCGTCACCATCCACTCGCCCGCGGCTTCGATCAACTGCACGTCGTTGACGCGCACGACCCGCTTGCCGTCCACGTCAATCAACTGTTTGTCGAGCACGTCGCGCGCCAGCAGGACCTCGTTCTCGCGGCGCGCAAAGGGGCGCAGGTCCAGGATGTCGGAATTGAGCCGCGCGCCCTGCTCGCCGAACTGCGTGATGCGCCAGCGCGGAAGAAAGAAGTTGCGCCGGTTGTAGCGCGCGACAAAGCCCATCACAGGCGGGTGATCGTCCTCGCCCAGACGCACGATGACATCCTTGATCGTCGCCACGCGCTCGCCTTCAAGGTCGCGTATCGGACGGCCCAGCACTTGCGAGAGATAGAGCGTCTGCGGATTCGCGTTTGTTTCTTTCACAACGGGAGAATGATAGCACGATGATTTATCGAGAGCAGCCAGGAAAGAGAGGCCCGCGAGTGCCCGCGCGAGGTTCTTGACATCTCTAGGGGAGAGGCATATAAGCCGTCTTAGACGAAAGGCTCCTCTGCCGACATCGCGTGATGTTATAGCAATCAGCCTCTACCTTCGACAATCATTTGAAGGAGCATCCTCATGTATCTCACAACGAAGGGCTTTGCTGTCTTTGCTAAGACAGTGCTTCTGCTAGTGCTCGCCTGCACGGCTGCGATCTTTCTGATAAACGGGACATCGGCTTCGAGCCTGGCTCAATCTGAAGAGAGAGAGCTAGAGAATACAGTGCCCAAGCACCTGCCGATTAAGGTCAAGATAAAGAAAGAGAAGGAGAAGGCATTCAAGGATTTGAAGAATGAGAAATGGCTGCGTGATTTCGAGCTGGAAGTCACTAATACTGGCGATAAGCCCATCTATTATCTGAGCTTGCTCATTGTTCTGCCGGAAATAACAATACCTAACGGGACAGATAATATAGGATTTTCACTACATTTCGGGAAAAGAGAGTTATACAACATCGAGACAAAGGCAGGGCCTGACGATATTTCCATCAAGCCGGGAGAGACTTATGTTTTCAGTTTCCCTGAAATAGACGTGGTGAGTTGGGAGCGATTCAGGAAGAGAGAGCATAAGCCTGATGCAAAGAAACTTATCTTGCACTTTCAACTCCTGAGTTTCGGAGACGGAACAGGATTCGTGAGAAATGATGGAGTTTCAGTACCACACGGGCCGGACGCAAAATCTAGTTTGGAACGTTGCCAGCCGCAGCCGGACTTGAGGGATTCGGGCGGCATGAAATTCCAACATGCATCATGGAGCAACCAGACAGAGATATTCTCGACTTCAGAAGAGAGAGAACTAGAGAACACAGTGCCCAAGCACCTGCCGATTAAAGTCAAGATAAAGAAAGAGAAGGAGAAGGCGTTCAAGGATTTGAAGAATGAGAAATGGCTGCGTGATTTCGAGCTGGAAGTCACTAATACCGGCGATAAGCCCATCTATTATCTGAGTCTGGCGATAGGTTTACCTGGAATAACGATACCTAACGGGACAGATGAGATGGGGTTTTCACTACATTTCGGGAAAAGAGAGTTATACAACATCGAGACTAAAGCAGGGCCTGACGATATTTCCATCAAGCCGGGAGAGACTTATGTTTTCACTCTTTC
>DASVWH010000020.1:0-13022 GCA_036389715.1 Pyrinomonadaceae bacterium | reverse complement strand
CAGCTCTCTGATGAGGATGCCCATGGACCAGCCATCCGAGATGATGTGATGAAGGACGAGGACGACGATGTGCTCGTCGGGAGAGAGGCGCAGGAGGAGGAGGCGAAAGAGAGGAGCAGAGGAGAGGTCGAAGGGGCGCTGAGCTTGGGCTTCGGCGAGGCGAGTGGCCTGGAGTTGGCGCGCATGAGGGTCAGGGAGGTGCTGAAGGTCGAGGGAGGAGAAGGAGACGGGAGCAGGAGGATGAATGATTTGGAGAGGCTGGCCGTTAGAAGAGGAGAAGGAGGTGCGCAGAGATTCGTGGCGGCGGACGAGTTCGGAGAGGGCTGCCGAGAGTGCCCCCTCGTCGAGCGGCCCACGGAGGCGCACTGCCGTCGGAAGATTGTAGGCGATATTGCCGGGCTGCAACTGGTCCAGGAACCACAGTCGCTGCTGTGCAAACGAGGGGGTCGAAGAAGTGAGCTGCTCACTTCTTCGGACAGGAATCCTCGCCTTTGCGGACTGCGCAGCCTTCGCCTTGAGTCGTTGCGCGAGCAGCTCAAGTTTCGCCGGTGGCAGGTCAGCAAGTCTCTTTGAAAGGTCGCTCATCCGAGGTCTTCTTCTCTTTCAGACGGCCCGCCCGACGGGCACGATGAAATGTCTACTATCAAAGATTAGCTCTGCGGGCTGATTGAAAGGGCGCTTTCGCTCCGGCAGCTCAACCGGCCCTTTCGGTCCAGGGTTTTGGCAGAAAAGCGTCTATCACACTTCCCTGCCGCTCTTCGGCAGAGAGGTCATAAACGAGCTGGCCGACGGCGATGTCGAGTATGCCCAGCCCGAAGGGGCTGAAGACGACGACACTTTGCGGGTCTCTTCTGGCGGGCGCATCGCCGCGCAGAATATCCGCGAGGGGGCATCTGATGAAATCACGATTTCCGACCAGTTGCTCGGTCAGGTGAAGCGAGGTCTGGGCGCGGCAGACGTGGTCAATATCGTCCACGACGTTATCGCAGGACAGAATCACTTCCGGCGACAGGTCGCGCAAAGAGACGTGCAGGATGGTAGTGCCGGGCGCACAGGCTGAGAGGTCGTCAATGTGCGGTCTGGCGGCCGTCGTCGCCAGCGAGATGAGCGAGGAGTTCGCTAAGACGGCTTGCAAGTCCGTAGTGGCCTCGACATTGATTCCCGCAAAAGTCTTCAGGCACTTCTCGCGGAAGCCGTCCGCCCGCTCGGCATTGATGTCGAAGACGTTGAAGGATTTCAACTTCGGGAGCGCGGCCAGCAGGAACCGCACGACCTCGAAATTGATGAGGCCGCACCCGACGATGCCGACCGGCGCCGTCTCGTCCCGGTGCAGGCTGCTCGCGGCCAGCGCAGCACTCGCGGCCGTTCTTTTGGCGCTGATGATCGAGCCTTCCATGATGGCCTCGGGCCTGCCGGTCGCGGCGGAGCTGAGAATCAAAACGGCGGAAGCCCTGTCAAGCCCGCGCTCGATGTTGCCGGGGAAGGAGGAGACCCACTTGACGCCCGCGATGCCGGACGGCCCGCCGAGATACGCGGGCAGGGCGATGATTCTGTTGCTCGCCGCGTTCGGGAAACGGAGGAAGGTCGAGTGCGGCAAAGAGGTATCGCCGCCGCCGTGTGCCAGATAGGCCGCACGGACAGCGGCCATGATCTCGTCTTCGCGGCCCGTCAGCAGCGAAAGGACCTCGTGGCCTTTCAAAATCCTTATGGAACCATCGCGCATGTCTGAGCTTCTCCCGTGTCCTGCCAGAGGTGTGAGATGTCGCCGAAGTGTTCCGCCACCCATGAGTCGGAATAGATCGTGTCGAGGTAACGTTCCCCGCGGTCCGGGAAGAGCGCGACGCAGGTGGCGTCGGGCGGAATCTCTTCCTTGAAATACTCTATGGCCATGATGACAGCGCCGGAGGAGCCGCCCGCCAGAATCGCCTCGGACTTGATAAGACGGCGACAACCGACGACGCAATCAATGTCGCTGACATGCACACAGAGGCTCGCGAGGTCGTTTTGAAACAGCTCAGGTTTGACGGCCGCGCCGTGGCCGGGTATCATCCGCGGCCCCTTGTTGCCGCCGAAAATCACGCTCCCGACGGCGTCAACGGCGATGATTTTGGTCCTCAGCTTGTGCTTTCGCACATACTCCGCACAGCCTCTCAGAGTCCCGCACGTGCTGGTGGCGCAAAACAGGTAATCAACCTCTCCGCCGAGCGCGCTGACCACTTCGTCCATCGTCCGGTGATGCGCCGTCGCGTTATAGGTATGCGAATACTGGTTGGGCCAATAGCTGTTCGGGACGGTGCGCAGCAGCTGCTGCACGCGGAGGATGCGCGCCTGAAGGAACTCGCCCGTCATGGGGTCGGGGTCTTTGACGAGGTCCACCTCGGCCCCGTAAGCCTTCAGCAGGCGGATGTTTTGCTGCGTCGTTTTCGGGTCAACGACACAGATAAACCGCAGGCCAAGATACGAGCAGACCTGCGCCAGCCCGATGCCCATGTTGCCCGAGCTGGATTCGAGAATGACAGTTTGGGAATCAATCGCGCCCGTTTCCAGACCGTTCTTGAGAATACTGAGCGCGGGTCTGTCCTTGGTGCTTCCGCCGGGATTGAGCCCCTCCATTTTGGCAAACAAACGGAAGCGCACATCCTTCGGGATACGCTTGAGACGAACCAACGGTGTATTGCCGATTGTCGCTAGGATGCCTTCGATCTCCAAGGTCTACCTCCACTCGCCCTCCGGGTCCTGCGCAAGTTCAGAGCGCACGGCCTGAGAACATTTCTGCGGTCCGGTTGATGTCTGTGTTTGAATTCGGAAAGCGAACTGATTGCGGGAGAGCCGGGCGGATTATCAAGCTCTCAGGGAGAGGCTTTTGCGCTCCGGCCCGTCGCGCGGCCTGACGATTTGAGTCTATCGCCGCCGCGCTATGCTTGACTGACGCACCATTCGAGGACGGCCATCGCGCTTGAGAGCTTGTGCCTGGCCTGCCGGAAAGCCCGGCTCTGCGGCCCGTCGAGAACTTCGTCGAGGACTTCCGAGCCGCGCATGGCCGGTAAGTCGTGCATGAAGATCGTGCCGGAAGGCTTCGAGACGCGTGACATGACTTCGGGCGTCACGCTGTAGGGCAGGAACTTCTCGCGCCAGTGCGGGTCCTCCTTCGGCACGCCCATCGTTTGCCAGCGGGTCGTGTAGACCACGTCAACCCCGGCGGGCAGCTCCCTCATGCTGTGATGCTGTTCGATGAAAGAGCCGCGTTCCCGGCCGTGCTCGTTGGCCGTTGACAGAAAATCGGGCGGCAGGCCGTAGCCCTCCGGCGTCACAATCGTCAGCCGCATGCGCGGCATCATGGCGACGGCCAGCGCCAGCGCAGAGGTCGAGTTGTTGCCTTCACCCAGGTACAGGATGTGCACGCCTTCCAGGGTCGAGAGGGCTTCCTGCATCGTCACCAGATCGGCGATGGCCTGCGTCGGGTGTTCGTTTTCGCTCATCGCGTTGACGACCGCCATCTCGTCCTGCCGGGCCAGGGTTTTCATCTCTGCGAGCGAGCCGTTCGTGCGTATGACCAGGATGTCTATAAAGCCGGAGAGGACGCGCGCCGTGTCTTGCAGCGATTCGCCCGTGACCAGTTGCAGATCGTTCGGCCCGTAGTGAATCGTGCTGCCACCGAGACGCAGCGCCGCCACCGTAAAGGCCGTGCGGGTGCGCGTCGAAGTGCCGCGAAAATATATTCCGGCCACTTTACCCGCCAGCGGGCGCGCCGCCGCCGCGCCATTTCCGACGGCGAACTCAAGAGAGCGGTTCACCAGCCGGGGTAAGTTCTCAGGCCCTATGTCCGCGATGGAAAGAACGTGCCTCGCTGTCACTTTGAGTGCTCCTTTCGTGAGCGGGTCCCACTCGATTTGAGCCGGGAGACTCGATGCTGTGCGGCCGGTTTTCGACGCTTGCCGGGTGAGTGGAACGGTCGTCCGAAGAGCAGCGGCCGGGCTCTTATTTCAAGGTCAGTGCGGCCCCGCTTTACTTGGTCCGGGCCGCCTATTCGTCGTTGCCGAGCATGGCCCAGGCTTCGTCTTCCGAGAGCTGCTCTAATTCGGCCAGCAGCCTGGCGGTCTCTTCGCCGCCCGCCCGCGCGACCTCGGCTTCGACGATGGCGACGGCCAACTCGGCCACCGTCGGAAGCTCGAAGAATCGTCTCAGCGGAATCTCGACCTGGAAAGATTCGAGCACCCTGGCCATCACTTGAACGGCTGTCACGGAATGGCCGCCCAGCTCGAAAAAGTTATCGTTGATGCCGATTCTTTCGACCTTCAGCACCTCCGACCAGATGCGACAGAGCGCCTCTTCCATCGGCATCCGCGGAGCCACGAAGCTCTCCGACGAGACCCGAAGCAGCTGCTCCGGGGCGGGCAGAGCGCGATAGTCAACTTTCCGGTGCGGCGTCAAAGGCAGTTTGTCGAGCACGACGAAGGCGGACGGAATCATGTATTCCGGCAGCTTCTCCTTGAGGAATTCGCGCAGCCCGCCCGGCGTCAGAGATGCGCCGTCCTGCGCGACCAAGTAGGCGACGATTCGCTTCTCGCCCGCGATGTCCTCGCGCATCATCACGGCCAGGTCCTGAACGGCAGCGTTTTGCCTGAGCGCCGCTTCCACTTCGCCAAGCTCGACGCGGTAGCCGCGAATGTTGACCTGATTATCCCTGCGACCGAGAAATTCCAGGCGGCCGTCCGCGAAATAGCGCCCGACATCGCCCGTGCGGTAGAGACGCGCGCCGCCCTCTCTGCTGAAAGGGTCAGGCAGGAATCTTTCGGCCGTTGCGGCGGGCGCATTGTGATAGCCGCGCGCCAGCCCCGCGCCGCCGATGTACATCTCGCCAGGGATGCCCGCAGGTAATAGTTGCAGCTCCTGGTCCAGCACGTAAATCTGCGTATTGGCCATCGGGCGGCCGATGGTCGGGCGCGCCGCAAAGTCTTCGTCGCACTGGTGTCTGGTCCCCGAGAGAGCCTCCGTGCAGCGATAGTTGAGAAAGAAGCGGCGGCCCTGCGACCAGCGACCCACGACGTTGCTTGAAATCTTCTCGCCGCCCGTCGTCACGGTGCGCAGCGAAGGCAGCTCGTCGGAAGGCAGCACGCCGAGCAATGCGGGCGGCAGCGTCGCCTGGTTGATCCGGTGCTCGCGCAGCATGGCGATCATCCGAGCGGGCGACATGAACGTTTCGTGACGCGCGAGGATGACCGTCCCGCCGCACATCATCGCCATGATGATGCTGAAGATTCCGTGCATGTCGAAGATGCGCAGGTCCTCCGTCAGGTCGTAGGCGCGCAGTGCGGTCGTCCCGAAATTTGCGAGCACGCGATGAGGAATCAGAATTCCTTTAGGCTTTCCGGTCGTGCCCGAAGTATAGGCCAGCCAGGCGAGGTTCTCGGCGTCAATCGCGGCTGCCGGGTTCGTCTCGGGATAGCGTGCGAAGGTCTTCGCGTCCGAATCCAGACAGAGGACACGCGCGCCCTGCGCTGGCAGACGCTCGACCAGCCGCTCGGTCGTGATGAGCACGGGGATGGCCGCGTCTTCGAGCAGGAAGGCGATACGCTCCTGAGGATATGATTTGTCCAGAAAGACGACCGCGCCGCCCGCCTTCAGAATTGCCAGACACCCGACCGCCATCTCAAGCGAAGGCTCTATGAAAATCCCGACGCGCACCTCGGGGCCGACCCCGCACGTTTGCAGGTGGCGCGCCAGCCTGTTTGCCCGGCGGTTCAGTTCAAGATAGGTCAACTGCTCCTGCTCGAAGCGGACGACGATTGCGCCGGGCGCGCGTTCGACCTGCTGCTCGAAGAAATGATGAAGGCATCGGCGCGCCCCGTCGTCTGTGTTGGT
This sequence comes from Pyrinomonadaceae bacterium, assembly GCA_036389715.1. Classification (GTDB taxonomy): domain Bacteria; phylum Acidobacteriota; class Blastocatellia; order Pyrinomonadales; family Pyrinomonadaceae; genus DASVWH01. Next base: position 7,160 of record DASVWH010000020.1, on the reverse strand, counting down.
GTTATTCCATTCGAGCAGTATCTGCTCGCGCTCTTTTTCCGTCAGCAACGGCAGGGTCGAGACGGGCCGCTGCGGGCCTGTGATGATGCCGCCCAGCAGCGTCTCGAAATGTCCGAGCATTCTGCCGATCGTCTCGGCGTCGAAGAGCGCGGTGCTATATTTCAAAGAAGCCTGAAGGGCCCCGTCCTGCTCCGTCATCATCAGGGCGAGATCAAAGTGAGAGGTCTCGGCGCCCGCCTGCCAGGACCGCAGGCGCAGCCCGTCCGCCTCGCTCGAAGCATTCTCGCCGTCGCTCGCCGACTGCTTTTCACCCTCATCCACGTGTGCGGAAGTTTCCCGTAAATCAAACGCCACCTGGAACAGGGGCCAGCGGCTCGCATCGCGCGGCGGCTGTAAATTTTCGACCAGACGCAGAAACGGGTAGCGGCCGTGCGCGGATGCCTCCGCGACCGTGCGCTGCATCCTTTCGAGCAGCGTCATGAAGGACGGCGCGCCCGAGAGGTCGGCCTTAATGACCAGATAGTCGTCGAAATTACCGACCGCGCCCGAGAGCGCGTCTCTCCTGGCTGAGACGAATGCTCCGACCGGAAATTCCGGCTGCCCGCTGTAGCGATGGAGAAGCGTGCAGAAGGATGCGAGCAGCGTCGTGTAGAGCGTCGTCCGGTGCTCTTCGCTGAGAGCCCTGAGCCGGGCGGTCAGTTCTCTGCTCAAGCCGAGAGATGCGGAGGCGCTCCTGAAGCCGAAGACGGGCGGCCGCTGTCTGTCCGTCGGTAAACTCAAGGGCGGCGGTTGGGGTTCGAGCTGACGCAGCCAGTATCTTTCCAGGCGCTCGCCCTCCGCAGAGGAAAGCAGTTGCTCCTGCCGCAGCGTGTAGCTTGCGTATTCGTTTTCAGGTGCTGCGAGCGCGGGCTGCTCTTCGGGCTTTCCTGATGCCCCCTGACCGGACTTTTCGAGCCCGTAAAGCGCAGCTAACTCTCGCATCAGGATGTCGAGCGTCGGCGAATCCGCGACGATGCGATGCGCGGCCAGCAGAAGGACGTGCTCGCGGGCGGCGCGGCGGAAGACCTGCAAGCGCAGCATGGCTTCACTCTCGATGGCAAACGTCTTCTCAGACTCTTTCGCCAGCAACGCATCGAAGGACGCCTGGTCCAGGCTCGAAACGTCCGCAAACTCAAAGCCCTCTCTGATATTCCCGGAGAAGCGCAAGACGGGCTGGCCGCCCGCGTGCGCGCAGACAGCGCCGAGCAGCGGATGACGCTCGAACAGTCTTTGAAAGGCTCGCCGCAAGGCTGCCGCGTCAACTTCAGCATCCGTGCGCGCGAATTTGCAGAGCTGCGTCAGGGGACTCTCCGGCGCGAGCTGGTGCAGAAACCAGTAGAGCTTCTGCTCGTAGGACAATCTTTGCAGCCCGTCCGCTTGAGCCTCTTGCGCCTGCTGTGCGCGCCCTGATACCGGCGATTCGTTCATACTTTTATTTGTTTGACTTGAAGACTTGCCGACGAGGCCCGCCCGGTCTCGCTTTCTTCGATCAGGGAAAGCAGGCGCTCGCCCAGGAGCTGCACGTTGGGCTTTTGCAGAATAGTGTAATGGTTGCCGGGAATGGTTTCGACGCGCAGCCCGCCCGCAGCCAACTCGGCCCAGCCCCGGCCGACATCAGTTGAATCGGCCCCGCCGGTTGAATCGCCCGCGCCCGCTTCGCCAGCCTTGAGCAGCGTGATTGCTCCCGCGTAAGGCTCCGGCAGATAGCGCGCGGCGGCTTCGACGTTCGCTTTGAAGATGTGGAAGAGCCGCTGTAGCTGCTCCGCTTCGATGTCGGGCAAGAGACCTTCCGCCTCTTTGAGCTTCTCCAGGAGCGTGCCCGGCTGTTCATCGCCGCCCGTCGCCCGCAACTCTTCGCAGGCGATGTTTGCGCCGCCCGCGGATTGCCCGCGCAGGTCTGCCAGGAACCTGTGCAAAAGCTCCGCTTCGTCCGGATGAGTCTCCGGCTTGCGACCCGAAGGCGCGGCCGAATCAATGACCGCGAGCAGTGCGATCGATTGCCCCTCCGCGGACAACTGCCTGGCCATCTCGAAGGCGATGACGCCCCCCATGGACCAACCGCCGAGCAGGTACGGCCCCTCTGCCTGGACTTCGCGCACCTCCGCGAGGTAGCTGGCCGCCATCTCCTCGACCGTCTTCAAAGGCTGGTGCTCGCTCTCAATGCCCCTCGACTGCAAAGCATAGACGGGATGATGCGAGCCCAGCCGCCGCGCCAGGCTGGCGTAACAGATAACGCTTCCGCCGACCGGGTGCACGCAGAAGAAAGGGCGTCCCGCGCCGCTCGATTGGATGGCGACGAGCGAAGCAGAGGAATGTGCGTGCGCTCTCTCCCGACGGATAACGCTCGCCAGGCGCTCAATCGTTCCGGCCTCGAAAAGCGTCGCCACCGGGAGATGACAATCGAATGCCTTGCGCACCTTGGCCATTAAGCGAACAGCCAGAATCGAATGGCCGCCGAGTTCAAAGAAGCTGTGACGGATGCCGACCGGATGAAGATCGAGCACCTCTTCCCAGAGCTGCGCCAGCCGGAATTCCAGCATGTCACGCGGCCCGGCGAACTCTTCTTCAAGCTCCGCAGAGTTCTGTTCGGGCGCGGGCAGCCGCTTGCGGTCAACCTTGCCGTTCGTCATCAGCGGCAGCTCTTCGAGCATGACGAAGGCGGACGGAATCATGTATTCCGGCAGTCTCTGCTTGAGATGGCCTCTCAAATCGGCGGTGGTCACGTTTTGTCCGGGCTGGCGCACGACGTATGCGACCAGCTGCTTCCCTCCGCGCCCGTCCGCCCTGAGCAGAGAGAGGCTTTCACGCACGGACGGATGCGCGCGCAGAGCAGCTTCGATTTCGCCCGGCTCGATACGATACCCGCGAATCTTAACTTGATGGTCCACCCGGCCCAGAAATTCCACGTTGCCGTCGGCGCGGTATCGAACCCTGTCTCCCGTGCGATAGAGGCGCGCGCCCGCGTCTTCGCCGAACGGGTCCGGGATGAATCTCTCGGCCGTCAATTCGGGCCGGTGCAGATAACCGCGCCCGACACAGGTTCCGCCCGCGTACAACTCTCCGGCGACGCCATGCGGCACGGGCTCCATCCTCTCGTCTAGCACATAAACCTGCGTGTTCGCCAGCGGGCGTCCAATCGGCACGACGCGCGGGCTTTCGTCTCTCCGGGCTGTCCACTCCGTCACGGCGATGGACGTTTCCGTCGGTCCGTACGAGTGATGCAGCTCGGCTCCGGTGCTGGCGAAGAAGCCCTGCAACATCTCGACGGGCAATGATTCTCCGCCGCAGAGCACGTACTTGAGAGAGGGCGTCTCTCTGCCCGCCAGCTCTTCGACGAAGAGGCCGAGGAGCGACGGGACAAAGTAGATAGCGCTGATTTCGTGCTCGACTATTGCTTCAAGGAGATACGCCGTATCCTGCTGCATACCGGGGCGCGCGATCACTATGCTCGCGCCGACGCAGAGGGGCCAGAAGATTTCCCAGACGGAAGGGTCGAAGTTGAGCGAGTTCTTTTGCAGGAAACGGTCCGCCGCAGTGAGCCCGTATGTCTCCTGCATCCAGCGCAAACAGTTCAGGATGTTCCTGTGCGCCAGCATCGCGCCCTTGGGTTGCCCCGTCGAGCCCGAGGTGTAGATGACATAGACTAGATTTTCAGGCTGCACGCCGGTCACAGGATTCTCACGGCTCTCCTTTGCGATGGCCTCCCGGCCGGAATCCAGGCAGACGGCCCGCAAGCGCGAAGAGGGCAGAGAGGCGGACAAATGCTGTTGAGTGAGCAGCACTTCGATGGCCGCGTCCTGCAACATGAAAGAGATTCTCTCCTGCGGGTAAGCGGGGTCTAGGGGAACATAAGCCCCTCCGGCTTTGAGTGTGGCGAGCAGCGCGACGATCATCTCCAGAGAACGCTCGCAAAGAATGCCGACCAGCGTCTCAGTGGAAACGCCCTGTTTTAGCAGGTAATGAGCCAGTTGATTGGAACGTTCGTTAAGCTGTTGATAGGTGAGTTGCTGGTCTTCAAAGATGAGCGCGATGGCGTCTGGAGTGCGCGCGGCCTGTTCCTCAAACAGGGTGTGAATGCAGCTTTGCAGGGGATAATCCCTGGCGGTTGCATTGAACTCGACTAACAGCTTCTGTCGCTCCGCGCCGGGCAGCAGCGATGCGAAGTCGTAGCGGCCCGATGGGTCCAGGGCCATCGCTTCGAGCGCCCTGCGGTAGTAGCGCCCGATGGCTTCGAGTTGCTCGACGCTGAGCCTGCCAGCGTCGCCGTTCAAGTGCAGCTTCACTTCCGAGCTATACAGATCGAGACTGAATTCCGATGTCAGCACGAAGTTCGTCCTGGCAAAAGTGCCGCCGCCGAGGACTTCGACTTCCTTTATCTCTTGCAGGCTCTGGTAGACGTGGAAGTGCGTGAAGTTGAAGGCCGTCTCGAAGAGCGATTGCCCCCCTAGCTCCTTTTGCATCCGGGCCAGGGGGTAACGACGGAAAGGCAGCAGCTCGCGCTCCGTCTCGAAAGTGAGCCTCGCCAGCTCTGCCCACGTCCCGCCACACAGGTATTGTCTGAAGGGCAGAGTGTTGAGGAACAGGCCCAGCACGCGCTCGCCGTCCAGGTCTTCCGCGCGCCCGTGCGAGACGACACCCGTCTGCACATCCCTCTCGCCGCCGAGCACACTCAGAACCCGCAGGTGAGCGGCCAGCAACACGCTTTTGAGCGGGACGGCGAGCTCATGCGCAAGACGCTTGAGCCCGTCCGAGATTTCCGTCGAGAGCGGAATCTCAACCTTATGTAACTGCTCGCTCGCGGCCTCCTGCGTCTCGTCATCATAGCGAGGCAGCTTGGTCGCAGCGCCGCCGTCGAGCTTCCGCATCCAGAAATCCCTGCCCTCCTCCGAGTCCAGAATGGCGCGCTCTAATCTCACGTAATCGCGGAACGAGCTGGCGGGCGGCTTCCGGTTCGGCACTTCCTCGCCCCTGAGCAGCGAGACGTAGCGATGAAAGAGTTCGGTCAGCAGAGAAGCCACGCTCCACCCGTCAAGAATGGCGTGGTGCTCCGTCAGGGTGAACTGGAATGTCTCTTCACTGCGGCGGTGAACGAAGATGCGCAGCAGCGGCGCGCGGGTCCAATCGAATTTTTCCTTCTTCTCATTTTCGATGGCCGCAAAAACCGTCCTATCCTGTTCAGGCCCGGACAGTCCGCTGATGTCTTCGACCTCGAACGGGACGCTCGCCGTCCTGTGAACGAGCTGCAAAGGCTCCCCATAATTCGACAGGTCAAAGGACGTGCGCAGCACCGGGTGACGCTCGACAAGCTGCTCTACCGCCGCGCGCAAAGCCCCTTCGTCAAAGCGCGCGCCCAGGTGAAAGCTGCTGACATTGTGATAGATGTGTGCGCCCGGATCATACTCGCTATGGAAAAGCATGCCCGCCTGCAACATCGTCAGCGGATACGCATCCTCCACATCCTCCGGCATCCGCAAACGGTCTTCGGGCGAGACCAAACAGAAGGCTTGTCCCTGCGGCTGGCTCACGAAATCCTGCTCGCCTGTCTCCACTCGCTGCGCTAACTCGCCGACGGTTTGAAACTGGAAGAGGTCTTGAAACGAAATATCCAACCCGCGTTCTTTGGCCAGAGCCAGCACCCTCACACTCCTGATCGAATCTCCTCCTAACCCGAAGTAGTTATCATTGATTCCCACTCTCTCCACTCCCAATACCTGGCTCCAGATCGCACTCAATACCTCTTCCACCTCGCTGCGCGGTGCGACATATTCTCCTTCTAACCCTCCTCCTCCTCCTTCCACCTCCGGCAGTCTTCTCCTGTCCACCTTCCCATGCGCCGTCAACGGCAGCTCTTCGATCATCAACACCTGCGCCGGAACCATGTACTCAGGCAGCCTCTCCTTCATATACCGCCGCAACTCTCCTGCACTTATCTCTCCTGCACTTATCTCTCCTTCTCTCGCTTCCCTCCCACTCCTTTCTCCTTCTCTTGCTGCTCCTTCTTTTACTGTTCCTTCCTGTGCTTCTCTGCCTCTCTTTTCTCCAACTACATATGCAACTAATCTCTTCTCTCCCTCCGCATCTTCTCTGAGCACTACTACGCTCTCTCTGACTCCTTCATGGCTGTTAATCACTCCTTCTATCTCTCCCAGCTCTATCCTGAACCCTCTGACCTTGACCTGCTCATCCCTTCTCCCTACATACTCCACCTCTCCATTGCTGAGCCTTCTGCCCATATCTCCTGTCCGGTAGAGCCTCTCTCCTCTCTTTCCATACGGGTGCGGAATGAATCTCTCGGCCGTCAACTCCGCTCTTCCCAGGTAACCTCTGGCCACGCCTGCCCCTCCGACGTACAGCTCTGCCGCCACGCCGAGCGGCACTGGCTGCAACTCTTCATCCAGCAGATAGAGTTGAAGATCAGGGATGCGCTCTCCGATGACGCTGCCTGCTCCCTGCTGAAGGTCTGTTGCAGTGATGCGGCGATAGGTGACATGGACGGTGGTCTCGGTGATTCCGTACATGTTGATTAGCTCCGGGCGTGCATCACCGTGACGCTCTATCCAGGGCTGCAAGCTCTGCAATTCGAGTGCTTCTCCGCCGAAGATAACGACTCTCAGAGCTAAGTCACATGAACGGTCCGCTGCTGCTTCGGCTTGCATCAGTTGACGAAAAGCAGACGGAGTCTGGTTGAGCACAGTCACGCGCTCATCAATGAGCAACTGGTAGAAGGCGGAAGGAGTGCGGCTGACGAAGTACGGGACGATGACCAGTCTTGCGCCGTAAGCAAGAGCGCCCCAGAGTTCCCAGACCGAGAAGTCGAAGGCGACGGAATGAAAGAGAGTCCAGGTATCCTGAGAGCTGAAGTCAAACCATTGGCGAGTGGAATCAAGCAGACGAGAGACGTGAGAATGCTGGACGAGAACGCCCTTCGGAGTGCCGGTCGAGCCTGAAGTATAGATGACATAAGCGGCATTCTCGGGACGGACAGGAGAGAGAGGCTTGTCTGTGCTCTCCAGTGAAATGCTCTGCCAATCGGAGTCGAGGCAGAGAGCCTGTTGATGAATGGAAAGGGAGTCGAGGAGATGCCGCTGTGTGAGCAGGACGGAGGCGCGAGAGTCGGAAAG
>DASVWH010000019.1:0-26514 GCA_036389715.1 Pyrinomonadaceae bacterium | reverse complement strand
CGGGCGGATGAACGCCGCGCAGTTTCTGACCTTCCTCTTCTTCCTCTTCCGCAGCTACGACCCGATGCGCAAGCTCTCGCGCCTGCAAAACAGCATGGAACAGGCGCTCGCGGCCGCGCGTCACGTCTGGGAAGTGATGGACGAGCACGCCGAGATTCCAGAGAAGCCGGGCGCGGTCGAGCTTGCGCCGCTGCGCCGTGAGATAGAGCTGCGCGAGGTCTCTTTCGGCTACGCCAACGAGGCCAGGTCCGTGCTGCGCGGGGTCAACCTGAGTATCCCGGCCGGAACGATAGTCGCGCTGGTCGGCGAATCCGGCGGCGGCAAATCAACTCTCACCAAGCTGCTCCCGCGCTTTCACGACCCGACCGAGGGAGAGGTGCTCTGGGACGGGACGAGCCTGCGCGCCGCGCGTCTCGGCAGCCTGCGCAAACAGATCGCGCTCGTCACGCAGGAGACAGTGCTCTTTAACGACACGGTGCGTCATAACATAGCTTACGGCCGCTTCGACGCGACCGATGCGGAGATTGAAGAGGCGGCGCGCGTCGCCTACGCGGACGAGTTTATCAGGGAGCTGCCCAACGGTTACGAAACAATAGTCGGCGAGCGCGGCATCTTTCTCTCCGGCGGGCAGCGCCAGCGCCTGGCCATTGCGCGCGCCGTCCTGGCCGATGCGCCCGTCCTGATTCTGGACGAAGCCACCTCCGCGCTCGACGCCGAATCCGAGCGGCTCGTCCAGCGCGCGCTGGCCAACCTGATTCGCAACCGCACGACCATCGTCATCGCTCATCGCCTCTCGACCGTGCGCCGCGCCGATACGATTGTCGTCATGGAGCGCGGGCGGATTGCCGAGCGCGGCAGCCACACGGAATTGCTCGCCCGCGGAGGACTCTACAGGCACTTGTACGAGCTACAGTTTGCAGACGAAGAGGAGGACGATCTGGTGAGCAGTAAGCAGTAAGCGGTAAGCAGTCTAAACTGCTTTTTACTGCTCACCGCTTACTGCTCACAGCTCACTGCTTTTATGAAATCAATGACCGGCTTCGGGCGGGGCGCGGCGACGGGCGAGAATTTCTCCGTGGCCGTTGATCTCAAGACCGTTAACAACAGGTTTCTGGACATTCACATGCGGCTGGGCGCTGAGCTGGCGGGCCTCGAAGCGGTCGTCAAGCGGCGCATCAGCACGCGGCTCTCGCGCGGGCGGGTGGACGCCAGCCTGACTTTCGAGCGCACGGGCGAAATCGAATACGAATTGAACCGCCCGCTCATCTCCGGCTTTATCACGGCGCTCAAAAGTATGCAGCAGGAGTTTGAGATTACGGGCGAGCCCGACATCAACGTCATCGCGCGCCTGCCCGGAGTGATGCAGCCCTTGCGCGACGGGCTCGACGAAGTGATGATCCAGGGCGTCGAGCAGGCGGTTGACGAGGCGCTGGACGAGCTGGAACAGATGCGCGCGCGCGAGGGCCAGGCCCTGGCCGCAGAGATGCGCTCGCGACTGGACGAGATTGCGCGCCACGTCCCCCACATCGAAGGGGCGGCCGCGGGACTGGTGGAAAGCTACCGCGCGCGCTTACAGAAAAGAATCGGCGAGCTGCTGGCGCGTGACGCACAGGGCATCGAGCTTGACCCGGCCAGGCTGGCCCAGGAGGTCGCCTACATGGCCGACCGCAGCGACATTAGTGAAGAGATCGCGCGCCTGAAAAGCCACCTGACGCAGTTTCGCGAGGCGCTCGAAGAGAGCGGCGAAACGGGCAAGCGGCTCGATTTTCTCTTGCAGGAGTTGAACCGCGAGGCCAATACGGTGCTCTCGAAATCAACCGACCTCTCGATTAAGGAGGCGGCGCTGGCCATCAAGGGAGAGGTCGAAAAACTGCGCGAGCAGGTGCAGAACGTCGAATAAGCCTGGAGGGGAGCAGAGCCGGAGCGCAGGAGCGAGCGCGAAATGAGCCCTGAAGCGGCGGCGCGCACCGCAGGCTCTTCGCCAGCTCGTCCCTCGGACGGAGGTTGAAATCAAAAATGGCTAAATCAGAAGCGGCAGTTGCCAGCGGCGTAGAAGAGAAAGAGCAACCGGAGATGGATTCAAAGTACCGGATGATTATCGTCGCGGCCAAGAGGAGCAAGCAGCTTCAACGAGGCGCGCGCCCACGCATCGAGATGGACATGCAGAAGCATAAGCCGACACGCATCGCGCTCGAAGAGGTGACGCGCGGCAAAATCAGGTTCGAGATTATGGACGCAGGCTGAGACGGGCCGAGCGGAGGTCAGCTCACGGGATGCAGGATGTCGGCAGTATCTGACACCCTGCATCCCGTGAGCTATTCAGCTTGAAGAATACACGGCCCTCATCTCTCTCGCCGGGTTCGCGTCAGACTCCGAGGGCCGCGGCGTCACTTTTGCGAGACTCAATTTAATGAGTGATGGAGATGAATGATTTCATAGCCATCCGCTTGAGGCTGACCGGCGGAGGGTTCTCCAAAAAGCGCGGGCGATGTCGTTCGATCTTTCGCGAAGACGCGGAAAGCTGTTTGAAAGCGAATGAAAGCTCGCGCATCAGATTCCAATCGGCTCTGAACTCGACGAGGGAGCTGCGGTCCTTCTCCAACGCGTTGAGATTGGAGTAAATCTTCACCAGCATCAGCTTATAGGCCAACTCTCGGTCAGAGAACTCACTTAAAATATTATTGCGCGTGAGCCCCAGGGCGCGCTCTTCGCCATAGTAGCGGACTTTGAGCAGCGGCGCTCCGGCCTGGTCCAAGCCCGGCTCGCTCTGAATTTCCAGGTCTCTGAAAAAGGTCTTGACCTCTTGAGTGTCTTTAAAGAGCCCCTGGGCGATGGCTTCATCCAGCACGGGGGCGAAATTCGCCTTGAAGCCTTCCCACGTCTGGTAATCTCCGAAGAGACTCAACTTTTCAGTCTCTATTCTCTCGGCAATCGGTTTGAGCCAGGTGTCGGGCTCCGAGTGTCCGCCCCTGGTTTCTTTGAGCCGACTTCTCTCCAGGGTGAGCTTCGCGATCTTGGAAGTGGCGTACTTCTTATATGTGTTATGGACACTAAAGCGCCCCGTCGTCAAGTAAACCCCGGCGAAAATAGCCAGTAAGGGCGGCTCGAAAAGGAGAGAAGGAATCACATACTTCTTCGAGGTAAAGGCCATCTCCGAGAAGTTGCGATTGTCGTAGCTTCTCCAGATAGGCCCGGCGACCTGCGAATACTTCGTGACATAGAAGAGTCGTTCGGGGTGCTTGGTCGCGTAACCGGCCAGCGAGCGGGCGATGGCTTTCGGCGTCGTGATGCCGAAATCATTGAGCACGTCGCGCCTGGCCGCGCCGGGGAAATACCTGTTGATGATCTTGCGCGTGAAGTCCGCACAGTTGCGCGAGAAGGTATTGAACTCGCCCTTACTCGGCAAGCTATTGAACTCCTTCAGAAACTGCGCATCCTCGTCCGGCGTGGTCTTAATATTGAAGCTGTAGATGTCGCGGTTGAAGGCCATCGTGAGCATCGTCCGCCAGCCCCCCTCCGGCATCGTTCCATCCGGGTTATCGGGCACGATGCCGACGAGATTTTTCTTGCGATAGTTCTCACGCAGGAAGTTGCGCACCTTGCCGTTAGCATACAGCGGAATGTCCCTCTCATTCTCGATGCCATAGAGGTAAGTATTAACGGGTACCGCGATCCATTCCTGCGATGAATTCTTGCCGAATTCGGGATAGGTGCTGACGACGACGCCCTGCTCTCCGGCCCGGCACAGCCTGAGCTGGACGGGACTTTCGGCGCAGATGTTGGAGAAGTAGATGGCCGTGTGACCCGAGCCCGTGAATTCTCCTGCGACGCCGACCGATTCGAGCACGAGAAGTGAAACGTCTGCGCGGGCGACGCACGGGATAAATAGCAGAGCGAGCATGAGAGCGAATAGCACTTTTTTCATATTGAACCTTTACTAACCCCTGTCGGGGGTCAATCCTTCGGCATCAGGGCGCAGCAGTAGGCGTGGCCTTCTAATAAGGATGCGTTGGAGGAAATAAATTAAATCCTCTGGGAGAGAGTAATTGGAACATCAATGAGGACGATGTCTGTCATTCGTCTCTATGAGCCACCGCACATAGTACAGCAGGCTGGTCAGACCTGCAATTCCCGAACCTTCTGAGAGGTTCCTGCTTCCGGGGCAGCAGTGCAGCGAAAAGCCCGGACTCAACCGAGAGCGGCGGCCTCTGTCACATGCCCTTATAGTCTGGACCACCGCCGCCTTCGGGCGTCACCCAGTTGATGATTTGATAAGGGTCCATGATGTCGCAGGTCTTGCAGTGGACGCAGTTCGAGAAGTTGATCTGCAAGCGGCGACGCCCCTCGGCACCGTCCTCGACCATCTCGTAAACGGCGGCGGGGCAGAAACGCTGGCACGGATTTCCGTACTCTTCGGCGCAGCGCGTCGAGCAGATGTTCGTATCCAGCACGTGCAGGTGCGCCGGTTGGTCCTCGTCGTGCCCGACGGCCGCATGATAAACGTCCGTCAGCTTATTGAAGGTCAATTTCCCGTCGAAGCGCAGCCCGTCGTAGCGCTGCTCTATCCGGTCGCCGTGATAGCCGTAAGCCGAGAGCTTCTCCATCGCTTCGTGGCCGGGCTCCGCGCCGACGCGGTCGAAGAGCCCCCAGGAGCGCCCGCCCGTGATGAACTGCAATCCGGCGTTGGCCAGCCCGAGCCAGCGCCCATGGCGAAAGCCCGCGTGAAAATTCCTGACCTTGCGCAGCTCGGTCGTAATCCAGCTCTCCTTGACGAGCTGCTCATAGCGGCCGAGTTGCCGCGCCGAGAAATCCCCTGCCAGCAGCGCCTCGAAGATTGCTTCCGCTGCCAGCATCCCGCTCTTGATCGCCGTGTGAATACCTTTGAGACGCTGTGAGTTGAGAAAGCCTGCGCAATCCCCTACGAGCAGAACGCCGTCGGCGTAAAGCTGCGGCATGGCGTGCAGGCCCCCGGCGGCAATCGTCTTGGCCCCGTAGCGAATCATCTTGCCGCCTTCCAAAAGACGCGCGATGAACGGGTGCTGCTTGAAGCGTTGAAACTCGGCGTGCGGGTCAAGCAGCGGGTCGCGGTAGTCCAGGCCCGTCACGTACCCTATATTGATGACACGGTTCTGCATACCGTAAATCCAGCCGCCGCCGTAGGTCTTCGCGTCCGACGGAAATCCGAGCGTGTGTGTCACGCGTCCGGCGGGGTAACGGTCGTCGGGCAGTTCCCAGAGTTCTTTGACGCCCAGACTGTAGACCTGCGGCTCGCGTCCTTCGTTCAGGTTGAGACGCTGCGAGAGCCGCTTGGTCAGAGAGCCGCGCGGGCCTTCGCCGAGCACAGTGACCTTCGCGTGAAGATCAACTCCCGGCTCGAAGTTAGCTTTCGGCTTCCCCTCCTTATCAATCCCCTTGTCGCCCGTGCGGACGCCGATGACCCTGTCCTGCTCGTCATAGAGCATCTCCGCGCCCGGAAACTCCGGGAAGATGTTGACCCCTGCCTCTTCGCATTTCTCGCCGAGCCAGGCCGTCAGGCGGTTGAGCGAGACGATGTAGTAGCCATGATTCTTGAGCGGCGGCGGCGTGACGGGCGAGCGAATCGCGCGGTTCTTCGTCAGGTAGAGAAAGTCGTCTTCCTTGACGGGAGATTCGAGCGGCGCTCCCTGCTCGACGAAATCGGGGAGCAGCTCGGAGAGTGCGCGCGGGTCCATGACCGCTCCCGAAAGGATGTGCGCGCCGACGTAAGCGCCCTTCTCGATGACCCCGATCTCGATTTCACCGAGCGGCTTGCCCTCACGCGTGCCGCCTTCGACGGCCTCGTTGTGTGCCGCAATCAATCGCGCTAAATGCAGCGCGCCGCTCAGGTTAGCTGGCCCCGCGCCGACGAAGACCACGTCCATCTCCAGGATTTCTCGTTCCAAGGTTCTCAGCTCCTCTAATCATCAATTGACACGCAGCCCATCAGCGAGGATGCGCGGCGTCTAAAAAAAAATGAATGGCTATTCAGTGAGCAGTATAGCAAAGTGGCGGGGCCGAAGTCGAAGATGCAGCGCTATCCGCGAGGGCGCTTTTGAGAGCGGGAGCCAATCACTTGCAAGAATCAACCGGGTGCGGTACAAGTCAATGGAACTTCGATCCCCAGCCCGGCACCCGGAACAGGTAACCAATGGCCCAATTACCGCGAGCGCGTAGAGAACAACTGATCGTCAAGGAACTGCCCGCCGAACTCCTCGTTTATGACCTGGACAACGACAGGGCTTACTGCCTGAACAATTCGGTCGCACTCGTTTGGAAACACTGCGACGGCAAAACGACAACCGGGGAGATGGCCCGGATACTGAACAGAGAGCTGGGCGCGGCGGTTGACGAAGATGTCGTCTGGCTGGCCTTGAGGGAGCTTGAAAAGTCTCGCCTGCTGCAAGACGCCGTGCAGAAAAAGAGGATGCTGCCGTCCGTCACACGGCGCGAGCTGGTCTTTAAGTATGCGCCCGCGGCGGCGCTGGTCCTTCCGGCCATCCTGGCCATCTCCGCGCCGACGGCCGCTCATGCCGCGTCCTGCCTGGCCGTGGGCGCGGGCTGCACCTTTGATGCAGAGTGCTGTTCCGGTAATTGCAACGCAGGCACTTGCGGCGCGGAACTGTAGAACCGCTTCCACCTCCCCGGTAACGGACGGCTGGCCCGCCGGGCCGACTCACCCCACCGTCTTCGCACCGTTTCAGCCCGGCCTGTTAGGTATCTGCGATGTGAAGATTGTAGAATGGCCGAAAACAGACGGAACAAGAGGGGAACCATGACAGAGCACAAGCACACCAATCGTCTCTCCGGCGAGACCAGCCCTTATCTGCTGCAACACGCGCATAACCCCGTGGACTGGTTTCCCTGGGGGCCGGAGGCGTTAGAGCGTGCGCGCAGCGAGAACAAGCCCGTGCTGTTGAGCATCGGTTATTCGGCCTGCCACTGGTGTCACGTGATGGAGCGCGAGTCTTTTGAGAATGAAGAGATCGCGCGGGTCATGAACGAGAATTTCATCAACATCAAGGTGGACAGAGAAGAGCGCCCGGACCTGGACCAAATCTACATGAATGCCGTCCAGATGATGACGGGTCACGGCGGGTGGCCGATGACCGTTTTCCTCACGCCCGACGGTGTTCCCTTCTACGGCGGGACTTACTTTCCGCCCGAAGACCGTTACAACATGCCCGGCTTTCCGCGCGTCCTGCTCGGCGTGGCGCAGGCTTACCGCGCGCGGCCGGACGAAGTAACCGAGACGGCACATTCGATGCTCGCGGAGCTGCGGCGCGCCGGGGCGGCGCGTGAGTCGAATCAAGCGCTCTCGGCTGACCTGCTCGACGCGGCCCGGCGCAACATCTCGCGCAGTTACGACGCACGCGAGGGCGGATTCGGGAGCGCCCCCAAATTCCCTGCGGCGATGAGCCTGGAATTCCTGCTGCGGCGTTATCACAACACGGCCGACGCGGAGGCCCTGCGGATGGTCGAGCATACCTGCCGCAAGATGGCCGAAGGCGGGATGTACGACCAGCTCGGCGGCGGCTTTCATCGTTACTCGACAGATGCCAAATGGCTCGTCCCTCATTTTGAGAAGATGCTATACGATAATGCCCTGCTCTCGCGCCTCTACCTGCATGCCTACCAGCAGACGGGTGACGCTTTTTACAGGCGCATTGTCGAGGAGACGCTTGGCTACGTGATGCGCGAGATGACGGACGAGCGCGGCGGGTTCTATTCCACGCAGGACGCGGACTCCGAAGGGCACGAAGGAAAGTTCTTCATCTGGACGGTCGGAGAGGTCAAGGAAGTCCTCGGCGAAGAGGACGGCCAGCTCTTCTGCGCCTACTATGATGTGACGCAGGCGGGTAATTTCGAGGGCGAGAATATCCTGCACGTCTCTCGTTCCACGGAAGAGGTGGCCAAGGCGCGCGGCGTCTCCGTCGAGCGGTTGGAGCAGGCATTGCAACGTGGGCGCGGCGAGCTGTTCGCCGTCCGCGAGCGGCGAATCAAGCCTGACCGGGACGAGAAAGTCCTGACCGCCTGGAACGGATTGATGCTCGCCAGCTTTGCGGAAGCCGCGGCGGTGCTGGAAAGAGACGATTACAGGCAGGTGGCCGAGCGCAACGCTCAATTCGTCCTCGACAACTTACGGCGCGACCGCCTGCTGCTCAGAACTTATAAAGACGGGCAGGCCAAGCTCAACGGATACCTGGAGGACTACGCCTTCTTTGTTGACGGACTGCTCGCGCTCTACCAGACGACGGGCAGCCTGCGCTGGCTGGAAGAGGCGCAAACGCTGGCCGCGCGGATGATCGAGGAGTTCTGGGACGAGGACGAGGGCGGCTTCTTCTTCACGGGTAAGAGCCATGAAGAGTTGATCGTGCGCTCGAAGGACTACTTCGACAATGCGACGCCGTCCGGCAATTCCGTAGCGACCGAAGTGCTTCTATACCTGGCCGTGCTGACCGGCAACGAAGATTACAGCCGCAGGGCCACGACCGTCTTTCGCCTCCTGCGAGAGCCGCTTGAGCGCTACGGCGCGGCGTTCGGCCGCCTGCTCTGCGCACTCGACTTTCATCTTTCGTCGCCCAGAGAGATCGCCGTCATCGGAGAAAGCGACTCGCCCGAGACGAGGGCTTTGCTGCGCGAAATCTGGTCGCGCTACCTGCCCAACAAGATAGTGGTCCAGGCCCCTGAAGGCGATGCGCGCGCCGCCGAAGCCGTCCCGCTCCTGCGTGAGCGCCCGATGCTCAAAGGCCGTTCGACCGCCTACGTCTGCGAGAACTACACCTGCCGGAGCCCCGTCACTTCGCCCGCGGAGTTGGCCGGGCAACTCTCGGCGGTCGGCGCGCGGGATGCTTCGAGCAGCGCTTAGCGAGAGGCTCGAAGCTCTGTTCAAAAGAGCCTGGCCCCGGTCAGGGCGAGCCGGTGCGGAGGCGTGCGGCGGCGTCTCCTGCGAGGGCCGGATTAAGGGTTTTTAGCTTTTTAAAGGGTCTTGCTAAAGACCGAAGGCTTGCTTGACCTCCGCCAGCAGCTCCTGCCCGTAGCGGGCAATCTTCGTCGCGCCGAGCCCGTGTATCTCGTTGAGCGCTTCGAGCGAGAGCGGGCGTTCCATCGCCAAGTGCTCCAGCGTCCTGTCAGGGCAGATCATGTAGGCCGGGACGCGCTCTTCAAAAGATTTTGCGAGCCTCCACTTCTTCAAGTAGAGGACGGCCTGTCGCTCCTCCGGCGTCAGGGGACGCGGGAGCGGCTGCGGTGCGCGGCGTCTGCGTGGCGCTCGCGGCTCCTCTCCGCTTGGCGGCGCGAGCGTGGCCGAGCGTAGCGCCTGTTCGAGGCGTCCCTGCTCCGCCAGGACTGCGCTCAACTCCTCATAGACGCGCAAAGTGATGTAAGCATCCATAGCGGCGTATTCGAGCTGTGCGCGCGTCAGCGGGCGGCGCTTCCAGTTCGACTTCTGAAAGCTCTTATCCAGCTCGATGCCGAAGAGGTGCGCCGTCACCCCGGCCAAGCTGTATGAGGGCAGGCGCAGGGCCGCACGCGCGAGCCGCAGGGTGTCTACGAAGCCGACTGGCCGCAGGCCAGCGCCGATCAGCATCCCCTCGTCGAAGCGCGCATTATGCGCGACCATCCGCGGCTGCTCCGATTCGACCAGCGACCTGACGATCTCCACGTCCACCTTCAGCAGGTCCAGCACGATCACTTCGCCGTCCGGCGGCGCTAGCTGGATGAGCGAGACGTGCGAGCGATTGGCGGCCGCGTTCCAGTAGGTTTCGGTGTCGAGGCCGATGATCGTCGCTGCTTCAAGCTGCCCGACTGCCTGCGAGGCTTCCGTGTCGTCCGTGATGAAGCGGTAGGCGGGCCTCTCCTGTATGTTCGGATTAGTCACTTCCAGATGTCAGCGCCAAAGAGTTCGATTCGCTTTGAGGGCGACCGCAGCAAAAACGAAAGGCGCGCTGAAATCTCAACGCGCCTCCTGAATCCGATGGCAGGCGAACTAACCGTTACGGTTCGTCGTGCCCGTGTTGCCGTTTCTCGAATTGGCGTTGCTCGAATTGCCGCCCATGTTGCCGTTATGGGTGTTGGCGTTGGAGCTGTTGCCCATGTTGCCGGAGTTGCCCGTCGTACCGCTATTGGAGTTTGTGCCCGTAGTGGTGTTCGAGGTCGTCGTGGAGGTGTTGGTCCCCATGCTGCCGGTATTGCCCGTTGTCGTCGTCGTGGTATTGGTCGTGGCGGTGTTGGACGTGGTATTGCCGCTGTTGGCAGTATTGCTTGTGTTTGAACTATCACCACAGCCAACGAAGAAAGTGGCGATGGCCAGAAAAGCGAACAGAGCTAAGGTTCTTCGCATCGAATTGTCTCCTGTAACCCTAAGGGTCAGATTGTTAGGGAACTGCGCGGAGCTTTGATCTGGCCGTGAGGCCGAAAGGCTGCCCCGGCAGCTCGGTTTGAGTTTGAGCCTCCTGGCGCTTACTCTTTGCAAACTTAAGTCTTCACACAAAGAACGAGCGCACAGGGCACGTTGATGTTCACTACCGATTTAAGCCCATCGCCCGGCCCTTGTGACCGGCGACAGGCAAACCTTTGCAGGGAGTCGCCCTGACATCCCGGCTCTTAAAACGCGCGCCTCGGCAGTCCTACCGTTTTCAGTCTGCACTCTCGAAAACCAACAGAAGCGCGCTGGCTTTAATTGGCCGGGCATAAGACCCTTTCTAAAAGTAAGGCGCTGATGATCTTGCGGCGCGCAGTGTAACACTAGAATCGCCGGAAATAAACGAAAAAATTAACATCTCGGATACCGCCGCCCGCCTCCGCGCTCCCTCAAAGCCCGCGCATATCACTTGACGGCGATAGCCCCCGGCCCGTCACGGCGACGCGAAACCTGGCGATTGCAGCCTCCCGCGAACCTCTTTTTACGCCTTTCACCTTCCTGTACGTCCAGGCCAGCGCCAGGTTCTCACGCATTTTGCTCTCGGCCGCGCCTTCTTCCGGCCCGAATTTGGCTCTCGGAGCTTTCTCCGGCGTAAAAATCAGGGCCATAATCGGCCTTAAATCCAAAAAAGACTTGACGTAACGCGGCAGAAGGCTTATTGTTGGTCATATGCCAAACATGTTTGGCATATGACGGAGATTTTTTAAACCCGGAATACCTCCTGCACCGGCGGGTTTCGTCTACCGCCCCCTTTACCTTTGAATCACATCACACCTGATTACGGTGGAACACCCGAAATCTTCCTCTTTGTTTAGCTTCGGATGAGGAATCGCTTCGCCATGCCAAAAGGAAATTGGAAAACTCTCGCACTTCTGGGCGGCGTTGCAGTGCTGGGCGCTGTGCTGCTGACACTCTCTCTGGGCTCCATCATCAGGCTGCCTTTGATGGGTTGGACGGGTCTCGCGCCGCTGGCCGTGATCCTGCTCTTAACGCTCGGGGCCAGCCGCTTTACGGTCTCGGTCATCAACGCCGACGGGGTCAGCCAGACAGAGAAATCCATCGCGGATACCTTTATTTTTCTGGCCGCGATGATGTACGCGCTTGAGCCCGCCAGCACGGTCGGACCGGCCGTCCTGCTCGCAGCCGTCGTCGGCTTTATCTCGTCCTGGAAATCTTCCGACCGCCGCATCACCGTCTTCACGACGGGCGCAGCCATTATCTCCACCTACGCGGCGGCCTCAGTCTACGGATTACTGACACAGGTTTTCCTGAACGAGACGCACAGCACCGTCCAGAGCCTGCCGCTCGGCTCGCTGCTCCTGCCTTTGTGCGTGATGGCGCTGATTCAGTATTTCCTGAGCACCATCGCCACCTCCGCCTTCATCGCCTTCGATGCGGGCAAGACGCGCCTGACGCTTTCGCGCGAGAGCCTGGTCTGGACTTCGATCACCGAAATCGGGAGCGCCGCGGCGGGTGTGATGTTCTACTCTTCGCTGCTCGGTGGCGGGATTCCCTTCATCTTCGTCGGTCTCCTGATTATCGGCCTCGTCCATCTCCTCTATCGCTTTGACGAGCAGCGCGTGGCGGAAGCCCGCCGCTCCGAAGCCGCGAAGGCACGTCACCTCCAGGAGATCGCAGACCTTCACATGAACACCATCGAGTCGCTGGCCATCGCAATTGATGCCAAGGACCAGACGACCCACGGGCACGTTCGCCGGACGCAGATTTATGCGACCGAGATGGGCAGGCTGCTCGGCGTCACCGAGTCCGAATCACAGGCCCTGATGGCGGGCGCACTCCTGCACGACATCGGAAAGCTGGCCGTCCCCGAATACATCTTGAACAAGCCGGGTAAGCTGACCGAATCCGAGTTCGCCAAGATGAAGATTCACCCGACGGTCGGCGGCGACATTCTCAAGCGCGTCAACTTCCCTTACCCGGTCGAAGATATCGTTCGCTATCACCATGAGAAGTGGGACGGGACGGGTTATCCGAAAGGTCTCAAGGCCCAGTCAATCCCGCTGGTCGCGCGCATCATCTCGGTCGTTGATTTCTACGACGCGACGCGCTGTGATCGCCCCTACCGCAAAGGCATGACCCGCGAAGATTCGCTGGCCCTCCTGCGAAAGATGGCTAACTCGTCCTTCGACCCGCGCGTCGTCGAGATGTTCATCCTGCACGTCGAAGAGTTCGACAACATGATTGCCGCGCAGGATATTCAGGAGCAGGTCGCCTCCGAGATGGAGGAGGATGAGACGAATGCTCGCCCTGATGCCGGGCTGGCTTCGGATAAGCTGGGCTCGCCCGACGATGCTTCCGGCTTCCGCTCGATCACGGAAGCGCAGCGCGAAGTCTTTGCGCTCCATGAAATCGCACAGACGATTGGCTCGTCTCTCAATCTCCAGGACACTGTCTCGCTCGTCTCCAGCAAGCTGCGGGCCATCGTTCCCTTCGATACCTGCATCATCTACCTGGTAGACGATAAGACCGGCAAGGCCATGCCCGCCCATGCGGTCGGCGAGAACGCAGACATCTTCTCGAAGCGGCGGATGAACGTCGGTGACGGAATCACCGGATGGGTCATCGCCAACGGGCGCTCGATGTGCAACGCCACGCCGGAGCTTGACCTGGTCGGCGTCCCCGAAGAGATTACGCGCAGCATCAAGGGCGTGCTCGTCTCGCCGCTGGTGCGCGAGGACGGCGCGTTCGGGGCCATCACGCTCTACTCCAAGAGCCGCATTTCCTACACCTCCGAGCACGTCCGGCTGCTCGAATCCGTTTCACAGCACGCGTCCTCGGCTCTCAACAATGCTCTGACGTTTGAGAGGACCAAGGAGAGCGCGCTGACCGACCCGCTGACGGACCTGCCGAACGCGCGTGCTTTCTACATGTCGCTCGAACAGCGCATCGCCGAGTGCCAGCGCCTGAACAAAGAATCGCTGGCGGTCATCTCGATGGACGTGGACAGCTTCAAGAATATCAACGACTCTTACGGTCACGCGGTTGGCGACCGGATGCTGGCCACCATCGCCGCGGTCATCAAGAAAGAGCTGAGGCAGATGGATATTCTGGCGCGTTATGCGGGCGACGAGTTCGTGGCCATCATGCCGATGGCTTCGACCACGATGGCCAACATGATCGCCGAGCGCATCCGAACGGCGGTCGAGACTCAGAAATACGCTGTCCGCACGGGACGCACAGTAGACATCGGAATCAGCATCGGCGTCTCCTGCTTCCCTGCCGACGGCGAGACGACCGAGCAGTTGCTGACGGCCGCGGCCCGCAACATGCAGCACGACAAGCACACGCGCAAGCTGATGCCGACTCTATCGGAGACCCTCAACGTCTCGTCAATAGACAATTTCAGATAACCTCGCGTCTTTAAGTGTCTCTCCCCGGCGCATCCTGCTTTTAATCGAGCAGGGTGCGCCTTTTTCTTTTCTCCGGCGGCTGCTTTTGCACCTCTTCGGGTATCTCGCGTATAATTTCCCCGCATCACAATCGGGTCTTAAAAACATCAGTTGGACGGAGTGCGTGCGCGCCGTCTTGCGTCTCAGCCTGTCAGGGACGGACGCAATCGCGCACTGCCAGAGACTAAATTCAATGAGCAAACAAGCCACACCATCCGAATCGCGCGCCCTGGCCGACGAGACGAGCGCCACCGGCCGTGTCCAGAATGAGGACTCCGCAGAGGATGCCTCGGCCGTCATGAGCGAAGAGCACGAAGGGCGCAAAGAGGAGCAGAAGCATCGCATCGAAGAGCTTGACCCTGAAACGCTGCTCGGCCTGCTCCACCAGATGATTCTGATTCGCCGCTTCGAGGAAAAATGCGCAGAGTCCTACAGCCTGGGCAAGATCGGCGGCTTCTGCCATCTTTACATAGGGCAGGAGGCGGTCGCCGTCGGCGCTCTCGCGGCGCTGCGCCCGGACGACTACGTCCTGACCAGCTACCGCGAGCACGGGCACGCGATTGCCAAGGGCATTTCGCCCGACCAGGTGATGGCCGAGCTTTACGGCAAAGCGGGCGGCTGCTCTTCGGGTAAGGGCGGCTCGATGCATCTCTTCGACGCGGACGTGAATTTCCTGGGCGGGCACGCCATCGTCGGCGGCCAGATTCCGCTCGCAACGGGCGTGGCCTTCGCCTCCAAGTACAAGGGGACGGACCAGGTCACGCTCTGCTTCTTCGGCGAGGCGGCGGTCAACCAGGGCGCGTTCCACGAATCCCTGAACCTCGCGCAGCTCTGGAAACTTCCCTGCATCTACATCTGCGAGAATAATCAATACGGGATGGGCACGTCGCTCAAGCGAGCGATGTCCTTGCAGGATGTGTCGCAGAAAGCCTGTGCTTACGAGATGGCCTCCGAGTTTGTTGACGGGATGGACGTGCTGGCCGTGCGCGAGGCGGTGGCTCGGGCCGTCGAGCGCGGGCGCAAAGAGTATCTGCCGACGCTGCTTGAAGTCCGCACCTATCGTTTCATGGGCCACTCGATGTCCGACCCCGGCAACTATCGCACCCGCGCCGAGATCGAGAAGTATCAGGAGCGCGACCCGCTCAAGCTCTTCACAGCGAGTTTGAGAGAGAAGGGACTACTCGACGACAAGGGCCTGGAAGCCATCGAGGCGCGCGTCCGCGAAGAGGTCGAACGCTCCGTTCGCTTCGCAGACGAAAGCCCCGAGCCCGCGCCCGAAGAGCTTTACACGCACATCTACGCGAATAGCTAGTCGATAGTAGATGGTCAATGGTGAAGAGATAAAAACGTTTCCCATTGACCATTTACTATTGACCATTGACCAGAGGGAGAGAGATGGCAGTTTTGACCATGCGTGACGCGCTCAACCAGGCGCTGCGTGAAGAGTTGCAACGCGATGAGAACGTCTTCCTGATGGGCGAGGAGGTCGCCGCCTACCAGGGAGCATACAAAGTTACGAGAGGTCTGCTCGAAGAGTTTGGCGACAAGCGCGTGATAGACACGCCGATTACCGAGCTTGGCTTCGCAGGGCTCGGCGTCGGCGCGGCGATGGCCGGGCTGCGCCCCATCGTCGAGTTCATGACCTTCAACTTCTCGATCCTAGCCACCGACCAGATCATCAATTCCGCCGCCAAGATGCTCTACATGTCGGGTGGCCAGTTCAAGATACCGATGGTCTTCCGCGGGCCGGGCGGCTCTGCCTACCAGGTCTCCTCGCAGCATTCACAGGCGCTCGAATCCTGGTTCGCCTACTTCCCGGGCCTGAAGGTCGTCATGCCTTCGACTCCGGCCGACGCCAAGGGCCTCCTGAAGAGCGCGATTCGTGACGACGACCCCGTTGTTTTCATCGAACAGGAGAGGATGTACGGCAACAAGGGCGAAGTGCCCGACGACGAGGATTTCACGATTCCGCTCGGCGTCGCCGACATCAAACGCGAGGGCCGCGATGCGACCATCGTGGCGCGTTCGCTGATGGTCCCGGTCGCGCTCAAGGCCGCCGAAGAGCTTGAGAAGCAGGGCGTCTCTGTCGAAGTCATTGACCCGCGCACGATTCGCCCGCTCGACATAGAGACGATCATCGCCTCCGTCAGGAAGACCAATCGCGTCGTCATCGCAGAGGAATCGCACCCCTTTTGCGGGGTCGCGGCGGAAATCAGCGCACAGATAACCGAGCGCGCATTCGATTACCTGGACGCGCCCGTCCGGCGCATCTCCGGCGCCGATGTTCCGATGCCCTACGCCAAGAACCTTGAGAAGATGGCGATCCCGGACGTTAATCAACTGGTCCAGGCCGTGCGCGAGGTGGCGTATTTAGATTAGTGAATCGTGAATCGTCAATCGAAAATGGTGAATCGTCAATCGTAAATAGTGAATAGTGAATAGTTCAGCCGCCGTCTTTCTTCTATTTACCATTTACGATTGACGATTCACGATTGACGATTGACGACTTGAAAGGGATACCCTAATGGCAACGCAGGTCGTAATGCCGAAGCTCTCTCCGACGATGGAGGAGGGACAGCTTGCAAGGTGGCTCAAGAGCGAGGGCGATCAGGTCTCGATGGGCGAGCCGCTGGCAGAGATTGATACCGATAAGGCGACGATGGAGATGCAGGCGCTGTCGAACGGCGTGCTGCGCAAGATTCTGATTAAAGAGGGCGAGAGCGCGCCGCTCGGACAGATGATAGCCATCATCGCCGGGCCGGATGAAGACATCTCCGGCCTTCTGGGCCAGGCGGCGTCCGCTGTTGCAGGCGGTGGCGACGGCGCGAAAACGGAAGCCCCTGCACAGAAGGCTCAGGACGGCGAGCACGGCGCTGCGGATGCCGGTGCGCAACAGTCTTCCGCCGGTGAAGCGGCGACGACCGGAACTGAAACGGCCAAGACCGGCGGCACGCCCTCCGGTAACGGCGCGCAGGCCGACAGCGCAGGCACGGCCCGGTCAGGCGAGCGCCTCATCGTCTCGCCGCTGGCCGCACGGATGGCGGCGGAGGCGGGCATTAACCTGCGCAGCTTGAGCGGCAGCGGCCCCGGCGGGCGGATCGTCAAACGCGACATCGAAGCGGCGATGAGCGCCGGGACGCAGGCCGCCGAAGACCAAACGGGGCAAGCGCCGCAGCGCCATCTGCGCGCCGTCGAATCCGGCGCACAACCCGCGCAGCAGCCCGCCCCGGAAGGCGCTTCGCCTTATCACGACGAACCGGCTTCCGTCATGCGCCAGACCATCGCGCGCCGCCTGGTCACTTCGCTCGGACCCGTCCCGCATTTCTTCCTGACGACGGAAATCGAGATGGACCGTGCGGCAGAGCTGCGGCGCTCCGTCAACGAGCTTGAGCCGGAGTTAAAGGTCAGCGTCAACGACCTGATTATCAAGGTCGCGGCCGCGGCGCTGGTCCAGCATCCGCAGGTCAATGCTTCATATCAGGACAAGGCCGTTCGTTATTACGAGCGGGCCGATGTGGGTGTGGCGGTTGCCATCGAAGACGGACTGATAACGCCGGTCGTGCGTTCGGCAGATCGCAAGTCTATCGGGCAGATAGCGCGCGAGGTGCGCTCCCTGGCCGAGCGCGCACGCTCTCGCAAGCTGCTCCCGGAAGAGTACACGGGCGCGACCTTCTCCATCAGCAACCTCGGGATGATGGGGATAGACGAGTTCACGGCCGTCATCAATCCGCCGGAAGCGGCGATTCTTGCGGTCGGCGCGATGGTGGCGAAACCCGTCGTCCGCGATGGGGCAATCGTCGTGCGGCAGATGATGCGCGTCACGATGTCCTGCGATCATCGCGTGATTGACGGCGCGACGGGCGCGCGCTTTCTCCAGACCTTCAAAAAGCTGCTGGAGAACCCGCTGCTGTTGATGGTTTGAGACGAAGGGTCGAGTAAATTCAGGCGCAGGGAGGGAGCAGGCTATGGATGAACGGACAGAAGCAGAAGGTCAGGGACAGTCCGGCGCGGGCCAACAGGGCGAGCAGAATCAGGCGGGCGCGGCGCAGGGCCGACCGGCTCAACCCGAGGGCCAGCCGGAAGCCGATGCGCGACCCGAAGACGAACGCACGGGCGAAGGTACGGGCGCGCGGGCGGGCGAATATTCATAAGATTAAGGCCGGGCTCGCCTGTGATGGGCCGGTCTTCTTTCAGGATTGCTTCAGGGACCGAATGGAGCGGGAATATTCGCCCGCTCCATTTGAGTTTCGGCCAGGGTGACCGCTAGATGAGAACCTTCAGGGAGCTGCGAGCGGGCAGCGCCGCGCCGCACGTAGCACTGATCGCCGTGCAGCTCATGTTCGGGACGTGGCCCATCTTCGGCAAGATTGCCTTGAGGGTTTTACCGAGCACAGGTCTCGTCGCCCTGCGCGTCGCCGGAGCGACCGCCGCCTTTCTCATCTTGCAGCGCACGCTCGGCCAGGCACAAAAGATACGCCGCAAAGATTACGCGCTGATGGCGCTCTACAGTCTGCTCGGCGTCGTGCTCAACCAGTTCCTCTTCGTCAAGGGCCTCTCGCTGACGACCGTCATCAACGCCACCCTGCTCGGCACGACCATTCCGGTCTTCACGCTGCTCGTCAGCATCACGCTCGGCTTCGACCGCATCTCGTTTCGCAAAGCCCTCGGCATCACCCTGGCCGCCGGAGGGGTCGTTTACCTGCTCTATCCCGAGCGCAATTTTGCGAGCGACACGGCCTACGGAAATCTGCTGATAGTGCTCAACTCGATCTCCTACGGGGCCTACATAGCCATCTCAAAGGAGATGCTGAGGCGCTACGGGGCGCTGACCGTCATCACCTGGATTTTCATCTTCGGCAGCATCGCCACCATCCCCGTCGGCGGCTACGCACTGGCGGGCTCGCCTTTACAGGACGCGGGGCTCGGCGTCTGGCTCGCAGTGCTTTACATCATCCTGATTCCGACGGTCGGGGCCTATTACCTGAACGCCTGGGCGCTGGCGCGTGTCGAGCCGAGCACGGTGGCCGTCTACATCTACCTTCAACCGCTGATTGCCTTCGCACTCG
Source organism: Pyrinomonadaceae bacterium (assembly GCA_036389715.1). GTDB lineage: Bacteria > Acidobacteriota > Blastocatellia > Pyrinomonadales > Pyrinomonadaceae > DASVWH01. Next base: position 7,600 of record DASVWH010000019.1, on the reverse strand, counting down.
CGCCGCTGATTCTCAACGAGAAATGGAACTCGCGGACCTGGCTGGCCTCTGCGTTAATCTTCTCCGGCGTCGCCGTCGTCACCTGGCGCGTCCGCAGCCATGCTCTCGAAGAGGTCTCGGAACATCCCGAAGCCTTGAGCCACTGACAGGCTATCAGCACAGTTTGAGTGCGTCTCGCAAAAGCCGTGCTCAACGCCCGGATTCCGTGACCTTTTTATTGGGCTTTTAACACACGTTCTTAGTATAGTTGGCTGGCGATGAACGAGACGGCGACAGCGGCAGAGGCGCGGCGGGGCTCGCTTCAGCTTTCCGAAGAGGCTGCGAAGAATTCTGCGGCGCGTCTCTCGATGATGGCGGCCGGGTTTCTGATCGTTCTCAAGACGGCGACGGGTTTCATCACGGGCTCGATCAGCGTCTGGGCCTCGCTGCTCGATTCGATGATGGACATCATCGCCTCGACCATCAACTACTTCGCCGTCCGCGCCGCCGCTCGTCCCGCCGACGAGGACCACACCTACGGGCACGGCAAGGCCGAATCGCTCGCCGGGCTCGTGCAGGCCATGGTCATCGCCGCCTCCGGCATTTTTCTGATCCGCGAGTCCATTCGCAGAATCGTCAGCCCGAATCAAACAAGCTCCGAGTGGATTGGAGTGATGACGATGCTGGCGGCCGTCTGCATCAGCGTCGGGCTGGTGGCCAGGCTCAGGAGAGTGGCGCGCGAGACGGACTCCCCGGCGCTGCATTCCGATGCCCTGCACTACGTCACGGACATTTATACCAACACAGGGGCGCTCCTGGCGCTCCTGATCGTCAGGCTGGCCGGGTGGCAGATGGCTGACCCGCTGATCTCGATTGTCATTGCGTTTTATATCCTCTGGTCGGCCGCGATGGTCGGGCGCGAGTCCATAGACATTCTGATGGACAGGCGTTTGCCGCTCGACGTGACCGAGCAGATTGCGAACATCGTGAACAGGTATGAGGCACAGGGCGTGCTCGGTTTTCACGACCTGCGGACGCGGCGTTCCGGCTCGCAGAAATTCATAGACCTGCACCTGGAAGTCGAGCGCAATATGCGGCTTGAAGAAGCGCACGAGGTGACGGTGCGTGTGCTGCGCACCATCGAGGCAGAAATCCCGCGCGCCCGCGTACACATCCACACGGACCCGGCGAAAAACAGTCGGAAGGAATGAATCAAGGATTAAACGAATCGAGTCCTATGCGGTCTTGATGGCGCGGATGCTTGTGCGGGGTTCCGCTTCGGCCAGGCGGCGCAGCTCGTAGAGTTTGGTCAGGGCTTCGACGGGCGAGATGGCGTCGGGGTCCAGGTCGAGCAGGGCCAGCGCGAGTTCGGAGGCGCGCGCGGGCGTAACGGCGGGCGTGTGCTCGCGCGCCTCATTGACGGTCGCAGTGTCCGGGCGTTCATTTCGCGCCTCGTATTCTCCGAGCAGCTCTTCGGCGCGACGCACGACGGGGCGCGGCAGCCCTGCGAGCCTGGCGGCATAAACGCCGTAACTCTTCATCGCGTTGCCGGGCACGACCCTGTAGAGAAAAACTAGGTCGCTTCCCTGTTCGGCAATCTCGACGTGGAAATTTTTGATGCGCGGCAGGACTTCGGCCAGTTCCGTCAATTCATGATAGTGAGTGGCGAAGAGCGTCTTGGAGAGAATCTTCGGGTGATTGTGAATATACTCGACGACGGCGCGCGCCACCGCCAGCCCGTCATAAGTCGAAGTCCCGCGCCCGAGTTCGTCGAGCAGAATCAGCGAACGCGGGCTGGCGTGATGCAGTATCTGCGCAGTCTCGACCATCTCCGTCATGAAGGTGGATTCGCCGCTCCCGATGCGGTCGTAGAGACCTATCCGCGTGAAGATGCGGTCGCAGAGGCCGATGACCGCTTCGTCGGCGGGGACGAACGCGCCCGTCTGCGCCATCAGCACGATGAGGGCCGTCTGGCGCAGGTAAGTGGATTTGCCGGACATGTTGGGCCCCGTCAGCAGCGCAATCTGCGACGCCGTCCCGCCGCCCAGCTCTACGTCGTTGGCGACGAAAGAGCCCTCCCGGACCAGCCGTTCCAGGACCGGGTGCCTGCCCGCTATGACTTTGAGCACGGGCGAATCAACGATTGACGGGCGGACGTAGCCGTAGAGGGCCGCGACCTCCGCGAAGGAGGCGATCACGTCAAGGTAGGCGATGCTGTTGGCCGCTGCCAGAATCTCGTCGCGGCTCTTGCCTATTTCCAGGCAGACGCGGCGAAAGAGGCTCGCCTCCAGTTCCGCTATGCGCTCCTGTGCGTTGACGACGAGCGCCTCGTATTCCTTAAGCTCAAGCGTGATGAATCGCTCCGCAGCGGCCAGCGTCTGCTTGCGCGTATAGTCGGCCGGGATGAGATGCAGGTTCGGGCGCGTGACTTCGATAAAGTAGCCGAACACTTTGTTATAGCCGACGCGCAGGCTCTTAATCCCCGTGCGTGCCCGCTCGCGCTGCTCCATCTCGGCCAGGTAAGCCTTCCCGTTGCGCAGCAGCTGCCGCAGCTCGTCCAGCTCCGCCGAAAAGCCTTCGCGAATCATCCCGGCCTGCGCGGAGCGCGCGGGCAATTCGTCCGCGATGGCCTGGCGGACCAGCCCCGCCGCCGCTTCGCACAGCGGCAGAGCTGCCAGCAGCGAGCCGAAGCGTTTCGCTTCCCTCTGCAACAGGGCACGCACCAGCGGCAGCGTTTCGAGCCCCTGGCCGAGCGCCAGCAGCTCCTGCGCCGTAGAGATGCCTGCGCGCGCGCGGGCCGCGAGCCGTTCGAGGTCGTGAATTGATTCGAGCGCGGCGAAAAGCTCTGCACGCGTCCGCTGCTCCGCGTGGAAATAGGCTACGTGCTCCTGCCGCCCTGTAATTTCCGCGCCGTCGAGCAGGGGTTGACGCAGCCAGCGCCGCAGCAGGCGGCCGCCCATCGCCGTGCGCGTCCGATCAAGCACGCGCAGCAGCGAGGGCGCGTCCGGCGCGGTCTCGAATATCTCCAGGCTGCGCACCGTCTGGGCATCGAGCAGCATGAAGTTTTCCGTTTGATAGCTCGTCAGACGGGTCAACTGTCCAGCGACTGCCGCCTGTGTCTCTTGCAGGTATGAGAGGATAGCGGCCGCGGCTGCGGCTGCGAGCGGGCGTTCCCTGAGACCGAGCGGCGTCAGGGAGCGCGCCCCGAAGTGGTCGAGCAGGGTGCGCCGTGCGTGCTCAAACTCGAAGCAGGAGTCGCGGTAGGACGTGATGAAGCCGGGCAGCGCGTCGCGCTCGGCTTCAGGACTGCTGTGCGGCAGCAGCAGCTCCGTCGGCGCGATGCGTTGAAGCTCCGGCACGGCGTTGGAAGCCGCCAGCTCGGTCGCGGCAAACTCGCCCGTCGTCACATCCGTATAGGCTATCCCGGCACGTTTGCCGTCGCTCACATACGCGGCCAGGTAGTTGTTCGCCTTGCTCTGCAATAGTCCCGGCTCAAGAATGGTTCCGGGCGTGACGATGCGGACCACGTCGCGCTCGATGAGATTGCCGCCCTTCTCGCCTTTGACGGGAGCCGCGGTCAGCTGCTCGCAGATGGCGACGCGATGGCCGCGAGCGATGAGAGCGCGCAGGTGTCGCTCCAGACTGTGATGCGGCACGCCCGCCAGAGGCACACGCACGTTCTTGCCCATCATCTTCGACGTGAGCACGATGTCCAGCTCGCGCGCCACCAGCCGGGCGTCGTCGTCAAAGGTCTCGTAGAAGTCGCCTATCCGAAACAGCAGGATGGCGTCGCGATAACGCTGCTTGATGTCCAGGTACTGCCGGTAAAGAGGGGTGTTAGTGTTGGCCGTCATTGCTCGAAGAATTCCGCGAGCAGCTCTTCGACAGAGGTCAGCGCGAGGTGAAGTCTGTGTAGCTGCTCAAAGCTCAGGATGGCCGTCACGCGACCGATTTCGTGGAATGCGCCCGTCCCTGCCTGGCTCAGATTGCGCCGGGCGCGGTTCGTGTCGCGCTCGCTGGCGACGATCAGGAAAGGTTTCGAGCGCTGCGCCTGATAGGCCCGCTTCAATTTCGCCATCGCGGCGTCAATGTTGCCCTTGTGCTGGACTTCAAAGACGTGGCTCAGGCGCGGGCTCAGCTCGTCCGCGCGCCAGACCACGTCGTAGTACTCGAACTCGCGCTCGGCGTGATAGCCGAGCACGCGCCCGATCTCTACGAGCATCTGCTGCACGGCGGCGTGCGTCAAGGGCTCCGGCCGCGCCGCTCCCTGCTCCGGGTTCGCCAGCGAAAAGCTCTGCCCCTCGTCCTGCACGCGTTTTCGTCCGGCCCGTGTGATGGTCCAGAGCCCCTGTGCGCGCTCGATCTCTCGCTTGTCTGAGAGCTGCCGCCCGGCTCGCTGCACCAGCCTGCGCCACTGCTCCTGATGGCCGTTGCCGGGCGCTTCGGCCTCCTCCCGGCCAAGCTGCGGGAAATAGCCCGAAAGCCGCCCGTAAAGGAATCGCACGTCCTCAACCCCGCCCGTGGCGACGAGTTCCTGTAGAATCGGTAGCTCGATCCGTGCGACGCCTGGATATGCCATCGCCAAAACTTGATGAGAGATTGATACGCTAGAATTAAGGCGTGAAGCGCAGCGCCTTCAGACCTCAACTTACAGGAGAAGCGGCCTCTCAATCAAGCGAAAGCGGCCCGCCCTGCCCGGACAAGAGAGCAGGCAGCCCGCGGTAAGAGAGACTCTTTTACCACGGGCTGCCTGCGACAAACGCTGCTATGGCTAAGTTTAGGCGGCGCGCACGGCCGCACGCAAGCCGAAGCACTCGCGTATCTCTTCGGCTTCGAGCGTCTCGCGCTCCATCAGACCTTCGACCAGACGGGCGATTGCTGCGCGGTCGCGGTCAACGATCTCACAGGCGCGCTTCATCTGCTCGTTGATGATGTCGCCGGTCGCGTGCTCGACGCGGTCGAGCAGGGCCTGGCTGTGCGGGTCTTCCGGCTTGCCCAGGTGAATCGGGCCGAGCGGGCTCATGCCGAACTCCGTGACCATCTTGCGCGCAATCTCGACCGCGCGCTCGATGTCGTTGGAGGCTCCGGCCGTCATCGTTTCAAGCAGTATCTGCTCCGCCGCGCGGCCTCCGAGAAGCATCGCCACCTGGTCTTCCAGATACTCGCGCTTCTTCATCAGGCGATCACGCTCGGGCAGCGACTGCGTGACGCCCAGGGCGCGCCCGCGTGGCAGAATCGAGACCTTGTGAATCGGGTCGCTGTTCTTGACGCCGAGCCCGACGGCGACGTGCCCCGCTTCGTGAACGGCGGTCGCATAACGCTCTTCGTCGTCCATTATAAAGCCCTGGCGCTCCGCGCCCATCAGGATTTTGTCACGCGCATATTCGACGTGCGGGCGGCCGATGGCTTCAGACCCGTCGCGGGTCGCGGCAATCGCTGCTTCGTTGAGCAGGTTGGCCAGGTCAGCGCCGGAAAAGCCGGGCGTGCCGCGCGCAATCCATTGCAGGTCGAGGCCCTCTTCGAGTTTGAGACCCTGCGAGTGAACCTTCAAAATCTCGGCGCGGCCGCCCGCGTCGGCCAGGTTGACCGTAATCTCGCGGTCGAAGCGGCCGGGGCGCGTCAACGCGCTGTCGAGGATGTCCGGGCGATTGGTCGAAGCGATGACGACGACACCCGCCAGTTGATCGAACCCGTCCATCTCGACCAGCAGCTGGTTGAGCGTCTGGTCCTGGTCGGCGGAGGCCGAATCGCCGCCGCGCCCGCGCTGGCGTCCGAGCGCATCAATCTCGTCAATGAAGATGACACAGGGCGAGAGCTTTCTCGCCTCCGCGAAGAGACGCCGGACGCGCGCCGCGCCCATCCCGGCAAACTTTTCCTGGAAGCTCGAACCCGAAACGGAAAGGAAAGGCGCACCAGCCTCGCTGGCGGCCGCACGCGCGAGCAGCGTCTTGCCCGTTCCCGGAGGGCCCGACATCAGGATGCCGCGCGGCGCGCGCCCGCCGAGGCGGCCGAACTTGAGCGGGTCGCGCAAAAATTCGATCATCTCGGAAAGCTCGGCTTTCGCTTCGTCAACCCCGGCCACGTGGCTGAAATTAACGGACTGTTTGCCGTTGCCGTCAACCAGATTAAAGTCTCCGCCGCGCCCGCCCATGCTGGCGTAGACGCGCCAGACGACAAAGCCCAGGGCGGCGAAAGTCAGAATCGGGATGAACCAGTTCATCGCCGTCGAGAGCGCGCTCGGCTTCATCGAGTGGAACTCGACGGGGATGTTGTTTTTCTGGAAGGTGCTGACGATCTCATTCTGCGTCGCGGCGTTGGTGACGATGGCCTGCGAGACGGAGCCGTCGCGCGCAGTGACCGTCAACAGCTCGTCGTCAACGCTCAGCGAACCGGCCGTAGAGCTTTCGCCGATGGCGCGCAGCTGCGTCGAGTTGATCTTCTGGACGGAGGGCTGGCGGCGCTGGTTGATAATCAGAAGACTGGCGGCTATCAGGAGGAGGAGCAGCCCGATACTGATGATGAGACTCGATTTCTGCGAACGGGGGAGCAAACGAGGTAAAGGGGACGGCATAACAATCTCCTGGGCGAGACGGCACAAAAGGGGAAAGCCGCCTGCGCTGGCGAAAAATGGGATTTACAAAGAAAACCAGATTAAGAAAGTTTCCGGCGACGGATAGAAGCAACTCGAACGGGGTAAGTACCGAGTAACTCTGACGAGCGCGTCCGCCTGTAGACCAGCCGCGAACGCTCCCAAGTACTTTACCAGCCTCCGCCCAAAGAAGTCCAGTCTTATCAATTATTCAGCCGAAAATCGGTGAAGCCTGGCCCGCACGGGCTCAAACCACTGCCGCCGCAAGCTCCGATGAGCGGCGTCGGGCTTCGGTTGCCGTTCGGGGCTCTAAATGAGGCCGAAAACCGCGCCTTGTTCCAGATTCAAACACTGCCGCCCGCGCACCTCTGGAGGGATTTAATACAAGCCCGCGCCCGTTTCTGACCGCACGGCAACCGTGAAGCCGCGGCCGGGCCAGCTAAATACTGCAAACATTCACTTTAAGTCCGATTCTGCGAACGCACCGGAGAATTGGCACGGCCGTTGCTCACAGAGCAGCCAGCGGGTTCGGATAACCTGGTTAAGATTAAATCAGCGAGGCTCAAAAGGAGAAAACAGCAATGTTGTGGACAATTCTGGTAGTGCTTCTGGTCTTGTGGTTAATCGGCGCAATCGGTGGAATCGGCGGCGGCCTGATTCACCTGCTGCTCGTAGTGGCGCTGGTCGTTCTGGTTATCAATCTGTTGACCGGACGCCGCACGGTGTAAGGACGAACTATCTCTCTGAAGGCATGCTCCGAGGGGGGCTTTGGTGAGCGTGCGCTCTTAATAGATGGCTTTGGTCAACGCTCTGGCTCAAAGTAGCTCAGGCTCAAAAAAGGAGAAGGCGATATGTTGTGGACAATCCTGGTGGTTCTTCTGGTCTTGTGGCTGATTGGTGCGATAGGTGGCATCGGCGGCGGTCTGATTCACCTGCTGCTCGTGGTTGCGCTGGTCGTTCTGGTCATCAACCTGTTAACCGGACGCCGCACCGTCTAGCTTACAGTCGGCGGGCTTAAACGAAACTAACATC